>NZ_JBWKAW010000005.1:0-517211 GCF_056437345.1 Kitasatospora sp. NPDC042419
TTGAGGCCGACGAGTTCGGTGTCGCCGATGGTGGAGGAGCCGGAGGAGACGGTGTCGAGGCCGGCCATGCAGTGCATGAGGGTGGACTTGCCGGAGCCGGAGGGGCCCATGATGGCGGTGAACTCGCCCTGCGGGAAGGTGACGCTGACGTTGTCCAGGGCGACGACGCGGGTCTCGCCCTCCCCGTAGACCTTGTTGAGGCCGGTGGCGCGGGCGGCCGCCCGGCCGGTGCGGACGGCGGTTGCGGTCGACGTGGTCACGGGGTGCTCCTTGTGGTCGCGGGCAGGACGGGCCCGGGCGGTGCCGGGAAGTCGTTGGCCGGCCGGGGCCCCCTCCCAGGGGCGTCCAGCCGTACCTCCATGCTCGACCACGTGATCATGGTTTCTCGTCGCTCCGCCGGACGGTTGGCCTGACCACCGCTGGGCGTACGCCCAGCTGACGCCCTCCTCCTGCGGTATGACACCGACCCTGACCGGAATGCCGGTGGCCGGATCGCACGCCTCGGATGGCCAAATCACGAACTGTTCGTCAGATGGCAAGGAAACATGACAACTTCCCTGGCTCGGAACATGCGAAAGGGGAGGCCGGGAGACTAGGCTCAGGGGTGGCCCGCACGGGGGTGGAGCGCTGCTCTCCGATCCGCAGGCGAGGCCGGGTCCACAGGACGCCCGGATGGTGGAACGCAGACACGGGCAGCTTAAAACTGCTTGGCCGTGAGGCCGTGCCGGTTCGAGTCCGGCTCCGGGCACTGACCGACCCGCGGGGACGCCGACCGGCGTCCCCGCCGGACGTTCCCCGCCGGATCCTCCTCGCGGCGGATGTTGGTTTTTTTGCCAAGCCATTACCCTTGTGGTTCGGGCGGTGCAGTGCCGCCACGGAGGGAATGAGCAATGAGAAGCAGCAACCCGGTCTTCTCGCGGGAGGGATCCTTCACCCGCGAGTCCGGCTACGCGGGTTTCGGGACCACCCAGACCCCGCCGGCCGGGAGCCCGTCCGCGACCGACCCCTACGGCAACAACCCGTACGGCAACAACCCGTACGCCGGCAGCCCCTACGCGCAGCAGCCGCAGGGCCCCGCCCCGCTGACCGACGAGCAGCTGGTCGAGATGTACCGGGCGCCGTCCGCCGGTCCGCTGGAGACGGGCCGGATGACGCTCGACGACGTCGTCGCGCGCACCGCGATGACGCTGCTCACCCTGGTCGCCACGGGCGGCCTGGCCTGGTTCGCCCTCCCGGAGCGGAACTACGGCCTCGCCGTCGGCGCCTCGCTGGTCGCCTTCGTGGTCGGCATGGTGATCTCGTTCAAGCGGAGCGTCAGCCCGCCGCTGATCCTCACCTACGCGGGCCTGCAGGGCGTCGCGCTCGGTGTGATCACCAAGGTGCTCAACACCGCCCTGCCGGGCATCGCGATCCAGGCGGTGCTGGGCACCGCGGCGGTCTTCGCGGCGATGCTGATCGCCTACAAGTCCGGCCGGATCCGGGTCACCCCGCGCTACACGCGGATCGGCATCGCGATCGCCATGGGCTTCGTGCTGCTGCTGATGGTCAACATGGTCGCGTCGCTGTTCGGCGCGGACATGGGCCTGCGCTCCGGCCCGCTGGGCATCGTGGTCGGCCTGCTCGGCATCGGCCTCGGCGCCTTCTTCCTCTCGCTGGACTTCGCCGCGGTCGAGGAGGCCATCGCGCACGGCGCGCCGCAGAAGGAGGCCTGGCGGGCCGCCTTCGGGCTCACCCTCTCGCTGGTCTGGATCTACGTCGAGATGCTCCGGCTGATCGCGATCCTGCGCGGCGACGACTAGTGAGCTGGTCCGGAGATGCGTGAGCAGTAGCGGCAGATTCGGTCGATGATCTGGTCGGCGGTCTTGCTCCACTTGAACGGGTGGGCGCTGTCGTTCCAGTGCATGATCCAGTCCTCAAGCGCGGTCTTCAGGTCGTCGAGCGAGCAGAACACGCCGCGCTCGAGACAGCGCCGTTCCAGCTCTGCGAACCACCGCTCGACCTGGTTGATCCAGGACGAGTACGTCGGCGTGAAGTGCAGCTGGACGCGGGGATGCGCCACCAGCCAGCGGTGCACCACGGGCGACTTGTGCGTGGACAGGTTGTCGCAGATCACGTGGACCGCCAGGCCCGGCTCGGCCTGGCGGTCGATCTCCTCGAGGAAGTCCCGGAAGTCGACGGCGCGGTGCTGGGCGGACAGCCGGCTGATGACCTTGCCGGTGGCGACGTTCAGTGCGGCGAACAGGTCCACGGTGCCGTGGCGGACGTAGTCGAAGCTGCGGCGTTCAGGGGTCCCGGGCACCATCGGCAGCACCGGAGCGGTCCGCTCCAGGGCCTGGATCTGCGGCTTCTCGTCCACCGCGAACACCACCGCGTTCGCCGGAGGGGCCAGGTAGAGGCCGACCACGTCCCGGATCTTGTCGATCAGCAGCGGGTCCGGAGAGATCTTGAAGGTCTCCGTCCGCCAGGGCTGCAGCCCAAAAGCCCGCCAGATCCGCAGCACGCTCGACGGTGAGATGCCGACCTTCGCGGCCAGCTCCCGCTTGGACCAGTGGGTGGAGCCCTCCGGCGTCTCCTCGAGCGTGCGAACCACCACCTCCTCCACCTGGGCGTCGGTGATGGTGCGGGGGACTCCGGGCCGGGGTTCGTCGGCCAGGCCGTCCAGGCGCTCGCGCAGGAACCGGGCCCGCCACCGGTTGACCGTGCCCCGGTTCACCCCCAGCCGGGCCGCCACCGCGACGTTGCTGCCGCCTTCCGCGCACGCCAGCACGATCCGCGCGCGCATCGCGAGCCCCTGGGCGGTCCTGCGCCGGGTCGCCCATCCCTGCAAAGTCAGCCGCTCGACATCGGACAAGATCAGCGGCTGCAGTCTGCTGTCACCCATACGGACAGCAGACCTCAGAGCTGACCCCACGTCACCACCTGCCGCAACGAGAACGCTGAAACTGCGACGCAAAGCGACTCACGTGGCGACCGCAGATCTCAAGACCAGCTCACTAGTCCCCGCGCGTCCCGCGCGACTCGCGCACACTGCCGCCGGGCCCCGGAGCACTCGCTCCGGGGCCCGGCGGCTTTCCTGCGGGAACCTCCCCGCGGACCGGGCCGTATGCTCGCGGCATGCCCGATGAGAAGACCCTGGCCGAAGCCGTCGACGCCCTGGCGGACCGGTTCCGCTCGATGCCGCAGAGCCGGCTGCACGGCGTCGTCCCCGGCCACCCGACGCGGACGGCGGCCGCGCTGGCACTGGCCCGGTGGCTGGCCACGGCGGCGCAGGCGGCCGAGGGCGGGCCGGTGCGGGAGCTCCCGGAGGCCGGGGCGTTCGCGGTCGGCGACCAGCTCGCGGTGGTCGGGCACGACCTGGTGGCGGCACTGGCGGCGCTGCCCGAGGACGGGGAGGTGGCGCTGCCGGCGGAGCTCGGCGGCCCGGTGGCCGTCGCGGCGGTGCGGGCCGAGGCGTCGGCCCGGGTGGCGGAGACGGCCGCGCTCTGCGGCTGAACGCCGGTCCCCGACCAGGCTCTGCCCTGCCCTGCCCTGCCCCGCCCGCCCGCCCGCGGGGCGTCCCGGCCCCGGACATGCCGGAGGCCGGCCGGGTCGGTAACCCCTTGACCCGGCCGGCCTCTCCGTCACTGCGTCAGATGCTGGCCACCACCCGGTCGGCGAGCACGTACACGGCGTCCTCGTCGGTGGAGAAGGTCAGCGAGTAGGAACCGGAGAACCGGGAGCCGCCGAGCAGCCGGACGTTCTCGCCGGCCCGGACGGCGTCGATCAGCCGGTAGGCGGCCTCGCGGTCGCCCGGGGCGACGCAGAGGGTGGTGCCGTCGGCGAAGGCGTACACGTCCAGCGTGCCGAGCGGGCCGGGGCGGACGTCGACCAGGGCGGTGCCCTCCTCGGCGAGCGCGGTCAGCCGGGTGTCGGTCCACTCGCGGGACGGCGCCTGGCTGGGCACGAAGTCGGGGTGCGAGGGGTGGCGGCGCGGGTCGGGGGCGGCCACCGGGGCCTCCTCGACGGCCGACTCGGTGTCCAGCAGCCCGGCCTCCAGGCCGGTGGCCAGCAGGTCCGCCTCGCGCCGGGCGCGGGCGTCCCCGGCGGTCTCGCCGGCCGGGTGGCCGGAGGGGTGGCCGGCCGGGTGACCGGGGCGCAGCGGGGTGCCGCCGTCGGTGCCGGGCTCGGCGGGGTGGACGGGGTGGGTGCCGCCCTCGTTGATCAGGTCCTCCAGCGCGGAGCGCAGTGCCTCGCCGAACTCCGGGTCCATGGTGCCGGCGTTGTCGGCGGCCTCCTGCGGGCCGGTCGGCCGGGGGAAGAAGAGCGGCCACTCCTCGGCGCTGCTGAAGACACCGGCGAAGGGGGAGTCGAACAGCGGCGCGTCCTCGGCCGCGCGGGCCTCCTGCTCGGCCCAGAACGCCCGGGCCTCGGTGATCTCCCGCTCGCGGTCGGCGGCCAGGGCCTCGGCGACGGCCCGGCGTATCGCGGCCTCGTCGACCGGGGCGGGGGCCGGGTCGGCGGCGGCGGCCTGGGCGTCCAACCGGCGGGTGATTCCCCGGAGGTGGAAGAGGACGGCGGTCGACACGGCGATCGGGATCAGCAGCAGGACGGTGTAGACGGCGCTCACGGAACGTACTCCTAGGGAGGAGTGGAACGGGGTTACGTCTCCACACTGCCGCATACGGGCGTGTTACTGCAGTGGCCAATGTCTGATTTGTCTGTGACTTTCGCTCTTGTCCCCAAATTGTTAGGTAACACCGTTCTACGCTGCGGAGTTGATCCGCTCCGCACCGTCGATTTTCGGCCCGGAAATGAAAGAATCGAGGGCCGGATCGACCTCGCGGTGTGATCCGGCCCTCAATTACGCAGTGTCACTCCAAATGGGTGGTCTGGACCCTTCGGGGTTGACGCCGGGAGGTCAGCTGAGCCGCTCGATGACCATCGCCATGCCCTGGCCGCCGCCGACACACATGGTCTCCAGGCCGAACTGCTTGTCGTGCCACTGCAGGGAGTTGATCAGGGTGGTGGTGATCCGGGCGCCGGTCATGCCGAAGGGGTGGCCGACCGCGATGGCGCCGCCGTTGACGTTCAGCCGGTCCAGGTCGACGCCGAGGTCGCGGTAGGACGGGATGACCTGGGCGGCGAAGGCCTCGTTGATCTCGACCAGGTCGATGTCGCCGATGGTCAGGCCGGCCCGCTTGAGGGCCTGCTTCGAGGCCTCGACCGGGCCGTAGCCCATGATCTCGGGGGAGAGCGCGCTGACCCCGGTGGAGACCACCCGGGCGAGCGGGGTGATGCCCAGCTCGCGGGCCTTGGTGTCGGACATCACGACGAGCGCGGCGGCGCCGTCGTTCAGCGGGCAGCAGTTACCGGCGGTCACGGTGCCGTCCGGGCGGAACACCGGGTTGAGGCCGGAGACGCCCTCCAGCGTGACGCCGGCGCGCGGGCCGTCGTCCTTGGAGACCACGGTGCCGTCGGGCAGCGTCACCGGGGTGATCTCGCGCTCCCAGAAGCCGGCCTCGATGGCGGCCTCGGCGAGGTTCTGCGAGCGGACGCCGAACTCGTCCTGCTCGGCGCGGGTGATGCCCTTGAGTGCGGCGAGGTTCTCGGCGGTCTGGCCCATCGCGATGTAGGCGTCCGGCAGCAGGCCGTCCTCGCGCGGGTCGTGCCACGTGCCGCCGCCCTCCGCCGCGCGCTTGGCGGTGCGGGCCTGGGCCTCGTCGAAGAGCGGGTTCATGGTGCCCGGCATGCCGTCGGAGGAGCCGTTCACGCTGCGCGAGACGGTCTCCACGCCCGCCGAGATGAAGACGTCGCCCTCGCCGGCCCTGATCGCGTGCAGCGCCATCCGCGTGGTCTGCAGGGAGGACGAGCAGTAGCGGGTGATGGTGGCGCCGGGCAGGTAGTCCATGCCCATCTGCACGGCCACGATGCGGGCCAGGTTGTGGCCCTGCTCGCCGCCGGGCAGGCCGCAGCCGAGCATCAGGTCGTCGATCTCGCGGGGGTCGAGCTGCGGCACCTTGGCCAGTGCGGCGCCGATGACGTGCGCGGTCAGGTCGTCGGGGCGGACGTCCTTGAGGGAGCCCTTGAAGGCCCGGCCGATCGGCGAACGGGCGGCGCTGACGATGACGGCTTCGGGCATGGCGGGCTCCTCGCTGGGTGACCTTCGGCTACGGGGTGCCCGGGACGGCCCCGGGCCGGGTGGGCGCGGGCCGGACGACGGGCGCCCGGGAGGAAAGTTACCGTCTGGTAGGTCAGGCGTCACCCGCCGCGGCGTGTGAGCTGGCCGACGTGTTGCCGTCCTCCGCGACCTGCGCCGGGGCGGCCTGTGCGGGGGGCGGTGCAGGGGGTCGGGCGGGGTCGGGGCCGGCGTCCTGCCCGGCGTCCGGTTCCCCGGCCGCCCAGGAGCCGGGCAGGCCGACCCGCAGCCGGTGCCGCAGCAGCGCCCAGCGCCGGACCGCGCCCTCGGCCCCGACCGCCGCCACCTCCGTGCCGGACCGGCCGGCCGCGGCCGCCGCGGCCACCGCCACCGGGAGCACCGTCTCGCCCTGCGCCCGGCCGGCCGGCCGGTCCTCCTCGGGCCAGAGGCCCAGCGCGGCGCAGAGCGAGGGCAGCACGGCCATCGCGGCCGTCGCGTACCCCTGGGCCGACGGGTGGTAGCGGTCGGCGGCGAACATCTCCGGCCGGGCGGCGAACTCCGGCCCGAGCAGCGAGCCCAGGGAGACCGTCCGGCCGTCCGCCTCCACCACGGCGATGGTCTGCGCGGCCGCCAGTTGGCGGCTGAGCCGGCGGGCCACCCAGCGCAGCGGCGGGCGGACCGGCTTGATCGTCCCGAGGTCCGGGCAGGTCCCGACCACCACCTCGCAGCCGGCGGCCCGCAGGGCCGCGACGGTCTCGCCGAGCTGGCGCACCGCGAGCTGGGCCGGGCTGTGCCGGGTGACGTCGTTGGCACCGATCATGATCACGGCGATGTCCGGGCGGTGCGGCAGCGCCAGCTCCAGCTGGCCGGACAGGTCGGCGGAGCGGCCGCCGGAGAACGCCACGTTGACCAGCCGGACCGGGCGCTCGGCCACCGAGGCCAGGCCCGCGGCCAGCAGTGCGCCCGGGGTGTCGCGGGCCCGCAGCACGCCGAGGCCGGCGGCGGTGGAGTCGCCGAGGAAGGCCAGCACCAGCGGGGGCTGCGACCCGGCGGAGGTGTCGGCGAAGGCCTCGCCGTAGATGCCGTCGGCCCGGGGCGGGTCGCCCTCCAGGATGCCGATGGCCTGGACGGCCAGCTTGCTCTCGGTCAGCAGCAGGCCGACCAGGCCCACGCCCAGGAGGCCCAGCCCGCCGCCGCCGTACGCCGCCGCGGTGGCGATCCGGCGGGCCACCCGGGCTCGCGACTCGTGTGCCCCTGGCATCCGGTGCCCCCTTCGCGTCCTCGTGCCACCCCGACGGGGGCCGTTGCCGATGCGTGTACACCCCTCCTACCCGGGTTGGCGCCGGGCTACGACGGGGGTGGGCCGTTCGTGGCGGCGGGCGGGGCCGGACGGCCGTCGGGGAGGATGCGGAGCGGGGTGTCGTCGGCTCGGGGCGGGAGGGGGTCCGGGGGCCTCCGCGCACGCGCGTGGAAAGGGGTGGGCGGGCTCCTGGTGTGGCCCGCGGGCGGGGTGGGGAGGAAGGGGCGGGCTGGGGCCGGTGGCACGGCCTAGGCTTTGCAGTACCGAAAAGAACTCGCATGCCCACAGACCGGGAGGACCCCCGTGCGGTACCACAACTCGATCATCGACCTGGTCGGCAACACCCCGCTGGTCAAGCTGAACAAGGTCACCGAGGGGATCAGCGCGACCGTGCTCGCGAAGGTCGAGTACTTCAACCCCGGCGGCTCGGTGAAGGACCGGATCGCGATGCGCATGATCGAGGCCGCCGAGGCCTCGGGCGCCCTGAAGCCCGGTGGCACCATCGTCGAGCCGACCTCCGGCAACACCGGTGTCGGGCTGGCGATCGTGGCCCAGCAGAAGGGCTACAAGTGCATCTTCGTCTGCCCGGACAAGGTCTCCACCGACAAGATCAACACGCTGCGCGCGTACGGCGCCGAGGTGGTCGTCTGTCCGACCGCCGTCGCCCCCGAGCACCCGGACTCGTACTACAACGTCTCCGACCGCCTGGTCCGGGAGACCCCCAACGCCTGGAAGCCGGACCAGTACTCCAACCCGGACAACCCGGCCTCGCACTACCACTCCACCGGCCCGGAGCTGTGGGAGCAGACCGAGGGGAAGATCACCCACTTCGTGGCCGGCGTCGGCACCGGCGGCACCATCTCGGGCACCGGCAACTACCTGAAGGAGGCCTCGGGCGGCAAGGTCAAGGTGGTCGGCGCCGACCCCGAGGGCTCCGTCTACTCGGGTGGCACCGGCCGGCCGTACCTGGTCGAGGGCGTCGGTGAGGACTTCTGGCCGACCGCCTACGACCGCGGCGTCGCGGACGAGATCGTCGCCGTCTCCGACAAGGACTCCTTCCAGATGACCCGCCGCCTCGCCAAGGAGGAGGGCCTGCTGGTCGGCGGCTCCTGCGGCATGGCGGTCGTCGCCGCGCTGGAGGTCGCCAAGAAGCTCGGCCCGGACGACGTCGTCGTCGTGCTGCTGCCGGACGGCGGCCGCGGCTACCTGTCGAAGATCTTCAACGACGACTGGATGGCCGACTACGGCTTCCTGCCGTCCGCCACCGACGAGGCGCACATCGGCGAGGTGCTGGCCCGCAAGGACGCCATCGAGCACGAGGGCATCCCGCAGTTCGTCCACATGCACCCCAGCGAGACCGTCGCCGAGGCGGTCCGGGTGCTGCGCGAGTACGGCGTCTCGCAGATGCCCGTGGTCTCGCCGGGCGCCGGCCACCCGGACATCATGGCCGGCGAGGTGATCGGCTCGGTGGCGGAGAAGCTGCTGCTGGAGGGCGTCTTCGCGAACGAGATCCAGCTGACCGACACGCTGGACAAGGTGATGTCCAAGCCGCTGCCGGTGGTCGGCTCGGGCGAGACCGTCACCAACCTGATGTCGGTGCTGGAGAAGGCCGACGCAGCGGTGGTGCTGGTGGAGGGCAAGCCGCAGGGCATCGTCACCCGCCAGGACCTGCTCGGCTTCCTCGCCGGCAGCCGCGGCGGGCACTGAGCGCCCGCCGTCGAGGGACAGTCAGCCGCCCACCCCGACCGGACGGCTGAGGTTCCGTTTCCGGGCGAACTGGTACACCGGCGTCACCTGCGCGCAGCACGCGCTTAACAACGCTGCGGCATCGTTGGGGTCAACGGCAAGACGCCGAGCGAGGCGACGACGACCGTCCGGGAGCGGCTCCCCGGCGGCGCCGTTCGTCTCCGGGCACTACGGCCGGCCCTGACCCGGCCGGCGGTGTCCTTGCCCGCGGGAGACGCCGTCGTCCCGCCCCTGTCCGGCTCCGGCCGGTCCCAGGGTGCGGCGGCTCCCGTGGCGACCGCGCCGCTTGGCGCGTCTCCGCGGCTCCCGGGTGGGGGAGCCCGGCGGAGGCGGCAGGGCCGGTCCCTCTTCGGAGGGACCGGCCCTTCCCGTGTCGCCGCCCACCCGCTCCTCCGCTCGCCTGCTCGCCCGCCCGCTCACGCGCCCACCTGCTCGCCCCCGGCGCTGCGGCCCGGGGCCGGCGTTCCCCGCTCCCGCGCCGGTGCCCCGTTCGTGGCGGCGTCGCTCCCGGCGCCCGCGCGCCCCTCGGCCCGGGGCGGTTTCCCGTAACCTCGCACGCATGACCAGCACTGACACGAACGGCCAGGACGCCCCGCGCTACGTCCGGCTCAACATCGAGCTCATCGCCGAGATCACCGACGAGGGGGCGCTGAAGGCGGCCGCCCTGCAGCAGGTGGCGGCGGACGAGTACCTCGACGACGACGAGCGCGCGCAGTCCGTCGAGGCCATCGAGGTGGACCCGTCGGGTTCGCTCGCCCACTTCATCGACCCGGTGGCGCTGCTCGGCGACGTCCCGGGTGTCGAGCTCGCCTCGGCGACCTGGGAGTCCGCGAAGACCGACTTCGACCCCGAGGGCGACGAGTGGGACGAGTACACCGTGGAGGAGGCCGCCGAGTAGGGCGTGCTCGTCACGGCTCGTGATCGCCCGGTCTGTGTTTCACAGGCCGGGCGTTTTGTCCATATTTGGCGGTAAGTTTCGTCATCTCGTACGATCGCTACCCGTTGGTGTTGGAACCGTGAACACGCAGAATGCGTTTCTCTATCCGTAATGCCCGAATGATCAGCAGGGAGTGGGCGACGTGACGGCAGGGGACGGTCGGGGCCGGGCGGCCGGAGGCAGCTGGAGCCGGCGCGGTGTACTGGCCGGCCTGATCGGGGCCCCGGTCCTGCTGCTGGCGGCCTGCAACGACACCAAGAGCGGCGAGAGCGGCAGCGGCGGCAGCGGAGGCTCCGGCGGCAGCACGGGAGGTCCGGCCACCGGCACCACGGGTGCGGGTGGCTCCGGCGGCCAGGCGACGCCCAGCGCCACCAGCTCGCCGAAGACCTCGGTCGCCGTGATCACCGTCACGCCCGCCGACGGCGCCACCGCGGCCAGCTTCAGCGACCCGGTGAAGGTCACCGTCACGAACGGCACCCTCACCTCGGTCAAGGTCACCGACGCCGCCGGCAAGGCGCTCGCCGGCCAGCTCTCCGCCGACGGCGGCAGCTGGACCTCGGCCGCCGCGCCGACCAGCGGCACCAAGTACACCGTGACCGCCGCCGCCACCGACAAGGACAAGCTGGAGTCCGACGCCAACGCCGTCTTCACCACGGCGACCCCGGCCAACACCTTCGTCGGCTACTTCACCCCCGAGGACGGCTCGGTCGTCGGCGTCGGCATGCCCGTCTCGATCAACTTCAGCAAGCCGGTCACCGACCGCAAGACCGTCCAGCAGGCGATCACCGTCATAGCCGAGCCGGGCGTCGAGATCGTCGGGCACTGGTTCTCCAGCACCCGCCTCGACTTCCGGCCGCAGGAGTACTGGGCCAAGGGCACCAAGGTGACCGTCAAGCTCCGGCTCAAGGACGTCCAGGGCGCCAGGGGCGTCTACGGCACCCAGTCCAAGGACGTCCGCTTCACCGTCGGCCGGGCGCAGACCAGCGTCGCCGACCTCGCCACCAAGAAGCTCACCGTCACCACCGACGGCCGGGTGAGCGCCGTCTACGCGATCTCCGGCGGCTCGCCCGAGTACCGCACCTGGGGCGGCAAGATGGTGATCACCGAGCAGTACCAGCAGACCCGGATGAACTCGCAGACCGTCGGCCTCGGCAGCGAGTACGACATCCCGGACGTGCCGCACGCCCAGCGGCTCAGCACCTCCGGCACCTTCATCCACGGCAACTACTGGTCCTCGCCGTCGATCTTCGGCAGCCAGAACACCAGCCACGGCTGCATCGGCCTGCGCGACGTCAAGGGCGGCCAGGACCAGAGCGCCGACGGCTACAAGTTCTTCAAGAGCTCGATGGTCGGCGACGTGGTCGAGGTCGTGAACTCCGGCGACAAGACGGTGGTCCCGTCCAACGGGCTCAACGGCTGGAACATGGGCTGGGCCGACTGGAAGGCCGGCAGCGCGCTCTGACCCCGTCCCGGCCGGGCCCGGGACACCCCGGGCCGCCGAACGCGACGGCCGAAATCCGCCGGACCCGGCGCGGCCGCGGCGGCAAGGTGGACCGCATGACGACAACCACCACCGAACCCGCCCTGGCCGTCCGCCCGATCGACCCGGCCGTCCACCGCGCCCTGCTGGAGCGCGACGACGCGGGCCGTACCCCCGTCCGTTCCGTCGACGAGACCGGCGGCGCACCGCTGCGCTGCTGCCTGACCAGGGCCCTGCCGGGCGACCGGATCGCCCTGCTCGGGTACGCGCCGCTGCGCCGCTGGGCCGCCGAGACCGGGGCCGAGCCGGGCCCGTACGACGAGATCGGACCGGTCTTCGTGCACGACGGGCCGTGCGCCGGGGCTCCCGGCGGGGGCTGGCCGACCGGCTTCCACGGAGGTGAGCGGGTGCTGCGCGCCTACGACCGGCGCGGGCACATCCTGGGCGGCGTGCAGGTCGTCCCGGAGACCGCCGAGGCGGGCGCGGCGGCGCTGCTCGCCGACCCGGAGGTGGCGGTGGTGCACGTCCGCGCGGTGGACTACGGGTGCTTCATGCACGAGGTCCGGCGGGGCTGACCGCGCCCGGGGGAACGGGGGCGGGGAACAGGGACGGGGGACGGGGGAGTGGCGGGGCGGCGGCGCTCAGGCGCGCTTGGCGTAGTCGCCGAAGCCCTGCCAGTCCAGCACGACCGCCGGCTCGTCGCCCACCACCCAGGCGTCGTGGCCCGGCGGGCAGATCATGAAGTCACCGGGGCCGAACTCGGCCTGCTCGCCGTCGTCCATGACGACCGTCATCCGGCCGGAGACGACGTAGCCGACGTGGGCGGCCTGGCAGCTGTCGGTCCCCGCGATCGGCTTGATGTGCTTCGACCACTGCCAGCCGGGCTCGAACACCCCCCGTCCGACGGCGCCGCCGTCCAGATTGACCAGACGCACCTCTCCCTTGCCCTCCTCGAAGGGGCGGACTTCCTCGGGATCGGTGTCGAAGCTTCTGCGAATGAGGCCGGCCATGAGGGGCTCCTCGGGAACGGGGCGGCCCCGCCACCAGGAGGGGTGACGGGGCCGCCCTACTGGTCCTTCCAGTCTGCGCCCGCGGAGCGGCGCCGGACACCCGGGAGGGACCGGAGGGCTCAGGCCCCGGTCGTCCGGGCCACCCCGATCGGGCAGCTGGCGCCGGTGCCGCCGAGGCCGCAGTAGCCGTTCGGGTTCTTGGCGTCGGACAGGTACTGCTGGTGGTACGGCTCGGCCGGGTAGAACGGGCCGGCCGGGGCGATCTCGGTGGTGACCGGGCCGAGCCCGATCGCGGTGAGCGCCGGCTGGAAGGCGTCCCGGGTGGAGACGGCGGCGGCCGCCTGGGCCGGGGAGTGGGTGTAGACCGCGGACCGGTACTGGGTGCCGACGTCGTTGCCCTGGCGGTTGCCCTGGGTCGGGTCGTGCGCCTCCCAGAAGGTCTTCAGCAACTGCTCGTAGGAGATCACCGCGGGGTCGAACACCACCCGGACCGCCTCGGTGTGCCCGGTCAGACCGCTGCACACCTCCTCGTACGTCGGGTTCGGGGTGTGGCCGCCCTGGTAGCCGACCAGCGTCGTCCAGACGCCCGGCAGGCGCCAGAACGTCCGCTCGGCGCCCCAGAAGCAGCCCAGCCCGAAATCGGCCACCTCCAGTCCCTCCGGGTACGGGCCGGTGAGCGGGTGGCCGAGCACGGTGTGCGGCTCGCGGAGGGTGAAGGCCGGGGCCTCCCGGCCGGGCAGCGCCTGGTCGGCGGGGACGAGCGAGGTCTTGTGGCGGTTGAACAGCACGGCCTGCTCCAGCTGGTCGGGAAGGGTTGCGGAGGTTCCAACGCGGACGGGCCGCCGCTGATTCCGGGGCCGCTCCCGGGGCCGGGATCCGGGGCGCCCGGGGCCTTCGGGGCGGCACCCCGCCGTTCGCCGACTACGCTCGGAGCATGACCGAGCACCAGCTTCCCCAGGGCTTCGAGACCCTCGCCATCCACGCGGGTCAGGAAGCAGACCCCCAGACCGGGGCCGTCGTCACGCCGATCTACCAGGTGTCCACCTACAAGCAGGACGGGGTGGGCGGCCTGCGGGGCGGCTACGAGTACAGCCGCAGCGCCAACCCGACCCGTACCGCGCTGGAGGAGTGCCTCGCCGCGCTGGAGGGCGGCTCCCGCGGCCTCGCCTTCGCCTCCGGCCTCGCCGCCGAGGACACCCTGCTGCGGACGATCCTCAAGCCGGGCGACCACATCGTCATCCCCAACGACGCCTACGGCGGCACCTTCCGGCTCTTCGCCAAGGTGCTGACCCGCTGGGGCGTCGAGTTCTCCGTCGCCAACACCCAGGACCTGTCGACCGTCCGCGAGGCGCTGCGCCCCAACACCCGCGCGGTGTGGGTGGAGACCCCGTCCAACCCGCTGCTGGGCATCACCGACCTCGCCGCGCTGGCCGAGATCGCGCACGGCGCCGGCGCGCTGCTGGTGGTCGACAACACCTTCGCCAGCCCGTACCTGCAGCAGCCGATCGCGCTCGGCGCCGACGCGGTCGTGCACTCGACCACCAAGTACATGGGCGGCCACTCGGACGTGGTCGGCGGCGCCCTGGTGCTGGCCGACGCGGCGCTGGGCGAGGAGGTCGCCTACCACCAGAACGCGATGGGCGCGGTCTCCGGCCCGTTCGACGCCTGGCTGGTGCTGCGCGGCATCAAGACCCTGGGCGTCCGGATGGACCGGCACAGCTCCAACGCCGAGAAGGTCGCCGAGCTGCTGGCGGGCCACCCGAAGGTCAGCCAGGTGCTCTACCCGGGCCTGCCCGAGCACCCCGGCCACGACATCGCCGCCAAGCAGATGAAGGCGTTCGGCGGCATGGTGTCGTTCCGCGTCAACGGCGGCGAGGAGGCGGCGGTCGAGGTCTGCAACCGGGCGCAGCTGTTCACCCTCGGGGAGTCGCTGGGCGGCGTGGAGTCGCTGATCGAGCACCCGGGCCGGATGACCCACGCGTCGGTGGCCGGCTCGGCCCTGGAGGTGCCGGCCGACCTGGTGCGCGTCTCGGTCGGCATCGAGTCGATCGACGACCTGCTGGCCGACCTCACGCAGGCGCTGGGCTGAGCTCCCGCCCGGAGCACGACCCCTGGGCCCCGGGCCCCTAAGCGCTCTGCCGGCCCGCCGTGTACGACTCCATGGAGTGGTTGAAGCGGGCCAGCAGGGCGCAGAACGCGCGCTGTTCCTCCGGTGGCCAGTCGGCCACCAGCTGCCGCGTCAACTCGGCCCGGCCGGCGCGGACTTCGGCCAGCCGGTCGGCGCCGAGCGGGGACAGTGCGAGCCGTACGGCGCGCCGGTCGGCCGGGTCCTGCACCCGGCCGACCAGGCCGGCCGCCACCAGCGGGGCGACCTGCCGGGTGACGGTGGAGGAGTCGACGCCGAGCGCGTCCGCCAGGGCCTTGACGTTGGCGGGCCCGACCCGCTCCAGGCGTTCCAGCAGCAGGTAGGCGGCCCGGACGAGGGCGGCCACCCCGTCGGAGCCGCGGACCTGTTCCATCCGGCGGGCGAACACGGCGAGCTGGTACTGGAGCTGGGTGTGCACGGGGTCGGTGAGGTGGGTGGCCTGGGGCGAGGTCGTCGTCATCGCGGCTCACGATCGTCGTGCGGTGAGAGAGGCTCAGAACCAGCAGCGTACGCGGGCCGGGCGGGCCCGGGAACAGGTCCGACGTCCCCGGGTGGTGCTCCGCGAAGGCATACGCTGCTGTCATGCACAGCTGGCCGATCACCCTCGACGACGTCCGCGGCGCCCAGAAGATGCTCGCCGGGGTCGCCCGGGTGACACCGATGGAGGGCAGCCGGCACCTGTCCGCACTGGTCGGCGCACCGGTCCATCTGAAGTGCGAGAACCTGCAGCGCACCGGCTCGTTCAAGCTGCGCGGGGCGTACGTGCGGATCGCCGGCCTCTCGCCGGTGCAGCGGGCGGGCGGGGTGGTCGCGGCGAGCGCGGGGAACCACGCCCAGGGGGTGGCGCTGGCCGCCTCGCTGCTCGGGGTCCGCTCGACCGTCTTCATGCCGGTGGCCGCGCCGCTGCCCAAGATCGCCGCGACCCGTGAGTACGGCGCCGAGGTCCGGCTGCACGGCACCACCGTGGACGAGGCGCTGCAGGCCGCGCAGCGGTTCGCGGAGGCGAGCGGCGCGGTGTTCATCCACCCCTTCGACCACCGGGACATCGTCACCGGGCAGGCCACCGTCGGGCTGGAGATCCTGGAGCAGTGCCCGGAGGTGCGCACCATCCTGGCCGGGGTGGGCGGGGGCGGCCTGCTGGCCGGGATCGCGGCGGCGGTCAAGCCGCTGCGGCCGGACGTGCGGGTGGTCGGGGTGCAGGCGGCGGGTGCGGCGGCGTACCCGCCCTCGCTGGCGGCCGGGCGCCCGGTCTCGCTGGAACGGTTCGCGACCATGGCGGACGGGATCATGGTCGGCCGGCCGGGGGACATCCCGTTCGAGATCGTGAACACCCTGGCGGACGGCGTCCGGACGGTCTCCGAGGACTCGCTCTCGCGGGCCCTGCTGCTGGGGCTGGAGCGGCTGAAGCTGGTGGTGGAGCCGGCCGGGGCGAGCCCGGTGGCGGCGCTGCTGGAGCAGCCGGACTCCTTCGAGGGCCCGGTGGTGGCGGTGCTCTCCGGCGGCAACATCGACCCGCAGCTGATGCAGCGGGTGCTGCGGCACGGCCTGGCGGCGGCCGGCCGCTACCTGTCGCTGCGGGTGCGGCTGGCGGACAAGCCGGGGGCGCTGGCCGGCCTGCTCGGGGTGCTGACGAGGGTCGACGCCAACGTCCTGGACGTGGCGCACGTGCGGGTGGACCCGCAGCTGGGGCTGACCGAGGTCGAGGTGGACCTCCACCTGGAGACCAAGGGGCCGGAGCACTGCGCGGCGGTGCTGGGCGAGCTGCGGGACGCGGGGTACGTGGTCTCCCGGTAGGGCCGGGGGCGGGGCCGCCCCCACCTGCTCCTGAGGACGGGAGCCGAGTCGCCCGCATGCCCGCACTCGGGGCAGAGTGGGACAGACCCGCTCATAACCGTCCGAGGAGATGAGGCAGGCCATGGCGCCAGCCATCCAAGCCGAGAACCTGGTGAAGACCTTCGGCGACGTACGAGCCCTGGACGGCGTCAGCCTCGACGTCCCCGAGGGCACGGTGCTCGGGCTGCTCGGCCCGAACGGCGCCGGCAAGACCACCACCGTCCGCGTCCTCACCACCCTGCTCCGCCCCGACTCCGGCAGCGCGGTGGTCGCCGGCGTCGACGTCCTCAAGCACCCCAACCGGGTCCGCAGCCTGATCGGCCTGTCCGGCCAGTACGCGGCGGTCGACGAGTACCTCACCGGCTTCGAGAACCTCCAGATGGTCGGCGAGCTCTACCAGATGCCCGCCCGGGCGGCGAAGGCCCGCGCGCTCGAACTGCTGGAGTGGTTCAACCTCACCGAGGCCAAGGACCGCATCGCCAAGACCTACTCCGGCGGCATGCGCCGCCGGCTCGACCTCGCCGCCGCCCTGGTGGTCCGCCCCCCGGTGATGTTCCTGGACGAGCCGACCACCGGCCTCGACCCGCGCAACCGGCTCGCCCTGTGGGAGGTCATCGAGACCCTGGTCGACCAGGGCACCACGCTGCTGCTCACCACCCAGTACCTGGAGGAGGCCGACCGCCTCGCCCACGACATCGCCGTCGTCGACCACGGCCGGGTGATCGCGCGCGGCACCGCCGACCAGCTCAAGGCGCAGATCGGCGGCGAGCGGATCGAGGTCGTCGTGCACCGCGCCGACCTGGTCGCCGACGCGCTCGCCGCGCTCTCCGGGTACGCCCAGGGCGAGCCGACCGTGGAGCGCAACACCCGCCGGATCACGGTGCCGGTCAGCGGCGGTGCGCGGGTGCTCGCCGACGTGATCCGCGAGCTGGACACCCGCTCGATCGAGATCGACGACATCGGCCTGCGCCGTCCGACCCTGGACGACGTCTTCCTGTCGCTCACCGGCCACGCCACCGAGGTGGCGGAGGAGGAGAACGGCGCCGCCGGCAAGGGCGGCGGCGGTCGCGGCAAGGGCCGCGGCGGCCACGACGGAGCGGGCGCGGACGGCCGGGGTCCGGACAAGCAGGCCGTCGCGGCCGGCAAGGAGCTGTGACATGACGACCGCCACCGAGCACGCCATCGGCGGGGCGGTGCCCAAGCAGCGCCGGGGAGCGGCCGCCACCCTGCACGACTCCTGGGTGGTAGCCAAGCGCAACCTGCGGCGGATGACCCGGATACCCGAGATCGTGGTGTTCGGCCTGATGCAGCCGGTGATGTTCGTGCTGCTCTTCTCGTACGTCATGGGCGGGGCGATCCAGATCCCCGGGACGCAGTCCAGCTCCTCGACGTACATCCAGTTCCTGATGGCCGGCATCTTCGCCCAGACGGTCACCTTCGCCACGGCCGGCGCCTCCGCCGGCATCGCCGAGGACATGTCCAAGGGCCTGGTGGACCGGTTCCGCGCGCTGCCGATGGCCCGCTCGGCGGTGCTGGTCGGCCGCACCCTCGCCGACCTCGTCCAGACCGCGGTCACCCTGGTGGTGCTCGCACTGGTGGCGCTGCTGGTCGGCTGGCGGATCCACGAGGGGCTGCTGTCCGCGCTGGCCGCGTTCGGGCTGCTGCTCCTGCTCGGCTACGCCTTCTCCTGGATCGGCGCGCTGATCGGCCTCTCGGTGCGCAGCCCCGAGGCGGCCACCTCGGCCGGGCTGATCTGGCTCTTCCCGCTGACCTTCATCTCGAACGCCTTCGTGCCGGTCAGCTCGATGCCGGGCTGGCTGCAGGGGATCGCCTACTGGAACCCGTTCAGCGCCACCGTGCAGGCCTGTCGGAACCTCTTCGGCAACCAGGTGGGGCCGGTGGACGACGCCTGGCCGATGCAGCACGCGGAGCTGATGTCGGTGCTCTGGTCGCTGGCGATCATCGCGGTGTTCTCCTGGCTGTCGGTGCGCAAGTACCGCTCGGCCGTGGGCTGACCGGGGGCGGGTACGCGCGAGGGCGGCCGTGGACAAGTGCCACGGCCGCCCTCGGCGGCGTTCTGCGGGGTCGGGGCCGGTACCGGCCGGTGCCGGCCGCTGCGGCCTCGTCGGCCGCCGGCGCGGACCGTTGCGGCGCGGACCCGCGCGCTGCGGCGCTGCGGCGCGGACCCCTGTGGCGCGTACCCGCGCGCTGCGGATCGGTCGGCGCGCGGGCCCGGCGGTGTTCGTCAGCCGGGCGCGCGGGCCGGTCGGCCGGGTCAGCCGGTGTAGGGCTTGACCTCGACGATCTTGACCATGGCCTGCTTGCCGTTCGGCAGCTCGTAGGTGGCCTCGTCGCCGATCGTCTTGCCGTCGATGGCACGGCCCAGCGGGGACTGCGGCGAGTAGATGTCCAGGTCGTCGTCGCCGGCCACCTCGCGCGAGCCGAGCAGGAACTTCATGGTGTCGTCCTCGTCGCCGTCGAAGGCGACCGTCACGACCATGCCCGGAGCCACCACGCCCGAGTCGGCGGGAGCCTCGCCGACCTTGGCGCGCTCCAGCAGCTGGGTGAGCTGGCGGATGCGCAGCTCGTACTTGCCCTGCTCCTCCTTGGCCGCGTGGTAACCGGCGTTCTCCTTGAGGTCACCCTCTTCGCGCGCGGCCTCGATCTTCTGAGCGATCTCGATGCGCCAGGGGCCGGTCAGGTGGTCCAGCTCGGCCTTGAGCTGGTCGTAGCCGGACTGAGTGAGCCAGGTCACGTTCTCGCTGGTCTGGGTCACGGGTGCTCCTCGTAGGTGCTGGGGCTGTGCTGAGGGTGTGAGTCGTCAGCGCGTCTGGTGGTGCTGATATCGGTCTTAACTACAAAGCAACGCCCGCTCCCGTACCAGCTGGTGCGGAAGGGGCGAAACCACGAGCCTAACAACTCCCGCCGACAAGCGGGAGGGTCGTTGGCGCGTCATTGACATCGGCGTTGCGCCGAGGTGTACAGGATCGGTGCGCGGGACTTCCCCTACGGATGCCCGCTCTCCTGATCGAATATGCGCCCCGGGCGGGCGGCGCCGCCACCGAATACCGGCGGGAGGCCCCCCGCGGGAGGCTACTCGGGAGTACAGCCGAGCAGCTGGGCGGTGGTGCCGCGGGAGGTGGTGCGCAGGCTGACCACCGCGTCGTAGCCGGAGCCGTCCGCCGGCACCGGGAAGTCGGCCACCCCGACCACCGCGCCGTTCTCGCTCTGCGAGCGGACGGTGCAGCTGCCGGCGGTGCCGTCGCTCTTGCGCACCGACAGGTGCAGCTGCATCTCGGTGTCGGAGACCGCCTCGAAGGACGGCACGGCGCCGTTGATCTTCGTCTCGCGGATCAGGTAGGAAGCGCCCAGCCAGGTGATCAGGCCCAGGGCCAGCACTCCGCAGACCGCACCGACCACCTTGAGCCGGCGGTCCGCCTCGCGGTCGCCGCGCCGTCCGTAACGCCCCTCGGGCAGCTGCGGCGTCCGGGTGCCTGCGGTCATCGGGCTCAGTCCTCTCGTGGGGAGGGAGCCGCGCGGGTGGTGCGGGGGAATGCGGTGCTCCTCCTGTCCGTCACTATAGGAGGGGCACGCCCACGGCCGGTCCGGCGGGGGCGGGGCTCGGCCGTGTCGGCGACAGGTGCGGCGGCCGGTCCCGCGGTGACGCGGTCCCCGTACCGAGCGGCTCAGACGGTGGGCAGACCGGTTTGCGCGGGACGCCCAGACATTGTGGAAGGAACGCACGCGTTGACTGAGCAGTTGCGACTGATGGCGGTGCACGCCCACCCGGACGACGAGTCCAGCAAGGGCGCGGCGACCATGGCCATGTACGTCGACCAGGGGGTGGACGTGCTCGTGGCCACCTGCACAGGGGGGGAGCGCGGGTCGGTTCTCAACCCCAAGCTGCAGGGCCGGCCGGAGATCGAGGAGAACATCCACGAGGTCCGGGCCAAGGAGATGGACGAGGCCCGCGCGATCCTCGGGGTCGAGCAGGCCTGGCTGGGCTTCGTGGACTCGGGCCTGCCGGAGGGCGACCCGCTGCCCCCGCTGCCCGAGGGGTGCTTCGCCCTCCAGGACGTGAAGGAGGCGGCCGAACCACTGGTCCGCCTGATCCGGGAGTTCAAGCCGCAGGTCATCACGACCTACGACGAGAACGGCGGCTACCCGCACCCCGACCACATCATGACCCACAAGATCACCATGGTGGCCTTCGAGGCCGCCGGCGACCCGGACGCCTACCCGGACGCCGGTGAGCCCTGGCAGCCGCTGAAGGTCTACTACAACCACGGCTTCCCGATGGGCCGGATCCGCGCGCTGCACCAGTACCTCACCGAGAACGGCCACGAGTCCCCCTACGGCGAGTGGATCGCCGGCTGGGAGAAGAGCGGCCGCAAGGAGCGCGAGATCACCACCCGGGTCCGGTGCGACGACTGGTTCGAGACCCGGGACCGCGCGCTGATCGCGCACGCCACCCAGATCGACCCGGACGGCCCCTGGTTCCGCGTCCCGCTGGAGGTCCAGCGCGAGGTCTGGCCCACCGAGGACTACGAGCTCGCCCGTACCCTGATCGACGTGGACCTGCCGGAGGACGACCTGTTCGCCGGCCTTCGCACCCCCAGCCTGGCGGCCGACGCGGCCGACACGCGCGACTGAACCACCCCCCGACGGCCCGGCTCCCCGTGAGCCGGGCCACCATAGAGATATGAGCGCCTCCGTGAACCTCACCCACCTCGCCGCCGAGCTCGCCGTCGACGACGCCAAGGTCACTCCCGGCTTGCTGGGCTTCGTCGTCTTCGCCGCCCTCGGCGTGGCCACCTGGTTCCTGGCCAAGTCGATGAACCGGCAGTTCAAGAAGGTCGACTTCGTCGAGCAGCCGGAGGCTCCGAAGGAGTGAGGTCGGCCCCCTCCGACGCGCCGGATGCGCAAGGATGGGGGCATGCCGAACCGCCTCGCCGACGCGACGTCCCCGTACCTCCAGCAGCACGCCGACAACCCGGTGGACTGGTGGCCGTGGGGCCCCGAGGCGTTCGCGGAGGCCGAACGGCGCGGGGTGCCGGTGCTGCTGAGCGTGGGCTACGCGGCGTGCCACTGGTGCCACGTGATGGCGCACGAGTCCTTCGAGGACGAGGCCCTGGCGGCGTACGCCAACGAGCGGTTCGTGGCGGTGAAGGTCGACCGCGAGGAACGCCCGGACGTCGACGCCGTGTACATGGAGGCGGTGCAGGCGGCGACCGGGCAGGGCGGCTGGCCGATGACCGTCTTCCTGACGCCCGACAAGGAGCCGTTCTACTTCGGCACCTACTTCCCGCCCGAGCCGCGGCACGGCATGCCGTCCTTCCGCCAGGTGCTGGAGGGCGTGCACGCGGCCTGGCGGGACCGGCGCGACGAGGTCGGCGAGGTCGCCGCCCGGATCCGGGCCGACCTGGCCGACCGGGCCTCGGTGTACGCGGTCGGCAGCGGCGTCCACCAGCCGCCCGGGGAGACCGGGCTGCACGAGGCACTGGTCGCGCTCAGCCGTGACTTCGACGAGCGGCGCGGCGGATTCGGCGGGGCGCCCAAGTTCCCGCCGGCCATGGTCGTCGAGTACCTGCTGCGCCACCACGCCCGGACCGGTTCGGAGGCGGCGCTGGAGATGGCCGTCCGCACCGGGGACGCGATGGCCCGCGGCGGCATCCACGACCAGCTCGGCGGCGGCTTCGCCCGGTACGCGGTGGACGCCGGATGGGTCGTCCCGCACTTCGAGAAGATGCTGTACGACAACGCGCTGCTGCTCCGCGCCTACCTGCACCTGTGGCGGGCCACCGGATCCCCGCTCGCCCGCCGCACCGCGCTGACCACCGCGGACTTCCTGCTGCGCGAACTGCGCACCCCCGAGGGCGCGTTCGCCTCGGCGCTGGACGCCGACAGCCCGGACCCGGAGACCGGCCGCTCGGTCGAGGGCGCGTACTACGTGTGGACGCCCGCCCAGCTGGCCGAGGTCCTGGGGGAGGAGGACGGCCGGTACGCGGCCGAGCTGTTCGAGGTGACCGGGGCGGGGACCTTCGAGCACGGGACCTCGGTGCTCCAGCTGCTCGCCGACCCCGCGGACGAAGCCGCGTACGAGCGCGTCCGGGCCCGGCTGTTCGAGGCGCGGGCCGCGCGCCCGGCACCCGCCCGGGACGACAAGGTGGTCGCCGCCTGGAACGGGCTGGCCGTCGCCGCCCTCGCCGAGACCGGCGCCCTGCTGGACCGGCCCGACCTCGTCGAGGCCGCCGAACGCGCCGCCGACCTGCTGCTCGCCGTCCACCTCACCCCCGAGGGCCGGCTGCTGCGCACCTCCCGGGACGGCCGCCCGGGCACCAACGCGGGCGTGCTGGAAGACTACGCCGACACCGCCGAGGGCTTCCTCGCGCTGTTCGCCGTCAGCGGGGAGGCCGAGTGGCTCCACCTGGCCGGCGGGCTGCTGGACACCGTGCTGAAGCACTTCGCCGACGAGACCACCGGCGCGCTGTTCGACACCGCCGACGACGCCGAGGAGCTGATCCGGCGTCCGCAGGACCCGACCGACAACGCCACCCCCTCCGGCTGGACCGCCGCCGCCAACGCCCTGCTCACGTACGCCGCGTACACCGGCTCGGCCCGCCACCGGACCGCCGCCGAGCGGGCGCTCGCCATCGTCGGCGCGCTCGCGCCGCGTGCGCCCCGGTTCATCGGCTGGGGCCTGGCCGCCGCCGAGGCACTGGCCGACGGGCCGCGCGAGGTGGCCGTGGTCGGTCCGGCCGGGGACCGGGCGACGGCCGCGCTGCACCGGGCCGCCCTGCTGGGCACCGCGCCCGGCGCGGTGGTCGCGCTCGGCGAGCCGGGCGCGGGCGGCGACGAGGTGCCGCTGCTGACGGACCGGCCGCTGGTGGGCGGGGCGCCCACCGCGTACGTCTGCCGGCACTTCGCCTGCGACGCGCCGACCACCGACCCGGCGGTGCTGGCGGAGCGGCTGGGAGTGTCGGCGGAGGCGGGCGGCGCGGACTCGTGACCGCCGCCCGGTAATCGGGTGGTGGGCGGAGGAGGCGCCGGGCGAGGATGGGCCATGGCCTGGACCCTGAGCACCTCCGTCGACGACTTCCACTCCCGGGCGGGCGGGTTCCTCGCCGCGAGTCCGGCCCGGAACACCGTGCTGCTCACGGTGGCGGACCGGCTGCGGGAGCGCGGTCCGCACTACTACGGCCCGGAGACGCCGCTCTTCGGCTGGTGGCGCCCCGAGCCCGGCGGGCCGGTCGGCGGCGCCTTCGTGCGGACGCCCCCGTTCGGACTGCGGCTCGGGGAGATGCCGGAGCCGGCGGCCGCCGAGCTGGCTGTCGAGCTTGCGGCGGCCGGGGCCGGGCCCGGGGCCGGGGCGGCGGGCGGGGCCGAGGACGGAACGGCGGCCGGGGCCAGGGCCGGGGCAGGTCTCGCGGACATCGGGCAGGTCGCCGGCGGCGAAGCGGCCGCGGCGGTGTTCGCCGCCGCCTGGCAGGCCGCCACCGGTGCCACCGGGTCGGTCCGGACCAGGGAACGGCTCTACCGGCTGGGCGGGTTGACCGAACCGCCGCGCCCGCCGGCCGGCCGGTCCCGGCTCGCCGGTCCGGCCGACCGGGAGACGGTGGTCGACTGGCTCGGACGGTTCGTGGTCGAGGCCGGGGTGCCGGCCGCCGGCGTCGCGGCACTCGCCGCCGACCGGATCGCCGGCCGGCAGCTGCATCTCTGGGAGGACGACGGACAGCCGGTCGCGCTCGCCGGGCACAGCCCGGTGGTCGCCGGGATGTCCCGGATCGGCCCGGTCTACACCCCGCCCGAGCACCGCGGGCGCGGTTACGCCAGCGGCGTCACGGCGGCCGCCTCGGCCCACGTGTTGGGGCTCGGCGCGACGGAGGTGCTGCTGTACACCGACCTCGGCAACCCGACGAGCAACTCGATCTACCAGCAGATCGGTTACCGGCCGGTGGAGGACTGCACCGTGCTGGAGTTCCGGGTCTGAGCCGCCCGAGTAGCCTGAGCGGAGCCGGAGCCGGAGCCGGAGCCGGAGCCGGAGCCGGCACCCGGACCGGGCGGGGGAACCGCCCGTGCCGGGCCGGCGTCCGATCCGGACGGGGCGGCCGTGACGACGGCCGGGGGAGGCGACCGTGACGCTGGACGGATTGCTCGGGTGGGCGGGCCGGCTCGGCCCGGTGGAGGTGGTGGCCGGTGCGCTGGCCGGAAACCTGGCGCTGTTCGCCGTGGCGGTGGTCGCCGGCGGCCTGCTGGTCCGCCGCTTCGGCGACCGGAGGGTGGCCCCGCAGCCCCCGCCGCCGGACCGCCGCGAGTGGCTGCTGACGGCCACCGCCGTCCTGCTCAACTCCGCCGTCGGGGTGGCCGGTTGGGTGCTCTGGCGGGACGGCCGGCTGCGGCTGTCGGCGGACACCGGCCTGCGCGCGCTGGTCGACCTGCTGCTGTTCTCCCTGGTGATGGACGCCCTGATGTACGCGGGCCACTGGCTCGCCCACCGCCGCCGGCTCTACCGCCTGGCGCACGAAATGCACCACCGCTACCCGGACCCGCGCCCGTCCACCCTCTTCGTGCTGCACCCGCTGGAGGTGCTGGGCTTCGGCGGGACCTGGCTCGCGGTGCTCTGCCTCTGGGAGATCTCCGCCCTCGCCCTGGCCGGCTACATCGTGGTCAACCTGGTCTTCGGCCTGCTCGGCCACCTCGGGGTGGAGCCCTTCCCGGCCCGGGTCCGGCGGCTCGCGGTGTTCCGCTGGGTGGCGCTGCCGATGTTCCACGTCGGCCACCACCTCGATCCCGGGGTCAACCTGGGCTTCTACACCACCGTCTGGGACCGGCTGTTCGGCACCGTCGACCCCTCGTACGACACCCGCCGCACGGCCGACGACCCGGCGGCCTGAGGACGCCGGGCGCCGCGGGGGCGCGCGCCCCGAGGGTCCGGCACCACGGAGCACCCCGGCCGGCTACTCCCAGTCCCACCGGATCCCGAGCAGGCACGGCTGCAGCGCGGTGGCCACCAGGTGGACGCAGTGGTGGCCGTCGAGGGTCAACTCCTCGCTCTCGTAGGGCTTCTCGCCGGGCGAGCGGCGGGCGAAGCGGCGGCAGCGGACCGGGAGGGCGGCGGGGTGGAAGGTGACCTGGAGGACGTACTGGCCGGCGCCGGAGTTGAAGCCGCGGACGTACTCGCAGCTGGGCGTGGGTGACGGCGCGTCGTCGAAGCCGTAGCCGAGCAGGTGGGTGTCGCCGGCGCGGAGGCGGCGGTCCAGGAGGAGTTCGGCGACCAGCAGGTCGTGGGCCTGGTCTCGGCGGATCCGGCCGGGGCGGCAGTTCTCCTCGGCTCTGACGCCGACCCGGGCGATGTCGCTGCCGGGGTCGCCCTGGTGGATGGCGAGGTAGCGGTCGATGCCGTCGCGGTGGGCGCGCAGGGCGTGCTGGGAGTCCCGGCGGACGAGTTGGCGTTCGGGGCCGATCCGGATCCGTTCGATGTGGGTGATGGTGTGCAGCCCGGTGTCGCGCGGGCCGGCGATGGTGGCGAGCAGGTCGTCGACGGCGGTGGGCGGGGTGATGAGGTCGCGGTAGGGGCGGACGGCGGGGCCGGCCGGGTCGGCGGGAGTGCTGCGGCGGGGGCCGAGCAGCCGGGTGAGGGAGTGTTCGGGGAGGTCGAGCACCTCCTCCAACGCCCGGACCGCGCGCAGGGATTCGGTGCGTTCGGGGCGCCGGTGACCCTGCTGCCAGTAGCTGAGGCTGGTGACCCCGATGTGGACGCCGCGCAGGGCGAGGTGTTCGCGGACGCGGTGCAGGGCGAGGCCGCGGGCGGCGATGGCGGTGCGCAGGGCGAGGTGGAACGGGCCGGTGCGCAGCGCGGTGGCGAGGTCGGGGTGGTCGGTCCGCTGCATGGCGGCCTCCTCGGGTGGCGGACGGGGCGGGCCCGGCTGGTCGTGAATATTCACATGTGGAAGGGGGTTTGTCACCGGCAGGGGCGTTCCCGGCGGGGGTTCCGGGGCGGCGTTCACACCGGGGGCGGGCCGTTCACACCCGGGTCGGCCGGCCTCCGAGGGGCGTTGACCGGCCATGTCAACGGCGCGATGCTCATGGCGCGATCCGGACCGCACCCCCACACCTCTCGACTCCTCTGCCTGTCGCAAGGAGGAAATCCCCCATGTCAGTTCCTCGGACACGCCTGCGTCGCGCCGTCTCGGTGCTCGCGCTCGGCGTCCTCGGTCCGGCGCTCAGCGTCGCGGCCGTCACCCCGGCCCAGGCCTCCCCCACGGGCCTCGCCGGGACCTCGCAGGTCAGGCCCGCCGCTGCGGCGGGTGCCACGGCCGATCTGGCCGCCACCTTCAAGCGGCTCAACATCACCATGCAGCAGCAACAGCAGACCAACTGGTGCTGGGCGGCGAGCGGCAACACCATCGCCACCTGGTACGGCTACAACTACAGCCAGAACCAGTTCTGCAACGCGGCGTTCGGCCGCTCCACCAACTCCGGCTGCCCCAACAGCCAGGCGACCCTGGGCGACGTGCAGAACGGCCTGCGGTGGGTCGGCATCAACCCGGGCTCGTACGTCACCGGCTACCTGCGGTACAGCACGGTGCAGACCGAGGTGAACGCCAACCGGCCGATCGAGACCCGGATCCAGTGGAGCTCCGGCGGCGGCCACATGCACGTGCTCTACGGGTTCGACACCGCCGAGAACTGGGTCTACTGGGGTGACCCGTGGCCGTCCAACAACCGCTACAACTGGGCGGACTACAACTACTACGTGTCCAACGGCACGTTCTCCTGGACCCACTCCCTGTACCGGATCGGCGCGTGAGGGGCGACCATGACCAGCATCCGTAACGCCGCCGCCGCCGTCCTGCTGGCGGCCGGGCTGGGCCTGGCCGTCGCTCCCGCGGCCACCGCGGCCGAGCCCGCGCAGGGCCCCGCACCCGTCTCCGCCGCCGAGTTGGCGCAGGCCAGGAGCGCGGTGCAGAGCCCGGCCGTGCTCGACCAGCTCGGCCGCTTCTTCGCCCGCAAGGGCGTCCCGCCGACCGGGCAGCTCACCGTCGGCGCCGCCGAGGAGGCACGGGCGGCGAGCGCGGCCGCCCCGCGGCTGGCCGGCGAGACCGTGCCGGTCTACACCCTGGACGCGGCCTTCGTGGCCGGGACCCCGGGAGCGCCGGTGGCCAGGGCGGAGTTCACCGCGAGCCGGGTGGTCTCGGCGGACGGGCAGGTGGCCTCGGTCTGGACGGTGAAGCAGGGCGACACCTGGCGGGTCGTCAACATCGCCTCCGGCGGCGACGAGGGCGACTACGCGGCGCAGGCCGCCCGCACCGGTGGCGGGACCGCGTTCCGCGAGCCGCAGCTCAACGCCTGGTACGTGCTGCGGGACGGCCGGGTGCTGCCGCTGGACGACGAGGCCCGTCGTTCGGTGGGCGCCTCCGGGGTGAGCCTGGCGGCGTACCGGCAACTGGTCCGGGACCGGTACGGCGACAAGCTGCCCGGCTCGGCGTACGACCGCGCGGGCAAGGGCGGCGGCTACCGCCCGGACGCCGCCGGTGAACCGGCCGACGGCGGTGGCGGCAGCGTGCTGCCCGCCGCCACGGCGGCCGCGGCCCTGAGCGTCACCGCGATCGCGGGGGCCGGCCTCGCACTGCGGCGGCGGGCGGGGGTCCGGCGCGGGTAGCGCCGGGCGGCGGGGCGGCGGGGTCCGGTGCGGCGACCGGGCCCCGCCGCACGTGCGGGACCGTACGGGGCAGGGCCCTACCGGAGGTCGGTGAAGCCGTTCTCCAGGATCGCGAAGGCGTGGTCGACCAGCTCGGCTATGTCCTCGCTGCCGCCGCCCTCGGCCCAGCGCAGCACCGTCTCGGTGGTGGCCGCGCTGAGCGAGGCGGCGGTGATCCGCATCCCGAAGGTCGGCTCCTGGACGCCGGCCCGCCGCATCAGCACGGTGAGGTAGAGCTGCCGCGGGTCGTTGGCGGTGTCGTGCATCCGGGCGCGCAGCGCGGGGACCTCGACGACCAGCCGCATCCGGGCGAGGAGTTCGTCGCGTTCGTGCTGGAGCAGCTCGCGGATCAGTTCGATGAGGGCCTCGCGGCAGGAGCGCAGGAACGGTTCGTCGGCGGGCCGGGCCAGCAGGGCGGTGATCATCGCCGGGTCGTACTCGTCGGTGAGGACGACGTCCTCCTTGGTGGCGAAGTACCGGAAGAAGGTGGACTGCGACACCTCGGCGGCGGCCGCGATCTGGTCCACCGTGGTGCTCTCGTAGCCCTGTTCGGTGAAGAGCCGGTACGCCTCGCGGCGGATGGCCTGGCGGGTCTTCAGCTTCTTCCGTTCACGCAGCGACAGCGGCGCCTCCAACAAGGCCTGGACCGGGTTGGCCGGGCCCGCCGGGGGTGCCGCTGTCGGCTGCGCTGCGCTCATACCTTCGATTATCCGTGATCGGCCGCGGGCACGGCGGACGGTCCGGGTTCGGTCCCGGGACCGCGTTCGCCGCCGGGTTCGGTCCCGGGACCGCCGGTGTCCGGTTCGCCGGCGGCCGGCTGCGCGGGCCCGGCGGGCTCGACGGACGGCATCCGCAGGGCCACCAGCACCGCCGAGAGCACCGCGACCACCCCGGCGACCAGCAGCACCACGGTCATCCCGTGCACGTAGGCGGTGTGCGCGGAGGCGGCCAGCGCCTGGTCCCCGGTCCCGGCGGCGACCGCGTCGGCGGCCACCACCGACTGCCCGGCCCGGTCCGCGGTGTCCGCCGCGAGCCCGGCGGTGTCCAGCGCCCCCCGGTACGAGTCGGCCAGCAGGCTGCCGAAGAGGGCGACCCCGATCGCGCCGCCGACCTGGCGGAAGGTCTGGAGCAGCCCGGAGCCGACGCCGGCCCGGGCGGGCGGCAGCGTGAGCAGGGCGGTGGCCTGCGCGGTGATCAGGGACAGGCCCATGCCGAACCCGAGCAGGGTGAGCCAGACCGCCGCGAGGCCGTAGCCGTCGGAGGCGTCCGTGCGGCTGCCGAGCAGCAGGGCGACGGCCAGGACGGCCAGCCCGAGGGTGATCACCGCCCGGGGGCCGGTCCGGGTGACCAGCTTGTCGCTGATCCGGGCGGCCACCATCAGGCCGACCATCATCGGCATCAGCCGCAGGCCGGTGCCGAACGCGTCGGAGCCGAGCACGCTCTGGAAGTAGAGGGGAAGGACGAAGAACGCGCCGAACAGCACCACCGAGACCAGCGTCGCGGCCACCGCCGACCAGCGGAAGGCGAGGTCGGCGAGCAGGGTGAGGTCGAGCATCGGGTCGCGCTGCCGGCGGCTGCGCAGGACCAGGAGGGTGAGCGCGACCAGCGAGCCGCCGATCATGCCGAGCACCAGCGGGTCGGACCAGCCGCGCTCGGGGCCCTCGATGATGCCGTAGGTGAGCGCGGCGAGCCCGCCGGCGCCGAGCAGGGTGCCGAGCAGGTCGATTCGCGGCGCGGCGGGGTTGCGGGTCTCCGGCAGCAGGATCAGGCAGGCGGTGATGCCGATCGCGACCAGCGGGAGGTTGATGGCGAAGATCGCGCCCCACCAGAAGTGCTGGAGCAGGAAACCGCCGATCAGCGGGCCGAGCGGGGTCCCGACGGCGAGCGCGGCGGCCAGCAGCGAGGTGGCGCGGCGCTGCTCGCCGGGCGGGAAGAGCCCGGGGATCACGGCCAGGGACATCGGCATCACCAGGGCGCCGGCCAGTCCCATCGCGGCGCGCGCGGCGATCAGCGTGGCGGGGCTGTCGGCGAGCATGCCGACGGCGGAGGCGAGGCCGAACAGGGCGAGGCCGAGGGTCAGGGTGAAGCGGCGCCCGAACCGGTCGCCGATCAGTCCGGCCGGGAGCATCACCGCGGCGAAGACCACGGTGTAGGAGTCGACGATCCACTGCTGCTGCCCGGTGGTGGCCTCCAACTGCGAGGCCAGGGTGGGCAGCGCCACGTTGAGGACCGTCATGTCGAAGCTGATCACCAGGACGCTGAGGGCGACGGCGACGAGCGCGAGCCAGCGCCGCGGGTCGGGTCCGGGTGGTGCCTGTGCCTGATCGGTGGGCGGGGTGGTCACGGAAACCTCCGGAGACCTGAGGGGGAGTCACTGTCAAATGACAGTAACCCCCAAATGACGGCCACCGTCAACGTCCGGCCGGCGATGCCCCGTCACGCTGGGTGATGTGTCCTGGAAGTGCGCGTTCCGCACGGGGAATTGACGCAACGTTGATCTGTCGTTCGCCGCTTTCGGGCGGTTTCGGGTGACTGACGGTAGATACGATGTGGCGGTCGGTCAGTGCGGGCCGGTGCGTGCCGAGAGCGGAGAAGGGGTGGGGCGGCAGGAGCCGACCACGAGCCCGGCGCAGGAAGGGGAAGCCGAGAATGGCTGATCGGAAGTCGGGCGCCCAGGTCTGGGGTGCCGTAGTGGTGGTGGCCTCGGCGCTGGCGGTGGTCGCGGCCTACCTGATCGACGGCGCCGGACTGGTGCTGCTGGTCGCCGGGGTCGAAGTGCTGTTGCTGATGGTCTACGTCGGCTGGCGCTGGCAGCTGCTGCACCAGGTGCCGCGGCCGGAGCGGCGGCAACCCGCGCGCGGCCACCGGCCGGCGGGCGGCATTCCGGACGCCGCGCACTGCGAGCGCTGCCGCCGGGCCCGCGAGGCGATCGACGCGCGGCAGGCCGAGCGGGCCCGGCGGTCCCTGCCGGTCCAGGGGCGCGAGTCCGCGCCTCCCGCCCGCCCGGCCCGCGAGCACCGGTCGTACGACCGGTCGGTCGGCCACCACCGGTCGGCGCACGGGCACCAGGCGCCGCACGACGCCCACGGTCACGGGCGCCCGTCGGCGCAGGACCCGCACGGCGGCCACGACTCCCGGGGCGGCCGCGAGCCGCACGGCGGTCACGACTCCCGGGGTGGTCACGAGTCCCGGGGTGGTCACGAGTCCCGGGGTGGTCACGAGTCCGCGGCGCCGCACGACCGCCCGGCCCGCGAGTGGACGGCCGAACGGGCGGCCGCCCGGTCCGGGGACCGGTCGACCGCCCGTCACGGGGCGCCGGGTTCAGCCGGCCGCGCTGTAGGCCACCAGTGAGATCCCGACGTACTGCGTGATGAAGGCCCCGAGGGTGAAGGCGTGGAACACCTCGTGGAAGCCGAACCAGCGCGGTGACGGGTCGGGCCGCTTGAGCCCGTACACCACGCCGCCGACGCTGTAGAGCACGCCGCCGACGATCATCAGGACCAGGACGGCGACCCCGCCGGTGCGCAGGAAGTCGGGCAGGAAGAACGCGGCGGCCCAGCCCAGCGCGAGGTACACCGGCGTGTAGAGCCAGCGCGGCGCGCCGACCCAGAACACCCGGAACGCGATCCCGGCCAGCGCACCGCCCCAGACCGCCCAGAGCAGCAGCTGCCGGTCGGCGCCGTCCAGCAGCAGGATGGTGAACGGGGTGTAGGTGCCCGCGATGATCAGGAAGATGTTCGCGTGGTCCAGCCGGCGCAGGACCGCGTCGCCGCGCGGGCCCCAGGTGAAGCGGTGGTACACCGCGCTCACCCCGAAGAGCAGCCAGGCGCTGACCGAGTAGATCGCGCAGGCGATCCTGGCGGGCCCCGAGTCGGCCAGGCAGATCAGCACGATCCCGGCGGCCAGCGCGGCGGGGAACATTCCGGCGTGCAGCCAGCCGCGCCACTTCGGCTTGGGCTCGACACACTCCGTGCTCTGCAGGAGCTCAGCAGTCATGTCCGGCATGCTACCCGCTACCTACGGATCCGTAGGTTACCGACTCGTAGGAAGTGGCGGCCATCACTCTTGGACGTTTTGGAGTGTTCCGGGTCGGGGCGAGGGAGCCCCGGACGTGCCGAAGATGGCCCGCTACCAGTAAGTAATTATCCTAAAAGTAGTAAAAGATGCGTCAATTTCGCCGAGGCGCCGTATTCGGGTCTTGAGGCCGGAGCTACGCTGCAAGCACCCTCAAACCCCGCTACGCCATCTCCCCGCCGGGATGGCGTGAAACGGAGCGATCGTGTCGAACGAGAACTCGGCTGCTCTCAGCGCCGCGCCCACCCGCCACCAGCGTCTGCTGGCCTGGGTGAGCGAGATCGCGGAGATCACCCAGCCGGACCGCGTCGAATGGTGCGACGGGTCGGACGAGGAGTACCAGCGCCTCGCGGACCTGCTGGTCGCCCAGGGCACCTTCAGGAAGCTCAACGAGGAGAAGCGCCCCAACTCCTACTACGCCGCCTCGGACCCCACGGACGTGGCGCGCGTGGAGGACCGCACCTACATCTGTTCCGAGCAGGAGAAGGACGCGGGCCCGACCAACAACTGGAAGGCCCCCGCCGAGATGCGGGAGATCTTCCAGGGCACGGACGGCCTGTTCCGCGGCTCGATGAAGGGCCGCACGATGTACGTCGTGCCCTTCTCGATGGGCCCGGTCGGCTCCCCGCTCGCCGCGTACGGCGTCGAGATCACCGACTCCGCCTACGTCGCGGTCTCGATGCGCGTGATGACCCGCATGGGCCGGGCCGTGCTGGACCAGCTCGGCGAGGACGGCGACTTCGTCAAGGCCGTGCACACCGTCGGGGCCCCGCTGGCCGAGGGACAGGCGGACGTCCCGTGGCCGTGCAGCAGCACCAAGTTCATCTCGCACTTCCCGGAGAGCCGGGAGATCTGGTCCTTCGGCTCCGGCTACGGCGGCAACGCCCTGCTCGGCAAGAAGTGCTACGCGCTGCGCATCGCCTCGACCATGGCCCGCGACGAGGGCTGGCTGGCCGAGCACATGCTCATCCTGAAGCTCACCCCGCCGGCCGGCCCGACGGGCGAGTCCGAGGTCAAGTACGTCGCGGCCGCCTTCCCGTCGGCCTGCGGCAAGACCAACCTCGCCATGCTCCAGCCCACCATCCCGGGCTGGAAGGTCGAGACGATCGGCGACGACATCGCCTGGATGCGCTTCGGCGCCGACGGCCGCCTGTACGCCATCAACCCCGAGGCGGGCTTCTTCGGCGTCGCGCCCGGCACCGGTGTCGACACCAACGCCAACGCGATCGACACGCTGTGGGGCAACACCGTCTTCACCAACGTCGCGCTGACCGACGACGGTGACGTCTGGTGGGAGGGCCTGACCGACGAGGCGCCGGCCCACCTCACCGACTGGCGCGGCAACGACTGGACGCCGGAGTCCGGCACCCCGGCCGCCCACCCGAACGCCCGCTTCGCGGTCCCGGCCGCGCAGTGCCCGACCATCGCCCCCGAGTGGGAGGACCCGGCGGGTGTGCCGATCTCGGCCATCCTGTTCGGCGGCCGCCGCGCCACCGCCGTCCCGCTGGTGACGGAGTCCTTCGGCTGGCAGCACGGCGTCTTCCTGGGCGCCAACATCGCCTCCGAGAAGACCGCCGCCGCCGAGGGCACCGTCGGCGAGCTGCGCCGCGACCCGTTCGCGATGCTGCCCTTCTGCGGCTACAACATGGGCGACTACTTCGCCCACTGGCTGAAGGTCGGCGCCCAGGCGGACGCCGCGAAGCTGCCGAAGATCTACTACGTGAACTGGTTCCGCAAGAACGGCGAGGGCAAGTTCGTCTGGCCCGGCTACGGCGAGAACAGCCGCGTGCTCAAGTGGATCGTCGAGCGCCTGGAGGGCACCGGCGACGGCGTCGAGACGGCGATCGGCGTGCTGCCGACCGTCGAGTCCTTCGACCTCGCCGGCCTGGAGCTGTCGAAGGAGGACCTCGACCTGCTCTTCACCGTCGACGCCGACATCTGGCGCCAGGAGGCCGCGCTCGTCCCGGCCCACCTGGAGCTGTTCGGCGACCACACCCCCACCGAGCTGTGGGATGAGTACCGAGACCTGGTCGCCCGCCTCGGCTGAGCCTGAGCCTCAGCGCGGCGAGTAGTGGTGGGTGCGTGGCACGAATCGCGCACCGACCGAGCGACCGGACGGCCGGAGCCCCGCCGGACGATCTTTCCCCGACCAAGGAGATCGTCCGGACCGGGACTCCGGCCGTAGCACTTTTCCCCCGGAGGCCCCTCCGGGCGGGCCCCGTCAGGGCTGCGCGTAGCCGCTCAGGAAGCTGCCGATCCGGGTGACCGCGTCGGTGATCTCCTCCGGGCGCGGCAGGGTGACCAGCCGGAAGTGGTCCGGCTCGGGCCAGTTGAAGCCGGTGCCCTGGACCAGCAGGATCCGTTCGGCGCGCAGCAGGTCGAGCACCATCTGGGCGTCGTCCTTGATCTTGAAGACCTTCGGGTCCAGCCGGGGGAAGGCGTAGAGCGCCCCCTTCGGCTTGACGCAGCTGACCCCGGGGATCTCGTTGAGCAGCCGGTACGCGGCGTCCCGGGACTCCAGCAGCCGGCCGCCGGGCAGCACCAGGTCCTTGATCGACTGCCGGCCGCCGAGCGCCGCGGCCACCGCGTGCTGGGCCGGCATGTTGGCGCAGAGCCGCATCGAGGCGAGCACGGTCAGGCCCTCGACGTAGCTGCGGGCGCGGTGCCGGTCCCCGGAGAGCACCATCCAGCCGGAGCGGAAGCCCGCCACCCGGTAGGACTTGGACATGCCGTTGAAGGTGACGCAGAACAGGTCGGGGGCCAGCGTGGCCAGCGGGACGTGCTCGGCGTCGTCGTAGAGGATCTTGTCGTAGATCTCGTCCGCGTAGATCACCAGCTGGTGGCGGCGGGCGATCTCCGCGAGCCCCTCCAGCACCTCGCGCGGGTAGACCGCGCCGGTCGGGTTGTTGGGGTTGATCACGACCAGCGCCCTGGTCCGGTCGGTGACCTTGGACTCGATGTCGGCGAGGTCCGGGTACCACTCGGACTGCTCGTCGCAGCGGTAGTGGACGGCGGTGCCGCCGGCCAACGAGACGGAGGCCGTCCAGAGCGGGTAGTCCGGGGCGGGGACGAGCACCTCGTCGCCGTCGTCCAGCAGCGCGGTCATGGCGAGCTGGATCAGTTCGGAGACGCCGTTGCCGAGGAAGACGTCCTCGACGCCGAGGCCGTGCAGGCCGCGCTCCTCGTAGTGCATCACCACGGCGCGGCGGGCCGAGAGCAGCCCCTTGGAGTCGCCGTAGCCGTGCGCGGACGAGAGGTTGCGCAGGATGTCCTGGAGGATCTCCGGGGGCGCGTCGAAGCCGAACAGCGCGGGGTTGCCGGTGTTGAGCTTGAGGATGCGGTGGCCCTGCTCCTCCAGCCGCATCGCCTCGTCGAGCACCGGGCCGCGGATGTCGTAGCAGACGTTGGCGAGCTTGCTGGACTGGATGACCTGCATGCCTGCCTACTTTAGGGGCAGAACCGGGCGGTCCGGCGCGTGTCGTGGGACACCCGCCGGACCGCCCGGACGCTACTGCTCCGCTACTCCTTCGATCGGGAGGCGGAGACCTCAGCTCGCCTTCCAGATCAGTGGCTGGGTGTCCAGAACGCTGCCGAAGGCGAGGAACTGCGGCGGTGTGTCATTGGGCACGAGATAGACGGCACACTGCTGCTGGCTCTGGCCGTCGGCCAGCGTGCCGGGCTTCTTGCCGGCGTCGCAGGCCGGGATGGACTTCATGACGGTCGGGGCGGCCAGGATGCCGGAGGCCTTGGCGTCGGTGTGCACCTTGAAGCGCATCATGAAGTACTCGTCGGTCAGCGGGGCGCCCGTCCTGTTGGTGAACGAGACGGTCACGTAGTACGGCGTCCTGCCGGCCAGGTCGGCGGGCTTGAAGTTGAACGGCGCGACCTCGGCGGCGGTGCCCTTGACCACCGACACCGGGGTCACGTCGGCCTTGGTCTTGCCGAGGTAACTGCCGGTGGCGGTCAGCGGCAGCGGGCTGTCGAAGCCGTTCTTGCCACCGCCGCTCGCCCCGCCGATCGGGTTGCCGCTGGTGGCGGCCGAGGGGACGGGGTTGGCGGTCGCGGTGCCGCCGGTGCCGCCGGCACCGCCCGCCGCGCCGCCGGTGGGGGCCGCCGCGGTCGGGGCTCCCGTCGGAGCGGCCGTCGGGGCTCCCGCCGGGGCGGTCGTGGGGGCGCCCGCCGCGGTGCCGGCGGCGGTCGGGGCGGCGACGGCCGGGTCGTCGTTCTCCGGCCCGCAGGCCGTCAGCGCCAGCGCCAGGGCCGCGATCGGGACGGCCGCGCGCAGGGTGGTCCGATGCTTCGTCAAGGTGTGTCTCCCCCGTGGATGATGTGGTCGGTGCGGCGCCCGGGACGACGGGGCACCGCCAGAGTCGGACGCGGACGGCGTCCGGGCGGTTCCGGACCGGGGCGCCGGATCGTACCGTCGCCGGGGAGAGAGGAGGGGACACCGTGATCGCGAGCTTGATCGGGGCGGTGCTGGCCGGGGTGCTGGCGGCACCCGCGGTGCGCGGCCTGGTGGTCCGGTACGCGGTGCCCGAGGGCGAGCCGTGGTGCACCGCCTGCCCGTCCTGCGCGCGGGAGCTGCGCGGACTGCCGCCGACCGGGCGCTGTCCGGGCTGCCGGACCAGGCTGGGGCCGGGCGCCTGGCAGGTGGAGGCGGTCACCGCCGCCGCGGCCGCCGGTGCGCTGGCGGCCGGCCACCCGGCCGACGCGCTGCTGCTGCTCTGGGCGGCCGGCGTCGGGGTGGTGCTCGGCTTCACCGACGCCCGGGTGCACCGGCTGCCGTACCCGCTGAGCCTGACGCTGGCGGCGGGCCTGGCGGTGCTGCTGACGGTGCTGGAGCTGGCGGACGGCCGCCCGGGCGTGCTCCTGCGCTGCCTGCTGGTGGCACTGGCGGCCGGCGCGCTGTTCGAACTGCCCTTCTGGCTGGGGCTGATGGGCCCCGGGGACAGCGTGCTGGCGCTCGGTCTCGGGGCGCTGCTCGGGCGGTACGGCTGGTCCGCGGCGCTGACCGGGTTGTTCGCCGTCGTGCTGCTCGCCGGGCTCTGGTCGGTCGGGGTGCTGGTGGCGGCCCTGGTGCGCCGCCGCCCGGTGCGGGGCCTGGAGGTCCCGATGGGCCCGTTCCTGCTGCTCGGCACGCTGCTGGCGGTGCTGGCCCAGCCGTAGCGTCGGGCGCGTGAGGCGGGCCGGGCCGGGGCGGGAGGGGCCGGAACCGGGACGGGCCGTGCGGTCGGCCGGAAACGGCGGACGGGCCCGCCGTACCGGTCAGGTACGGCGGGCCCGGCGCCGGCGCGCGGGCTCCACCCTCAAGGAGCGGCGCGCCGTGGGGGATTACGGCATCTGGTGGACGAACGGGCCGACCGCGTTGGAGAACGCGTTGCCGTTCACGGAGTCCCAGTTGGTGGACCAGGTCATCGCGCCGCGGATGGTCGGCCACTTGGCCGGCGGGACGAAGCTGCCGCAGTTCTTGCCGGTGGCCAGGCAGTCCAGCGCGTTGTTCACGACGCTCGGCGAGACGTAGCCGCCGCCCGCCGCCTTGGAGGAGGCGGGGACGCCGATGCCGACCTGGTCGGGCCGCAGGCCGCCCTGGATGTGGGTGCAGACCTGGGCGGTGATGAAGTCGATGGTGCCCTGGTTGTAGACCTTGCCGTCGCAGCCGTTCATGCCGCCCGAGTTGTAGAACTGGGTGTTGACGACGGTCAGGATGTCCTTGGTGTTCAGCGCCAGCTGGAAGTAGGAACCGGCGGTGGAGTACATCCCGATGGTCTCCGGGGCCATGGTCAGGATGAAGCTCGGACCGATCTTGGCCTGCAGCGCGTGCAGCGCGTTGCCCAGGTGGGTCGGGTTGAGCCCGTTCTCCAGGTCGACGTCGAGGCCGTCGAAGCCGTAGTCCTTGATCACCGCGTAGGCGGTCTCGACGAAGGCGCTCGCGGCGGCCGCGTCGTTGACGTGGATGGCGCCGTTCTGGCCGCCGATGGAGATGATGACCTTCTTGCCGGCGGCCTGCTTGGCCTTCACGTCGGCGCGGAACTGGGCGTCGGTGTAGCCGCCGAGGCCGGCGGAGAGCTCGGCGTCCAGCTTGAAGGTGATGGCGCCGGGGCGGTTGGCGACGGAGTCGGCGAAGGACACCGCGATGATGTCGTACGCGCTCTGGACGTCGCTCAGCTTCTGGAGGTTGTTGCCCTTGTTGTCGAAGTTGTGCCAGTAGCCGGTGACGACGTGCTTCGGCAGGCCGGTGTTGGGGTTGCCGGTGCTGGTCGCGGTGGGGGTCGGGGTGGCCGTCTGGGTGGGGGTGGCCGTCGGCGTCGCGGTGGGGGTCGGCGTCGCGGTGGCCGTGGGGGAGGCCGTCGTGGTCGGCGTGGCCGTGGCGGTCGGCGTGGGGGTGACGGTCGGGGTGGCGGTCGGGGTCGGGGTGGTGGTGCCGCCCGGGCCGCTCAGCACGACGTCGTCGGCGAGGTAGGCGCTCTGGCCGTACCAGCCGTGCAGGTAGAGGGTGAGGCTGGTGGCGTTGGCGCCGGTGGTGAAGGTGCTGGAGAGCTGGTTCCAGCTGTTCTGGTTGGACCAGGAGCTCGGGTCGGTGCCGCCGGTGCCGCGTGCGCCGAGGTAGACGTACGGGCCCTGGACCCACGCGCTGAGGGTGTAGCTGGTGTTGGGCAGCACGCTGACGGTCTGGGTGCACTCGGCGGTGTCCGCGGCGCCCGGGGTGGCCTGCAGCGCGCCGGTGCCGGAGTGGACCGGGGTGGAGACGACGCCGGCGGCGCCGGTACAGGTCCAGCCGCTCAGCGAGCCGGAGTCGAAACCGCCGTTGGCGACGAGGTTCCCGGCGGCCGCGTTGGCACCCCCGGCGAAGAGGGCGAGACCGGTGCCGGCCAGCGCGAGGGCGGTGGCTCCGGCGGCGAGGGCCGGGAGGGGGCTGCGCCGACGCTTGTGCGCGGGCTGGTTCAGCGTACGGGCCATGGAGGTGCGCTCCTGTGGGGGAGGAGCGGCCGCCGCGGTGGGGGGCGCGGCGGCCGCGTGTGGGGGAGGGGAGGTCCGCAGTACTGCCTTGAGTGGGGGCGGTCCGGGTGTTCGTTCCGCCTTGGGTCAAAAGCTGGACTAGACCATTGGCGGTCGTCAAGCATTGAACCGTCGGCTTACGGATTCCTTAAGGAATCGGAGACCGTTCCGTATCCGGGGCCCCGGCGGACACCGGGGGTTCGCGCGGGCGCCTTCCGGCCATCCGCGCCACACCCGTCGCAACCGACTCCCCACCGGACCGTGACCCTCCTGCGACCTGCGGCTTTCCCTGGCGGCACGGCGCCGGAGTAGGCTGCGCCGGGGGCTGTGAAGCACCCGGTGAAGTGAGCACGGAGGGGCCGAAAACCATGGGTCTGCGCGATGTCGTCGAACGCACGCCGGGTCTGCGCACCCTGCTGGACGGGATGTACGGCCTGTACGGCCGCCGGGTCGAGGTGCACCTCGCCCGCACCCCGCACCACATCGGCGTGATCCTCGACGGCAACCGCCGCTGGGCCAAGGCGACCGGCGGCTCCACCGCCTACGGCCACCAGCGCGGCGCCGACAAGATCAGCGAGTTCCTCGGCTGGTGCGACGAGACCCACGTCAAGGTCGTCACCCTGTGGATGCTCTCCACCGACAACCTCTCCCGCCCGGTCGGCGAACTGGTCCCGCTGCTCGGGATCATCGAGGACGCCGTCACCAACCTGGCCGCCGCCCGCCGCTGGCGGGTCAACCCGGTCGGCGCGCTGGACCTGCTGCCCCTGCACACCGCCGACGTCCTCAAGAAGGCCGCCGAGGAGACCGCCGGGATCGACGGGATCACCGTCAACGTGGCCGTCGGCTACGGCGGCCGGCACGAGATCGCCGACGCCGTCCGCTCGCTGCTCCAGGAGCACGCCGGCCGCGGCACCTCGATCGAGGAACTGGCCGAGATCCTCGACGTCGAGCACATCGCCGAGCACCTCTACACCAGGGGCCAGCCCGACCCGGACCTCGTCATCCGCACCTCGGGCGAGCAGCGGCTCTCGGGCTTCCTGCTCTGGCAGAGCGCGCACAGCGAGTTCTACTTCTGCGAGGCGTACTGGCCGGCGTTCCGGAAGGTCGACTTCCTGCGGGCGCTGCGCGCGTACGAGGAGCGGCACCGGCGGATGGGGCTCTGACCCGGCTCCTGCCCGGTTCGCGTCGGCTCGTGCCGGGCCCTGTTCGTGCCCGGCCCTGTTCGTGCCCGCCCCGGTCCCGGCCCGTGCCCGGCTCCGGCCCTAGGTCTCCGGGCCGGGGCGGCGGGCGACCGCCGTAGGAGTTTGATCTACCCGGCGGCGGGGCGAGGCCAAACGTTCACCGGCAATGATCCGTCAGTTCGCCGGGGACGCGAATGCACCGCCCCCCGCCTGGGAATACTCCGAGCAGACCGGCCCCGAGGCCACCGGGGCAGCGGGGGCCGGCTTGCCGCGGATGACGCAGGGTCATCCGCCCTGGAGGCCTAGTGGTCAGTTCCAAGAGCCGCCGGACACCAGACCGGCGCACGTACGTTCTCGACACCAGCGTGCTCCTGGCGGACCCTCTCGCCATGACCCGCTTCGAGGAGCACGAGGTCGTCCTCCCGGTGGTCGTGGTCACCGAGCTGGAAGCCAAGCGGCACCACCCGGAGCTGGGCTACTTCGCCCGCCAGGCGCTGCGGCTGCTCGACGACTACCGCATCCGCTTCGGCCGTCTCGACGAGCCGATCCCGGTCGGGGAGCTCGGCGGCACCATCCGGGTCGAGCTCAACCACTCCGACCTGTCGATACTGCCGGCCGGCTACCGGGTCGGGGGCGGCGAGGCGGACACCCGGATCCTGGCGGTGGCCCGCAACCTGCAGGCCGAGGGGTACGACGTCACCGTCGTCTCCAAGGACCTCCCGCTGCGGATCAAGGCGAGCTCGGTGGGCCTGCTCGCCGAGGAGTACCGGGCCGAGCTGGCGATCACCTCCGGCTGGACCGGCATGTCCGAGCTGCACGTCCCGGCCGACGACGTGGACGCGCTGTTCTCGGCCGGCCACGACGCCGCGGTGCACATCGAGGGGGCCGTCGACCTGCCGGTGCACACCGGACTGGTGCTCACCTCGGAGCGCGGCCGCGCGCTCGGCCGGGTCACCGGCGACGGCCGGGTCCGGCTGGTGCGCGGGGAGCGCGAGGCGTTCGGGCTGCGCGGGCGCAGCGCCGAGCAGCGCGTCGCGCTGGACCTGCTGCTGGACCCGGAGGTCGGCATCGTCTCGATGGGCGGCCGGGCCGGTACCGGCAAGTCCGCGCTGGCGCTGTGCGCCGGCCTGGAGGCCGTGCTGGAGCGGCAGCAGCACCGCAAGGTGATGGTCTTCCGGCCGCTCTACGCGGTCGGCGGCCAGGAGCTCGGCTACCTGCCGGGCAGCGAGACGGAGAAGATGAGCCCCTGGGCCCAGGCCGTCTTCGACACCCTCTCGGCGGTCACCACCCCGGACGTCATCGAGGAGGTCATCTCCCGGGGCATGCTGGAGGTCCTGCCGCTGACCCACATCCGGGGGCGTTCCCTGCACGACGCCTTCGTGATCGTGGACGAGGCGCAGTCGCTGGAGCGCAACGTCCTGCTGACGGTGCTGTCCCGGATCGGCCAGGGCTCGCGGGTGGTGCTCACCCACGACGTGGCGCAGCGGGACAACCTGCGGGTCGGCCGGTACGACGGGGTGGTGGCGGTGGTGGAGAAGCTGAAGGGCCATCCGCTCTTCGCCCACATCACGCTGACCCGGTCGGAGCGTTCGCCGATCGCGGCGCTGGTGACGGAGATGCTGGAGGACGTCCACCCCTGACCGGGGCGATCCCCGGTAGGCCTGGCCGGTCGGTGGCCCCCGACCGGGGCGATCCGGTCATAGCAGGACAAAAGGGTCAATTCCCGGGACGGGGCCCGCTTCTGACGGAGCGGGCCCCGTCCCTTTCATCACATCGAGTGCTTTCTGTCCGGCGAACTCCGGCACGGTGAATGTGACATCCGCCACGCAACAGGGAATTGCGTCGACAGTGCCCCTTGCGGCATGGTGAGGGTTCTGTCAGGCCCCGCGTACGGCATGGCAGGGCTTCCGGACACCCGGAAGTCCGGCCCGGACGGTCCACCAACTCCGGTCGGTAGACGCACAATTGAACACCGCGAGCCGTACGCCGCCCGATCTCAACGCCCGATCGCCTCACGGTGACCGGACGCCGGGTCAGTACCTCCCGTGACCAGCACCTACGGAGGGCAGCGCCAAGGGGCATGTTGCGCCCGTACGGTCACGCGTGGGCGATGCTGGAAGGAATCCATGTGACTCGGATCTCGGTCCGGGGAGTTGCTGTCGCCTCCGCCACCGCCGTCACCGCCGTAGGTGCCGTCGTGGGCATGGCGTCGGGCAGCGAGGGCAAGACGACGCAGACGGTCGACGTCGCCGGCGCGACCCTTCTTGCCGAAGTCCCCTCTGGCGCCCAGGCGCAGACCATCAGCGACAACATCGGCACGCAGGCATCCGCCCAGCAGGCCGCAGCCGACGCCGCCGCCAAGGCCGCCGCCGAGCAGAAGGCCGCCGAGGAGGCCGCGCGCCAGCAGGCCGCCGCGGACGCCCAGGCGAAGGCCGACGCCCAGGCCAAGGCCGAGGCTCAGGCCAAGGAGGCGCAGGCCAAGGCCGACGCGGAGAAGGCAGCCAAGGCCGCCGAGGAGAAGCGGAAGGCCGACGAGGCCGCCGCCAACCGCTCCAAGGCGCGTTCGGCGATGGCCGCCACCGACACCGCGGCTCCGCCCGTCTCGGTCAGCCCCGGCTCCGTCCAGGAGCTCGCCCAGCAGATCGTCGGCAACGACGCCCAGTTCCAGTGCTTCAGCCAGATCGTGAAGCGCGAGTCCGGCTGGAACTACACCGCCACCAACAAGAGCTCCGGCGCGTACGGCCTGGTCCAGGCGCTGCCCGGCTCGAAGATGGCCTCGGCGGGCGCCGACTGGCGCACCAACCCGGCCACCCAGATCAAGTGGGGCCTCAGCTACATGAACAGCCGCTACGGCAGCCCCTGCGGCGCCTGGTCGTTCTGGCAGTCGCACCACTGGTACTAGGCCCACCGGCTTCACCACGGCCCCCGGCCGCGCTGCTCGCGCGACCGGGGGCCGTGCTGCTTCCCGCTGCGGGCGGGCCGCGCCGCCCGGGCTGCGCTGACCAGTGCGCCCACGGGCGGTGCGGTCCTGGGTGCGGACGCGGGGCGCGGAGAGGGGTCCTGGTAGCCCTCCGCACCGGCCGGTCCGCCGACAGTTGGCTCCTGTCCCGCCCGACTCCTCCCCCCTGCCCGACGCCTGAAACCACCCGGATGGTGCGGGTTCGCCCCGGAATCGTCCACCCGGCGCGGGGCCGTTCTCCGCAGTCGGGTACGAAGAACCCGGCCGCCCGGCGGACTCGACGCCCCCCGGACGGGTAGCGTCATCCCTGACGGCCGTGGCGGGACCCACGGCGTCCCGCCGGACACGGCGGGTCCGGCGGGGAGAAGTGGTAACGAGCATGGCGCGGGGCGGAAAGGCCTTCAAGGCCGTGGCCAAGGGCATGGCCGTGGTGGCGAGTGCGGCCGCCGTGATCGAGCGGCGCCGGCGGGCCGCGATGGCGGCCGACTTCCACGAACCCCCGCTCCCGGCCGCGCCGGTGCCGGACTCCGCCGCACTGCCCGCCGTGCTGCCCGCACCGCGCGAGGAGACGGCGCCCGCCACCACCGCACCGGTGGCCGCCGCGGTCGCCGCACCGGTCCCCGCCTCCGCCGTCCCGGCCCCGCCGGTCGCACCGGGAGCGGCCCACGGCCACTTCGGACGGCCCGCCACCCCCGCCGAGGCCGTGCCGTGGAGCCTGCGGGTGGCCGCCGAGTCCACCTGGCGGCTGCTGCTGCTCGGCGCCGCGCTGTACGTCGTCTTCTACATCGTCGACATGCTGCGGCTGGTCGCCTTCGCGGTGCTCGCCTCGCTGCTGATCTCCGCGCTGCTGGAGCCCACCGTCTCGTGGCTGCGCCGGCACGGCGTCCCGCGCTCACTGGCCGCCGGCGGGGTGTTCATGAGCGGCCTGGCCGGAATCGGCCTGGTCGGCTGGTTCGTGGTCTGGCAGGTGACCACCAACCTGGAGACCGTCACCAGCAAGGTGAAGGCCGGTGTCGACCAGCTCAGGGACTGGCTGATCACCGGGCCGCTGCACCTGACCGAGCAGCAGATCACCGACTTCGCCAACCAGATCACCAAGGCGATCAGCACCAACACCGAGCAGATCACCTCGGCCAGCCTGACCGGCGCGCAGATCGCCGTCGAAGTGCTGACCGCCGTGCTGCTGGCGTTCTTCACGACCTTCTTCTTCCTCTACGACGGCGAGCGGATCTGGAACTGGGCGCTGCGCGGCCTGCCCCGGCACTCGCGCTACGCGATGGCCGGCGCCGGGCCGAAGGCCTGGGCGACGCTCACCGCCTACGTCCGCGGCACCGTCTGCGTGGCCTTCATCGACGCGGTCTGCATCGGCATCGGCATCCAGCTGCTCGGGGTGCCGATGGCACTGCCGCTCGCGGTGATCATCTTCCTGGGCGCCTTCGTCCCGCTGGTGGGCGCGCTGGTCACCGGGACCGTCGCGGTCCTGATCGCGCTGGTCACCACGACGCCGTGGACCGCGCTGATGGTGCTGGTGGTGCTGGTCGCCGTCCAGCAGTTGGAGGGGCACATCCTCCAGCCGCTCATCCTCGGCCGGGCGGTCCGCGTCCACCCGCTCGGCGTGGTCCTCGGGGTGGCCGCCGGCTCCATCATCGGCGGCATCGGCGGCGCGATCGTCGCCGTCCCGCTGATCGCGGTCACCAACACCGTGGTGACCCACCTGCGCCGCCGCAACGAGGCGGGCCAGGCGGTCTTCACCGCCCTGGAGGCCGCCCGCGAAGCCGCCACCCGCACCCCGGCCCCACCGACACCCTGACCACCCCGCCCCCGGCACACGAACGGGCCCCCGGCCGGACGTGACGTCCGGCCGGGGGCCCGTTCGGGGTGGTGCTGGGGGGTCAGGCGTCGACGGTCGCGAGGGCGGCCTCGGAGTCGAGGACGCCGGCGACGGCCTGGAGGACGGAGGCGATCTTCATCGAGGCCTGGATGACCTCGCGGTCGACGCCGGCCTTGCGCAGGACGCCCTCGTGGGAGTCGAGGCACTGGCCGCAGCCGTTGATCGCGGAGACCGCGAAGCACCAGAGCTCGAAGTCGACCTTCTCGACGCCCGGGGTGCCGATGATGTTCATCCGCAGACCGGCCCGCATGCTGCTGTACTCCTTGTCGGAGAGCAGGTGCAGCGTCCGGTAGTAGACGTTGTTCATCCCCATGATCGCGGCCGCACCCTTGGCGGCGTTGTACGCCTCCGGGGAGAGGTTGGCCTTGGCCTCGGGCTCCAGCGCGCGCAGGACGGCGCCGCTGCGGGTGGCCATCGCGCAGGAGAGCACGGTGCCCCAGAGCTGCTGGGCGGGGAGGTCGGAGTTGCCGATCACCGAGCCCAGGTTGAGCTTGAGGTCCTTGGCGTAGTCCGGGAGTGCGGACTTCAGGTCGTCGAGGGCCATGGGTCAGCCCGCCAGCAGGGCCTGGGCGTCGAGGGTGTCCTCGCCCTTGTTCCAGTTGCACGGGCACAGCTCGTCGGTCTGCAGGGCGTCCAGCACCCGCAGGACCTCCTTGGGGTTACGGCCGACGGAGCCGGCGGTCACCATGACGAACTGGATCTCGTTGTTCGGGTCCACGATGAAGACGGCGCGCTGTGCGGTGCCGTCCGCGGCCTCGACGCCGCAGGCGCGCATCAGGTCGTGCTTGATGTCGGCCAGCATCGGGAAGGGCAGGTCGCGGAGGTCCTTGTGGTCCTTGCGCCAGGCGTGGTGCACGAACTCGGAGTCGCCGGAGACGCCGAGGATCTGGGCGTCGCGGTCGGCGAACTCGTCGTTCAGCTTGCCGAACGCGGCGATCTCGGTCGGGCAGACGAAGGTGAAGTCCATCGGCCAGAAGAAGACGATCTTCCACTTGCCCTCGTAGGACTTGTGGTTGATCTCGGCGAAGGCGTTCGCGGCGTCCAGGTCGACGCAGGCGTTGAGTTCGAACTCGGGGAACTTGTCACCGATCGTGAGCACGTTCGCTTCTCCTGAAGTGAGACTGAGGGGGGTTTGTCCGGTTTGCGGAACGGTCTCCACCATTCCACATCGTGGACTGATCAGGGAAATAGCTACACTCGATGTGTCTGATCGGAGAGAGTTATCAATACCCCCAAGCACCCCTCCCGCCCCACTGGGCGCAGGGTCCCCGCCCGCAAACCCGAGGGCGCTGTGGCGAGTGCCACAGTCCGCAGCCCCCGCGCACCCACGGTCGCCCAGCTCAGGGCCTTCGTCGCGGTGGCGGAGCACCGGCACTTCCGGGAGGCCGCGGCGGCCACCGGGACGAGCCAGCCGGCACTCTCCGGCGCGGTCGCGGCACTGGAGGAGTCGCTGGGCGCGCAGCTGGTCGAGCGTACGACGCGGAAGGTGATTATCACCCCATTGGGGGAGCGCGTGCTCGAACACTCACGCCGAGTGCTCGCCTCCCTGCAGGCCCTGACCGAGGAGGTGGAGGCCGCCCGCCGCCCGTTCACCGGCCCGCTGCACCTGGGCGTCATCCCGACCGTCGCGCCGTACCTGCTCCCGCTGGTGCTGCGGCTGGTCCGCGACCGCTACCCGGAGCTGGAGCTGCACGTCCACGAGGAGCGGACGCCCTCGCTGCTGGAGGGGCTGGCCGCGGGGCGGCTGGACGTGCTGCTGCTGGCGCTGCCGGCCGGCGGGACCGCGCCCACCCGGGACGTCCCGCTGTTCGACGAGGACTTCGTCCTGGTCACGCCGGCCGACCACGAGCTGGCCGGCCGGGTCGACGTGCCGCGCGACGTGCTGCTCGACCTGGACGTGCTCCTGCTGGAGGAGGGGCACTGCCTGCGTGACCAGGCCCTCGACATCTGCCGCGAGGTCGGTGCCGACCCGGCCGGTGCCACCACCCGGGCCGCCGGTCTCTCCACCCTGGTCCAGCTGGTCGCCGGCGGCCTCGGGGTGACCCTGCTGCCCGCCACCGCGCTGGACGTCGAGGCGGGCCGCACCGACCGGCTGGCCGCCGTCCGCTTCGCGGCCCCGGCGCCGGGGCGCCGGATCGGGCTCGCCACCCGGCCGGGGTCGGCGCGCAGTGCCGAGTACGACCGGTTCGCGGCCTCGCTGCGCGAGGTGCTGGCCGAGCTGCCGGTCCGGCTGGTGGCCTGAGGCCGGTCGCCGGCCGGGCCCCGCACCCCGCGCGGGGTCCGGGGTGGGGGCGGGCTGTCCGTCAGGGGAGGCGGGCCGGCTCCCCCAGGCAGAGTCCGATGGTGGTGGCGATCAGCAGGTCGAGCGTGTGCAGTGCCACGGCGTCGGGCCGTTCGCCGGCCCGGCGCAGCACCATGTAGCGGTCGGTGAGGCCGTTGAAGCCGACCAGGAAGAGGACCGCGATCTCGTCGGCGGGGACCGCCAGGGTCTGGCCGTGCGCGTCGGCGAGCGCGGTGAGCAGTTCGGCGGCGGTGCTCTCGATCTCGTACTGGACCGCCCGCATGATCTCCTGCAGGTCGGGGTCGCGCAGCGACAGTGCCGTGAACTCGGTGATCAGCGCGCACCGCCCGCCCTCGGTGACGGCGCTCTCCCAGAGCGCGTAGACCATCGTCCGGACCTGCTCGCCGAAGGACCCGTCGCCCGGTGAGGCGGCGCGGACCTGGTTGATGAACTCGGCGGTCAGCTCTTCGACGACGGCCCGGTAGAGGTCCTTCTTGGTGCCGAAGGTGTAGTGCACCGTCGCCTGTGCCACGCCCAGCTCGGCCGCGATCGCCCGGGTGCTGCCGGCGGCGATTCCCTCGCGGGCCATCAGGTCGATGGCGGCCTGGATCAGTTGGGGGCGTCTCTCGGAGGCGGGGACATGTGCCATTGGGCCAGGGTATCGCCATGTTCACACAACCAGATCAATCGAATGCGTCAAACGTTCGCGTCGGCCGACTTTGTCACGCGACAAACTTGCGCGTACGGTGGTCCGAGACCTGTTCAGGCACCCGCCTGCCTCGACCGACCCGATCGAAGGTGCACGCATGGCCACGTACCTGTACCGCCTGGGCCGCCTCTGCTTCCGCCGAAGGCGGACCGTGCTCGCCGTCTGGCTCGCGCTGCTGATCGCCGTCGGCGGCGCCGCGGGGGCGTTCGCCGGCAAGACCAGCGACGAGTTCAAGGTCCCCGGGACCGAGGCCCAGGCCACCCTGGACCGGATCAAGGACACCTTCCCCGAGCAGGGGCACGGCTCCGCCCAGGTGGTCTTCGCCACCGACGGCGCCGGCGGCATCACGGCCCCGGACACCGCCCGGGCCGTCGGCGAGGCGGTCGCCCGGATCGCCGCCGTCCCCGGGGTCTCGGCCGTGCCCGACCCGTACGCGACCGGCGCGCTCTCCCCGGACGGCAAGGTCGCGCTGGGCCTGGTCTCCTTCGACCGCGAGCTCGGCGACATCACCGACCAGCAGCGCGACGAGGTCAAGGCCGCCGCCGAACCGGCCCGCGCGGCCGGGCTGACCGTGGCCTTCGGCGGCGACGCGTACAACGAGATGGCACAGGTCGACGGCGGGGAGGCGGTCGGCCTCGCGGTGGCCGGAGTGGTCCTGGTGATCACCCTGGGCTCGCTGGTCGCCGCCGGACTGCCGCTGGTCACCGCCCTGGTCGGGGTCGGCGTCGCACTCGCCGGGCTGCTGACACTGGCCGGCTCGTTCGAGATCATCTCCACCGCGCCGGTGCTGGCGCTGATGGTCGGCCTCGCGGTCGGCATCGACTACGCGCTGTTCATCGTCTCCAGGCACCGCCGCCACCTCGCCGAAGGGCTGGAACCGGACGAGGCCGCCGCCCGCGCCAACGCGACCGCCGGCAGCGCGGTGGTCTTCGCCGGCCTGACCGTCGTCGTCGCGCTGGCCGGGCTGGCCGTCGCCGGCGTGCCCTTCCTCACCGTCATGGGCCTGGCGGCCTCCGGCGCCGTGGTGGTCGCGGTGCTGGTCGCGATCACCCTGCTGCCCGCGCTGCTCGGCTTCACCGGGCGGGCCATCGACCGGCTGCCGGTCTGGCGGCGCGCGCTCAAGGCCCCCGGCCGGACCACGCTCGGCGAGCGGTGGGGGGAACTGGTGGTCCGCCGCCCGCTGGTCGTCCTGCTCGCCGGCCTGACCGCGCTGGTCGCCCTCGCGGTGCCCGCCGCGAGCCTCACCCTCGGCCTGCCCGGCGGCGGTTCACAGGCCAAGGGCACCGACGCCAGGACCGCCTACGACCTGATCGACCGCAGCTTCGGCCCCGGGTTCAACGCACCGCTGGTGGTCGTCGTCGACACCGAGGGGGCCGCCCGGCCGGACCAGGCCGTCCAGGGCGTCGCCGAGAAGCTGTCCGGCATCGACGGCGTGCAGACGCTGCTGCCGCCGGCCGTCGACGGGACGAGCGGCACCGCGCTGCTCACCGTCATCCCGAAGACCGGCCCGGACCACGCCGACACCCGGGAGCTGGTCACCGACATCCGCGAGCAGCGCGACGGGCTGAAGGCCTCCACCGGCGCCCGGATCGACGTCACCGGCACCACGGCCGCCAACATCGACGTCTCCGCCAAGCTGTCCGACGCGCTGCCGCCGTTCGTCGCGGTGATCGCGGGCATCGCGATGGTGCTGCTGGCGCTGGCCTTCCGCTCCGTCCTGGTGCCGCTCAAGGCGGTGCTCGGCTTCCTGCTCTCCATCACCGCCTCGCTCGGCGCCGTCGTGGCCGTCTACCAGTGGGGCTGGCTGGACGGTGTGATCGACGTGCCGAAGGTCGGCCCGGTGGTGAGCTTCGTGCCGATCCTGCTGATCGGGGTGCTGTTCGGGCTCGCGATGGACTACGAGCTGTTCCTGGTCTCCGGGATGAAGGAGCACCACGTGCACGGCATGGCACCGCGGGAGGCGGTGGTGGCCGGGGTGAAGAACGGGGCCCGGGTGGTCACCGCGGCCGCGCTGATCATGATCGCGGTCTTCGGCTCCTTCGTCTTCGGCCACGACCCGATCGTCCAGCCGATCGGCTTCGCGCTCGCCGTGGGCGTGCTGGTGGACGCCTTCGTCGTGCGGATGGCGCTGGTGCCGGCCGCGATGGCGCTGTTCGGCAAGGCCGCCTGGTGGTTCCCGAAGAGCCTGGAGAAGGTGGTGCCGCGGGTGGACATGGAGGGCGAGCAGCTGCTGGCCCGGTTGGAGAAGCCCGCGGCCGGCGACGGCACCGGGGCCCCCGCCGCGGACCGTACGGGCGGTCGGGCGGACGACTCGGCCGACGGATCCGCCACCGGCGGCGCGGACCGGGTGCCCGAGCAGGTCTGACCGACCCCGGCCCCGTCCGCACCCGGACGGGGCCGGGCGGGGCAGAGCGGCTCCCGGCAGGCCTGCCGGGAGCCGCTCTGCGGCACAACAACGCCGTCCCGCCGCGTCCGGCGGCCGGCCGCGCTACGGCAGCCGCTGCTCGAACCAGACCACCTTGCCCGTGCCCAGCCGGGTGGCGCCCCACCGCTCCGCGCACCGGGCCACTATCTGCAGCCCCCGCCCGCGCTCGTCCTCCGGCCCGGTCCGGCGCGGACGCGGCAGCAGCGGGCTGTCGTCCCCGACCTCGCAGCGCAGCCGGCTGGTGCGGACCAGGCTCAGCGTGACCGGGCGGGTCGCGTGCTGGACGGCGTTGGTGACCAGCTCGCTGACCATCAGCTCGGTCGCCTCGGTGAGTGCCTCCAGCCCCCAGCGGCGCAGCGTGTGGGCGACCAGCCGGCGCGCCCGCCCCGGCGTCTCGTTGCGCGGCTGGAGGTACCAGTGCGCGACGTCCCCGGCCGGGATGCCGTCGAAGCAGGCGGCCAGCAGGGCGATGTCGTCGCCGCGGTCGCCCGGCGGCAGGATGCGCAGCGCCTCCTGGCAGAGGTTCTCGGGCGAGTGCCGGTGGGCGTTGGCGAGGCGGGCGCGGAGCAGTTCCAGGCCGTCGCTGAGCGGCCGGCTGCGGGTCTCCACCAGGCCGTCGGTGAACAGCAGCAGGGCCGAGCCGGGCGGTGCGGGCAGTTCGACGGAGGAGAAGTCGACGCCGCCGACGCCGATCGGCGCACCCGACTCCAGGTCGAGGAGTTCGGCCGTCCCGTCCGGCTGGACGAGCACCGGTGGCACGTGTCCGGCGTTGGCGAGCACCACCCGGTTGGCGATCGGGTCGTACACCGCGTAGACGCAGGTGGCCAGGTGCTGTTCGCGGCCGAGCCGCTGGGCCTGTTCGTCCAGGTGGTAGAGCACCTCGTGCGGTGGCAGGTCGAGCGCGGCGAGGGTCTGGGCGCTGGTGCGGAGCTGACCCATGATGGCGGCCGAGGTGAGGGAGTGGCCCATCACGTCGCCGACGATCAGTGCCACCCGGTTGCCGGGCAGCGGCACGGCGTCGTACCAGTCGCCGCCGACCTGGGCGCCGCGCTCGCCGGGCAGGTAGCGCTGGGCGAGCCGGACGCCGTGCGGCTGGGGGAGGCGCAACGGCAGCATGCTGCGCTGGAGTTCGTTGGCTATCTCCCACTCGCGGGCGTACCGGAGCGCGGTGTCGACGGCGAGTCCGGCCTGGGTGGCGAGGTGGGCGGCGGTCGCGGTGTCGGCGGCGTCGAAGGAGGGCCGGCCGGTGCGTTCGGGCGGCCGGCGGATCAGCACCAGGAGTCCGAGGACGGTCTTGCGTCCGCGCAGCGGCAGGGCGAGGACCGAGCTCCCGGGGCCGAGCCGGGAGAGGCCGCGGGCGCCGTACAGCTCGCGCAGCAGCTCGGTGGTGCGCGAGCTGCCGGTGTCGTCGGCCGCGCCGAGGACGACCGGTTCGGCCGGGCGGCGGCTGAGCAGGATGTGCGCGAGCGCCCCGCCGCGGGTGACCGGGGTGGGCGGCCCGGTGTCCGCGGTGGAGCGGGCGCCGTACCGGCTGCCGTAGTGCGAGCCGTACCGGGAGTCGCGCCGGTCGTCGCCGGCCGGGCGGCCGCGGCGGCCCAGCCTGGTGCCGTGGCTGTGGTGGATCCGCAGCTGCTCCGGGAACCCGGGTTCGCGTTCGACGTTGGGCAGCGGGTCGCGCAGGTGGACGACGGCGGCGTCGGCGAGGGTCGGGACCAGGACGCGGCAGATGTTGCGCAGGGTCGCGGCCAGGTCGAGCGCGCTGTTGATCCGCCGGGTCGCGGAGTCGAGGTAGGCGAGGCGCTCGGCGACCGGGTCGTGGCCGTCCGGTTCGGTCTCCGGTCCCGGCTGGGCCGGCGGCGGCCGGCGCTGGCTGGGCAGGGCAGGCGGCTGTCCGGCCTCGGGTTTGAGCTGGTCGCGCACGGGTGCCTGTCCTGGGATCGGTATTGGTCTGTGGGTCTGTCTGCGGTGCGACGTTTCGGGGGGTGCCCCGCGTCCTGGGCTGCGGGTCCTGGGCTGAGGGTCGTGGGCTGCGGGTCGTGGGTTCCTGGTTCCGGGTTCCCCGGTCTTCGCGCCTCCCCCCGTCGTCCGCGGCCGGTCCGGCCGTCCGGTCGTCAGCCGACCCGCCGGCAGCAGAGGAACAGCTGCTCCTCCGGCGGCAGCGAGGTGCTGGCGGGTGCGTACGGATGCCCGACCTGCTCCTCGACGGCGAAGCCGGCCGCGACCAGGACCCGTTCCAGATCCTCCCGCAGGTACCCGCTGATCCGCAGCTCGCGCCCGAGGAACGGCAGGGGAACGTGGTCCAGATCGGCCTCGACCATACCGAGTGCGAGCAGTCCACCGGGCCGCAGCAGGGTGCGCAGCCGGGCCAGCACGGTGGGGATCTCGTCCTGGGGGAGGAGGATCAGGGAGAAGAAGGCGGTGACGGCGGCGAAGGTGCCGTGCCCGCGCGGACCGAGTTCGGGCACGTTCCAGGCCCGGTCGGCGCGGTCGGTGGCCAGGTCGTACATGTCGATGCGGTGGAAGACCGGCGGGTGCGGCCCAGGGAAGGCGGACTCCCGGGCCAGTGTCAGCATGACGTCCGAGAGGTCCATCCCGGTGACCCGCATGCCGGCCGCGCTCAGCTGCCGGACGGTCGGCTCGCCGCTGCCGCAGCCGACGTCCAGTACGGCGGCACCCGGTTCGAGCCCGGCCAGCAGTCGCGAGCCGCAGGCCAGTTGTCCGTCCTTCGCGGGGAACGCGTCGCCGTAGCCGGAGCCGATGGTGTCGAAGGCGACGGCCTGCAGGGCGCGTTCGGCGCGACGGCGCAGGACGTCGGGCCCGCCGTCACCGCCCGCGTCCCCGTCGACGGGGAACGGATCGGATATCTGTCCGGTCGTCACGATTGAGAGGCACCTTTCCACCCGGGCCTCCGGACGGCTGGACGAGGCGCGAGGCCGGGCTGCCGTCCTCCCGGCGCCCGCGCTGCCCCGCCGGCCTGCTGCCGGTGGCGGTACGTCACGCTCCCCGCGTCACACTGTCACACTGACTGCACTCTGACACTTTGCACAGACTCTTTGCACAGGGACACTCTGCACTGTGGGAGCGCCGCCGCGCTGCCTTTTCCCGATGGTCCACCGGAGAAGTGCACTCGTGTGTGTACTGGCATCCGAGAATATGCGTGATCACTCCGCCGTGGGGTCCGTTTCCGGCCAACTCGTGGTGGTTGGCCGGAGCTGCACCCCTGCCCCGGAAGCGCGGGGCGCGGGCCGGGGTGGTGCGGTTCCGCCCCCGCGCCGGGCGGAACGGCCCTGCCGGGGCTCTGACCTGCGATTTCATCGATCCGCGGGCTGACTATCCGACGTTTATCGAACGTCAATCGGTCCGGTGCACAGTGGAGTCCAGCGCCGGGGAAGCGTTGAAGGCGCTCCCGCAGCCGGGGGGCTGCGGGAGCGCCGAACGCACACGGGGGAAGGCCTCCAGGGGGGAACACGGGGGAGCGGGGGCCTACGGCGCGGGGGGAGAGAGGGGCTCGGTGTGCTGCTGGGAGATGAGGTCCGCCACGGGGGAGGCCTCCGGCACACCGAGCCGCGTGAAGACGGCGTGGGCTTCGCGCAGACACGCCAGTCCACGTGCGGGCTGGGCGAGGCCGAGCAACGCCTCGCCCAGCGCGGCGTTGGCGAGGCCCTGGCAGTAGGCGGAGTCCATCTCCAGCCCGATGGCGAGGGACTCCTCCGCCGCCTCGGCGGCCTCGGCCTGCTGGCCGGCGGCGAGGAGGGACGAGGAGAGCCGGGCGAGGGTGTAGCCCTCGCGCAGCCGGTTCTGCTGCGACTGGTAGAGCCGGTGCGACTCGCGCAGGTGCTCGGCGGCGGTGGCGGGGTCGTCGGCGGAGGAGAGGACGACGCCGAGTTGGTAGAGCGTGTCGGCCAGGCAGGGGCCGTTCTTGGACGCGCGGGCGGTGGCGACGGCGTCCGTGACGGAGCGGACGGCGGTCTCGATCAAGCCGAGGCCGAGCTGGGCCCGGGCCATGTTGCCGAGCAGCCGGGCCTCGCCGATCGGTGCGCCGACCACCCGGCTGATGGCGAGCGCCAGCTCGAAGAACGGCAGCGCCTCGGCGGGCCGGTTCGCCAGGCTGAGGATGATCCCCAGGTCGTTGGCGGCCGCGGAGCGCAGGACGGTCATGTTCTCGGCGTCCTGGAGGTCCAGGCTCTTGCGCAGGGACTGTTCGGCGCTCTGGAAGTCGTTGGTGATCGACTGCAGGGTGCCGAAGGCGAAGTGGACCCGGGCGAGCGCGGCGGAGTCCGCGTGCGACGTGGCGTTCCGGTCGGCGGCTTCCAGCATGTGGCGCACCCGGGCGCCGTGCGTCGGGTCCTCGACCAGGCTGTTCAGGACGATCAGCAGGTCGACGGCGGGCCGCAGCAGCTCGCCCGGTCCCTGGACGGCGGCCTCGACCGAGCTGAGCAGCAGGGCGGTCTCGGTCCGCAGCCACTCCTGGGCGAAGTCGCTGGTGATCAGCGGGATGCCGTCCGACTCCGGCGCGTTGAGCGGTTCGGGCAGCTGGTCGTCGGGCTCGACGGCCTGCGCCGCGTTGCGGACGGTCGCGAGCAGCAGGTCGAGCAGGCGCCGGACGGCGGCCTGCTGTTCGGCGGTGTCCCCGGTCCGCTCGTTCTGCCGCTGCGCGTAGAGCCGGAGCAGGTCGTGGTACCGGTAGCGGCCCGGCGAGAAGGTCTCCAGCATGTTGGCCTCGACCAGCGCCTCGGCGAGGTCCTCCGCCTCGTTCTCGTCGACGCCGAGCAGCGCCGTCACCGCCGCCAGCGGCAGGTCGGGCGAGTCCACGACCGAGAGCAGGCGGAAGGCCCGGGCCTCGGCGGGGGAGAGCTGTCCGTAGCCGAGCCCGATGGTGGTCTCCACGGCGAGGTTGCCCAGCTGGAGTTCGTCGAGGCGGCGCCGTTGGTCGGCTAAGCGGCGGGCGAGGTCCGAGACGCTCCACCGGGGCCGGCTGGCGAGCCGGGCGGCGGCGATGCGGACGGCGAGCGGCAGGAAGCCGCAGGCCGTCACCACCGCCATGGCCGCCTCGGGTTCGGCGGCGACGCGCTGTTCGCCGACGATGGCGGAGAAGAGCGCGAGCGCCTCCTCGGGCGTCAGCTCCTCGACGTCCACCAGGTGCGCGCCCGGGATGCCGGCCAGCCGGGAGCGGCTGGTGGCGAGCACGGCGCAGCCGGAGACGCCGGGGATGAGCGGTCGGATCTGCTCGGCGTCCTGGGCGTTGTCGAGCAGGATGAGCATCCGCCGGCTGGCGAGCAACGACCGGTAGAGGGCCGCGCGTTGCTCCAGTGAGTCGGGGTTCTCGGTGACGCCGAGGGCGTGCAGGAAGTCGCCGAGCACCACCGCCGGGTCGGCGGGCGAGGCGCCCGCGCCGCGGAGGTCGACGTAGAGCTGCCCGTCCGGGAACTCGGCGCGGACGCGGTGGGCGACGTGCACGGCGAGGGTGGTCTTGCCGACGCCGCCGATGCCGGCCAGCGAGGTGACGACCACGGCCTGGCCGGTGGCGCTCATCAGGACGGTGGAGAGGTCGGCCACCATCTCGGAGCGGCCGCTGAAGTCCGAGACGTCGGCCGGGAGCTGGGCCGGCGCGGGCGGCGCGGCGGGGCCGTCGTCCCGGGCGACGGGCGCCGGGGCGGTGACGGCCGGCAGGGTCAGCGCCGGGTCGGCGGCGAGGATGCGGGAGTGCATCGCGGAGAGCCCGGAGCCCGGTTCGACGCCGAGTTCGTCGATCAGCAGCTTGCGGGTGTCGGTGTAGACGCCGAGGGCCTCCGCCTGCCGTCCGCACCGGTAGAGCGCGAGCATCAGCAGTTCGCGCAGCCGCTCCCGCAGCGGGTGTTCGGCGGTGAGCGAGTTCAGTTCGCCGACCACCTCGGCGTGCAGGCCGATGTCGAGCGCGACCGTGCAGCGGTCCTCGGCGACGGCGACCTGCCGCTCGGCGAGGCGGAGCCGCTGCGCGTCGGCGTACGGGCCCGGGACACCGGTCAGCGGCCGGCCGGCGAACAGGGCGAGTGCGCGGAGCAGGAGCCGGTGGGCGCGGTCGAGGTCGCCGGCGGTCCGGGCGGTGGCGGCCTCGGCGGCGAGCTGCTCGAAGACGGTCACGTCGAGGGCCTGCCCGGGGATGTGCAGGGCGTAGCCGTCGGCGACCGAGACCAGCAGTTCGGCGGGCGCGCGCACCTCGCGGCGCGGTTCGATGACGGTCCGCAGCCGGGAGACGTACGTCCGCAGTGCCGCGATGGCCTGCGCGGGGGGCCGGTCGCCCCAGAGGCCGTCTACCAGGTCCTGGGTGGTGACCGGGCGTCCGGCGTGCAGCAGGAGGGTGGTCAGGACGGCCTGTTGCTGGGGGGAGCCGAGTGCGAGCTGTTTGCCGTCGAGCCACGCCTGGACCGGACCGAGTACCTGGAAGCGCAGCGCCGGTGCAGGCGGCGTCTCCCGAAACTCCATGAAGTCCCCCGATGGCCTGGTGTCGAAAATCCCGGTAGGGCGCTCGGCGGTCCGCCGTGTGTGGTGGCTTCAGCTTAGGCGGAGGGCCGACTCTGCCGGACGGCACGGTAAGCCGCACGATGTTTATCGGACATTTAATCAACCCTACGATACTGACCGCGGGCCCGCGCCAAGCCGGTGGGGCAGAAGACATTTGATGACCGAAAGGCGGCCGCCCATGGCCACGAACCAGAGCGAGACCCCGGCGCCGACGGCGCCGGCCGAGGAGGCCGCCGCCGTCGAGGCGGGCGCGGTCGTCGAGGGCGCGGTCACCGCGACCCCGGACCCGGCCGAGTACACCGAGCCGAGCGCCGCGCAGAAGGCTGACCTGGAGGACGACCTCTTCGGCGACGAGGCCGACTACGTGGTGGAGCGCGCCGTTCCGGCCGACGGCGAGCCGGGCACCACGGACCGCGAGCCGCAGGGCATCATCTCCAGCCACCCGTAAGCGCGGACGCCTCCGCACCCCAGCCGCTCACCAGGGGGGAACCTGTGAACGGACTCCGTCGCCTCGCGGTCGTCGCCGTCTCGGCGATCGTGGTGACCACCGGCTACCTCGTGACGGCCACCGGCGCCTCCGCCGGGATCATCGCCGGTCACCCGTAGCCCAACCAGCACCCGAGTGCCCCGCCCCGCAGGACCGGGGCGGGGCACTCGTCGTCCCGGCCCGCCTCACCGGCCCGCCTCGGCGGCCGCCGAGGCGCCCGGCCCCGTCCGCTGCTCCGGAGGGCGGCCGCAGTCGGCCCCGGGGGCGTGTCCGCCGGTGCCCCGTGGCCTGATCTCGTTCTCGGGCCTCCCGGTTCGTTCCGCCTGCCGGCCGATCCGGCCCCGGGCGGCAGGGCCGGTTCCGCCGGGTTCCGCGCCGCCGTGCCGCTCGTGTCCGGCCGGTCCGGGGATCCCGGGGATCCCGGGGAACCCGGCGGCCCCGCCGCCGGCCGGGCCGATGTGCCCGGGGTCGGCCGTCCACTCGCAGCCGCCGTCCGGGGGGCGGAGGTAGTGCTCCCCGCCGATGGTGTCCATGTAGATGCCGGTGCGTCCGGTCCTGGTGTCGAGGACGAGTTCACCCACACGCGGTCGGTAGGCCGCGGCGTTGCGCTTACGGGTGCTCACCGCAGTGCTCCTTGCTCTGGTGCGGGCGTGGCGACGGTGGTGGCCTGCCCTGGTCGCTGTCGTGGCTTGGCTCGGTTCGGCTCTGCTCGGCGACTACCCAGCATCTCTAGAGAAGCTAATATCTCTAGAGATGTCAACGGCCTGGCCGGTCCGATCGGCTGACCGGAGGCCGCGGACGCGCCTACGATTTTCTGGCGAGGACGAGGGAGCAGGCGATGGCCGGCAGCAGTGGCGACAAGCAGCCCAAGTACCAACGGATCGCCGACACGCTGAAGGCGGCCATCGACGCCGGCGAGTACCGCGCCGGCGACCGGCTGCCCGGCGAGAACGACCTCATGGACGCGTACGGCGTGGCCCGGATGACCGCCCGTCAGGCGCTCGGCGTCCTGCAGAGCGAGGGCATCGTGGAGGCGCGCAGGGGCGCGGGGGTGTTCGTCCGGGACTTCCGGCCGCTGCGGCGGCGCGGGATCCAGCGGCTCGCCCAGGGGCAGTGGGGGTCGGGCCGGTCGATATGGTCGGCGGACATCGACCGGCGGACGCTGGTCGTCGACCAGGTCTCGGTCACCGAGCAGGGGGCGCCGGACCACGTGGCGCGGGTGCTGGGCGTCGATCCGGGCGCGCCGATGTGCGTGCGGCACCGGCGGTTCGTGCTGGACGGCAAACCGGTCCTGCTGTCGACGTCGTACCTGCCGGCGGTCCTGGTCGCGGGGACGGCGATCACCCGGGAGGACACCGGCCCGGGCGGGACGTACGCGCGCCTGGCGGAGATCGGCGCCAAGCCCGTGCACTTCCGCGAGGAGGTCCGCTCCCGGATGCCGACCGGGGAGGAGACCGCGCGGCTGGAGCTGTCGGCGGGCACCCCGGTGATCCTCATCTGCCGGACGGCCTTCGCGGACGAGGGCCAGGTCGTCGAGCTGAACGAGATGATCCTCGACGCCGCCTCCTACGTCCTGGAGTACGACTTCGACGCGTGAGCCCGCCGCACCGCACCGCCCCGGTCGCGGGGTGCGACCAGGGCGGGCGTCGGGGTGTCGGGGCGTCGGGCGCCCGCGTACCGGCTACTCCTTGGAGCGGACCCGCAGGCTGGTGATCAGCGGGCCCTCGGTGGTCTCGCGGAAGAAGTCGTTGCCCTTGTCGTCCACCACGATGAACGCCGGGAAGTCCTCGACCTCGATGCGCCAGACGGCCTCCATGCCGAGCTCGGCGTACTCCAGGACCTCGACCTTCTTGATGCAGTCCTGGGCGAGGCGGGCGGCCGGGCCGCCGATGGAGCCGAGGTAGAAGCCGCCGTGCTGGGCGCAGGCGTCGGTGACCTGCTTGGAGCGGTTGCCCTTGGCCAGCATGACCATCGAGCCGCCGGCGGCCTGGAACTGGTCGACGTAGGAGTCCATCCGGCCGGCCGTCGTCGGGCCGAACGAGCCGGAGGCGAAGCCCTCGGGGGTCTTGGCCGGGCCGGCGTAGTACACCGGGTGGTCCTGGAGGTACTTGGGCATGCCCTCGCCGGCGTCCAGGCGCTCCTTGATCTTGGCGTGCGCGATGTCGCGGGCGACGACGAGCGTGCCGGTGAGCGAGAGCCGGGTCTTCACCGGGTACTTGGACAGCTCGGCGCGGATCGAGGACATCGGCTGGTCGAGGTCGATGCGGACCACGTCGTCGTCGAGGTGTTCGTCGGTGGTGTCCGGCAGGTACTTGGCCGGGTCGGTCTCCAGCTGCTCCAGGAAGACGCCCTCGGCGGTGATCTTGCCGAGCGCCTGGCGGTCGGCCGAGCAGGAGACGGCCATCGCGACGGGCAGCGAGGCGCCGTGGCGCGGCAGGCGGACGACGCGCACGTCGTGGCAGAAGTACTTGCCGCCGAACTGGGCGCCGATGCCGATCTTCTGGGTCAGCTCGGTGACCTTGGCCTCCAGCTCCAGGTCCCGGAAGCCGTGCCCGGTCTTCGCGTCGCCCTCGGTCGGCAGGTGGTCGAGGTAGTGCGCGGAGGCGTACTTGGCGGTCTTCAGCGCGAACTCGGCGCTGGTGCCGCCGATCACGATCGCCAGGTGGTAGGGCGGGCAGGCGGCGGTGCCCAGCGAGCGGATCTTCTGCTCCAGGAACGAGAGCATGCTCGCCTCGTTCAGGATCGCCTTGGTCTCCTGGTACAGGTACGACTTGTTGGCCGAGCCGCCGCCCTTGGCCATGAAGAGGAACTTGTAGGCGCCGCCGTCGGTCGCGTACAGCTCGATCTGGGCCGGCAGGTTGTTGCCGGTGTTCTTCTCGTCCCACATGGTGACCGGGGCCATCTGGGAGTAGCGCAGGTTGAGCTTGGTGTAGGCGTCGTACACGCCGCGCGCGATGGCTGCCTCGTCGCCGCCGGAGGTCAGGACGTTCTGGCCGCGCTTGCCCATGACGATGGCGGTGCCGGTGTCCTGGCACATGGGCAGGATGCCGCCGGCCGAGATGTTGACGTTCTTCAGCAGGTCCAGCGCGACGAAGCGGTCGTTGGGGCTGGCCTCCGGGTCGTCCAGGATGCGGCGCAGCTGGGCGAGGTGGGCCGGGCGCAGGTAGTGCGAGATGTCGTGCATCGCCTCGGCGGTGAGCAGCCGCAGGGCCTCGGGCTCGACCTGGAGGAAGGTCCGCCCGCCGGCCTCGAAGGTGGAGACACCCTCGGAGGTGAGCTTGCGGTAGGGGGTCGGGTCAGCGCCCAGGGGGAGCAGGTCGCTGTACTCGAAGTCTGGCGTGGGAGCCATGGGGGCGGTCCTTAGGTATCCAGTGTTCCGGCTGCGTCGGCGAAGCACCCTGGAGGGCGAAAGCACCCTCAAGGGTAGGACCCTCCGGAACGACGCATGCGGACAGGTAAGCCTGCGTGACCGGCGTCACCCGTACGTGCGTACGAGGCTTGCCCCGGTGGCTAGGCTTGCCCCGTGGACAACTCGCCGTCGATGGACGATCAGAACGACGACCAGGGGGCGTCGCCCGCGCCGAGGGGGCAGTCGCCGATACCGATGACCAAGCCGGAGGCGAGGCCGCCCGCCCGGACCGCCCACGCTCCGGTGGCGGAGGCCGAGATGCGGGCCTCGGACGCCGACCGCGAACGGGTGGCGGAGCTGCTGCGCGACGCCTACGCCGAGGGGCGGCTGGACGTCGAGGAGCACGCCGAGCGGATCGAGGCGGCCTACTCCGCCAAGACGCTCGGCGAACTCGCGCCGCTGACCCGGGACCTCCCGGTGCACCGCGAGGTCTCCTTCGAGAAGCCGCCGCTCGGTTCCCCGGCCGCCGGCGCCGGTGCCGGCCCGGGCCAGGGCGGTCCGGTGCGGCTGCCGGCCCGTACGGAGGCGCCGACGATGCTGGCGGTCTTCGGCGGATCGTCCCGCAAGGGCCGCTGGCGGGTGGGCGCGCACCTGCGGGCGGTGGCGGTCTTCGGCGGGGTGGAGATCGACCTGACCGACGCCGTCTTCGAGTCGCCCGAGGTGGTGATCGAGGTGGTGGCGATCTTCGGCGGGGTGGAGATCAAGGTGCCGGAGAACGTCAGCCTGCACGGCAGCGGCGTCGGCATCTTCGGGGGCTTCGACGTCAAGGAGCAGACCGCCGCCGACCCGTACGCGCCGGTGGTGCGGGTCAAGGGCGTCGCGGTGTTCGGCGGCTGCGAGGCGAAGCCGCGCAAGGGCAAGAAGCTCAAGGACTGGGTGCGCAAGCAGCTCGGCGCCGACTGATTCGCGCACGCACCGTGCCCTCCGTGCCCGGTCGGGGTCAACTCCCGGCCGGGCACTCGCCGTTGCTTCGGGTGCAGGCTGTAGTCGATTGCGTGCAGTGTGCATGAATCGCGGTGCCGTGGGGTAGTTCCTCTGGCACATCGCTTCTTGTACGGCTGCGTACCGGAGGCGGCCTGAGGCCGGCCCGGGGGGTGTGAGGAACGGGGGCCCGCAGCCGGCAGGGGAGCGAGCTTCCCCGTGTCCGAGAGCCTCGTCAGGAGTACGGCCGTGCTGCATCCGATCGAGTCCCGCACCACCTCGCCCGCCGCCCCGTCGTCGGCCACGCCGCCGTCCGCCGCCGCCTCTCCGGTGGTCGCGGCGCAGCTGCTGGAGCGGCGTCCGGCCCCGCAGCCGGCGGGCGAGGACAACCCGTGGCACACCGCCGCGGCCTGCCGGCGGGACGAGGTGGGCCTGTTCTTCGCGCCGTCCAAGGAGCCGACGGCCGCCCGGCTGTCGCGCGAGGAGCAGGCGAAGCAGGTCTGTGCCCGCTGCCCGGTGCTGCTGGAGTGCCGGGAGCACGCGCTGGCGCAGCCGGAGCCGTACGGGGTGTGGGGCGGCCTGACGGCGGCCGAGCGGCGGGTGGTGCTGGCGCGCCGCCGCCGCCGGGACGTCGAGCTGTGCGAGACGGCCCGGGTGCCGGTTCCGCGCCGCCGGATCGCGGGATGACGCCCGGTTGAGTCCGCGGACGCCCGCGGCCTCGGCGAAGGGGGATTTCGCCGAGGCCGCGGGCCTGTCGTGTCGTGTCCGTGTTCCGCCGTGCCGCCCCGTGCGGTGCGGCGTCGCGCCGTTCCGCGCCGTGCCGGGTGCCGGCGTGCGCGCGGGCCGGGAGGCTCAGTTGGCGCGGTCGAAGTCGATCGCGCTGTAGGCCCGCAGCTTGGACAGCTTGTGGGTGGCGTGGACCTCCCGGATGGTGCCGCTCTTGGAGCGCATCACCAGCGAGCTGGTGGTGGCGGTCTCCTGGCGGTAGTGCACGCCGCGCAGCAGCTCGCCGTCGGTGATGCCGGTGGCGACGAAGAACACGTTCTCGCCGCTGACCAGGTCGTCGGTGGTGAGCACGCGGTCGAGGTCGTGGCCGGCGTCGATGGCCTTCTGCCGCTCGGCGTCGTCCTTGGGCCACAGGCGGCCCTGGATCACGCCGCCCATGCACTTCATCGCGCAGGCCGCGATGATGCCCTCGGGGGTGCCGCCGACGCCCATCAGCAGGTCGACGCCGGTGCCCTCGCGGGCGGCCATGATGGCGCCGGCGACGTCTCCGTCGGAGATGTACTTGATCCGGGCGCCCGCTTCGCGGATCTCCCCGATCAGGCCCTGGTGGCGCGGGCGGTCGAGGACGACGACGGTGACGTCCTCGACGGCGATGCCCTTGGCCTTGGCGACCCGGCGGATGTTGACGGCGGTCGGGGCGGTGATGTCGACGAAGTCGGCGGCCTCCGGCCCGGTGACGAGCTTGTCCATGTAGAAGACGGCGCTCGGGTCGAACATGGTGCCGCGGTCGGCGACGGCCAGCACGGCGACCGCGTTGTTCATGCCCTTCGCGGTGAGGGTGGTCCCGTCGACCGGGTCCACCGCGACGTCGCACTCGGCGCCGGTGCCGTCGCCGACCCGCTCGCCGTTGTAGAGCATCGGGGCCTCGTCCTTCTCCCCCTCGCCGATGACGACGACGCCGTTCATCGAGACGGTGGAGACGAGGGTGCGCATGGCCTTGACGGCGGCGCCGTCGGCGCCGTTCTTGTCGCCACGGCCGACCCAGCGGCCGGCGGCGAGCGCGGCGGCCTCGGTGACCCGGACGAGTTCGAGGGCGAGGTTCCGGTCGGGAGCCTCCGGCGCCACCTCTAGGGCGCTGGGAAGGTTGTGCGGGTACTGCGTGGTCATCGTCGTTACCTCTCTGTACGCGACGGCCAGTGAGCGCCCGACTACTGCCTGGTCGAACGCCGTGGTGAGGGTGTTGCGATCGTATCTGCCCACGAGATGACTGTCTGTGGCGCGGGTCCCCACGGGCCGGCGGAAGCGGCAGGTTCCGGCCCCGGATCACCCTGACGCGGACACCCCGGGTGGTGGCGCCGAGGGGGCGATGAGTCACCATGTGGGGGTGGCAGGAGAGAGCAAGGGCATGAGGGGCCGGCAGACCGTACGGGACATGGTCCTGTCGATGCTGGCGGTCGGCGTCGTGGTCTGGGTCGGGTACCTGTTCCTTCCGCACGACGCGGACGGCGACGGGGTGCGGACGGTCGAGTACAAGGTGGCCGCGGCCTCGGCGAAGCGTGCCGCGCCGTACCCGCTGCTCGCCCCGGAGGGCCTGCCCGCGCAGTGGCGGGCCACCTCGGTGTCGTACAACCCGGCGTCGCTCGGCGGCGGCAAGGGCAACGCCTGGCACCTGGGGTTCGTCACCCCCTCCGGCCAGTACGCGGCGGTGGAGCAGAGTGACGCCCCGCGCGACGACGTGCTCGCCTCGGCGGTGGCCGGCGGCAAGCCGGACGGCGCCTCGGAGGTGGCCGGCCGGACGTGGGAGCGGCTGCAGGGCAGCAAGTCCCGCGCGCTGACCGTCCAGGAGGGCGGCGGCACCACGGTCCTCACCGGGACCGCCTCCTACGAGGAGCTGGCCGAGCTGGCGCGGGCGCTCAAGTAGTCCTCCCCGGGGCGGGGCCGCCGCAGGACCCGCCCCCGAACGACGAGAAGGGCCCCGCAGTGGTGTGCGGGGCCCTTCTCGTCGTCTGCGCCGGTCGTCGTCCGTGCCGGCTGTCGTCCGCGCCGGGCGCGGACGTCTCCGTCAGGCTCAGACGGTGGTGACGACCTGCTCGTAGGAGAGGCGCGGGGAGCGCGGGTACCAGGCGTTCTCGCCCGGCTTGCCGATGTTCACCACGGCCAGCACCGAGTGCTCGCCGTCGGCGAAGAACTCCTTGTTGATGCCCTCGGCGTCGTAGCCGGTCATCGGGCCGGCGGCCAGGCCGGCGGCGCGGACGCCGACGATGAAGTAGCCGGCCTGCAGGGCGCCGTTCATCTGGGCGGAGGCCTCGCGGACCGGGCGCTCGGCGAAGAAGGCGTCCTTGGCCTGCGGGAAGTGCGGGAAGAGGGTCGGCAGCTCCTCGTGGAACTCGTTGTCCACGGCCAGGATGGCGGTCAGCGGCGCGGCGGCGGTCTTGGCCTTGTTGCCGTCCGACAGGTGCTGGACCAGACGCTCGCGGCCCTCGGTGGAGCGGACCAGGACGACGCGCAGCGGCTGCTGGTTCAGTGCGGTCGGGCCGAACTTGACCAGCTCGTAGATGGCCTGGATCTGCTCGTCGGAGACCGGCTCGTCGGTGAAGGCGTTGGCGGTGCGGGCCTCGCGGAACAGCAGGTCCTGGGCGGCGGCGTCGAGAACCAGGGCGTCGGTGGTCATGCTTCTGCACCTCATGGGGAGGAAGGAACGGGGTTCGTCTCGCGTGAGCGGCTCTCGCCGATCACACGGTCCCAACATGGGTGAAGTTTCAACTGTTCCCCCGCTCGGGGGTGACGTGCGTCACTCCCCGGGCGCCGCCCCCTCCGGTCCGCCGTCCTCCGCGGCCAGCGCGGCGTCCAGCCGGGCCCGGGCACCGTCCAGCCAGCGCTGGCAGACCTTCGCCAGCTGCTCGCCGCGCTCCCACAGCGCCAGCGACTCCTCCAGCGAGGTGCCGCCGTTCTCCAGCTGCCGGACCACCTCCAGCAGCGCGTCCCGCGCGTGCTCGTACCCCAGCGCGTCGTCCGCGGTGGGCGCCGCGGCCGGAGACGTCGTCGCGTCCTGCTCCTGATCTGCCATGGGAGCCAGCGTAGGGGCCCGGACCGACAGAACGGACTCCCGGCGCCCGGCCCCGTCCGCCGGGGCCTCCGGGCCCGCCGCCGCTCCCCGGCCGGGGCCGCCCCGGCCCGCGGCTACTCCCCGGTGCCGCCCGCCGCCGTCACGTCGAAGCCGCCGCCCGCGACCCGCGCGTGCAGCCCCTCGCCCGCCGCGACCTGCGCCGGATCCGTCACCACCGTGCCGTCGCCGCGCTGCAGCACCGCGTAGCCGCGCTCCAGGGTGGCCGCCGGCGAGAGCGCGACCACCCGGGCCAGGGTGTGCCCGAGGTCGCTCTGGGCGTGGTCGAGCCGGTGCCCGAGGGTCCGCCGGGCCCGCTCCAGCAGGCCGGCCACCTCCTGGCCGCGGCCGTCCAGCATCCGGTGCGGCGCGGCCAGCACCGGGCGACTGCGCACGCCGTCCAGTCCGTGCTGCTCCCGGTCCACCCGGCCGACCACGTGCCGCCGGGCCCGGTCGCGCAGCTGCCGGATCCTGGCCAGCTCCTCGCCGACGTCGGGGACCACCCGTTTGGCGGCATCGGTCGGAGTGGAGGCGCGCAGGTCGGCGACGAAGTCCAGCAGCGGCTGGTCCGGCTCGTGCCCGATCGCGCTCACCACGGGCGTGCGGGCGGCGGCGACCAGCCGGACCAGGCCCTCGTCCGAGAACGGCAGCAGGTCCTCCACGCTGCCGCCGCCACGGGCCACGATGATCACGTCCACCTCGGGGTGCTCGTCCAGCTCGCGCACCGCCGCGCTCACCCGCTCCACCGCGCTGACGCCCTGCACCGGCACGTTGCGGACCTCGAAGCGGACGGCCGGCCAGCGCCGCCGGGCGTTCTCCAGGACGTCCCGCTCGGCCGCCGAGCCCCGGCCGGTGACCAGCCCGACGCACTGCGGCAGGAACGGCAGCGGCCTCTTCCGGTCCGCCGCGAACAGGCCCTCGCCGGCCAGCCGCCGCTTCAGCTGCTCAAGCCGGGCCAGCAGCTCGCCGAGCCCGACCAGCCGGATCTCCGCCGCCCGCAGCGAGAGCTGGCCGCGTGCCGCGTACCACTCCGGCTTGGCGTGCACGACCACCCGCGAGCCCTCCTGCACGGCGTCCGCGACCTGGTCGAAGACGGAGCGGAAGCACGTCACCGTCAGCGAGACGTCCGCCTGCGGGTCGCGCAGCGTCAGGAACACCACGCCCGCACCGGGCCGGCGGCTGAGCTGGGTGATCTGCCCCTCCACCCAGACCGCGCCGAGCCGGTCGACCCAGCCCCCGATCAGCGCGGAGACCTTGCCGACCGGGAGCGGCGCTTCGGGGGAGCTGGGATTGGCCATGCGTACGAGGCTAGCGGCGTCCGCCGACAGCGCGCCCCCGCGCGCTCAGTGGCGGATCCCCGCGCCGGAGGCGCCCTGGACGACGAGGACCATGAACCCCACCGCCAGCCAGACCAGCCCCACCACCTGCGCGGTCCCCGAAGCCTCGTACACCACCGCGCCGATCACGGCCACGCCCAGCACCGGCACCACCACGTGCCGCAGCCAGTCCCGCGAGCGGTGCTTCACCGCGTACCAGCCCACCACCGAGGCGTGCAACAGGGCGAAGGCGGTGAGCGCGCCGATGTCCACCACCGAGGTCAGCTGGTCCAGCCCGTCGTCCCGGTCGGCCGCCCAGACCGCCGCCGCCAGCGTGATCGCCGCCGCCACCAGCAGCGCCCGCCGCGGCACCGCCGACTTCGGGTCGACGACGGCCAGGAAGCGCGGCAGCCGCCCGCCCCGGCCCATCGCGTAGACCAGCCGGGCGGCCGCGGCCTGCCCGGCCAGTGCGGCGAAGGCCGCGCCGATCGCCTTGCTCGCCGCGACCAGCAGGTGCAGCCAGTGCCCGACCCCGCTCTCCACCGTGTCGTAGAACGCCGGGCCCTGGGCCGCCGGGTCGGCCGCCAGCTGCTGCGGGGTGAGCGGCTCCAGCAGCGCCGCCAGGTAGGTCTGCGTCACGAACAGCACCCCGGACACCACCAGGCACCAGAGCACCGCCCTGGCCACCGCCGCCGAGGCGCCGACCGCCTCCTCCACGAAGGTCGCGATCGCGTCGAACCCCAGGTAGGAGAGGACGGCCACCGAGACCGCCGAGAGCACGGCGGACGCCGAGAAGTCGCCGACCGCCGTGAACGGCGTCGCCCAGCCGCGCTGCGCGCCGTCCCGGACCAGCACCACCACGGCCGAGACCACGAAGACCGCCAGCACCGCGATCTCCGCGGCCAGCACCGCGAAGCCGACCGTCGCCGCCGTCCGCACCCCCGCCAGGTTGAGCGCGGTGGTCACCACCACCGCCAGCGCCGTCCACACCCAGCGGGACACCTCCGGGACCAGCGAGTGCAGCGCGATGCCGGAGAAGAGGTACGCGACCGCCGGGATCAGCAGGTAGTCGAGCATCGCCATCCACCCGGCGATGAACCCCGGCCCCTCGCCCAGCCCGGCCCGCGCGTACGCGAACACCGAACCGGTCTGCGGCACCGCCCGCACCATCTGGGCGTACGAGAACGCGGTGAAACCCATCGCGACGGTCGCCACCAGGTAGACCGCGGCGACCGCGCCGCCGCTCTTGGCGTCCAGCACCCCGAACACGCCGACCGGGGCCATCGGGGCGATGAACAGCAGCCCGTACACCATCAGGTCGCGGACGCCCAGGCTGCGCCGCAGCCCGCCGGATTCGACTCGGTCGCTCATAGTTTCCACATTTGAGCACTCGTGGCCGATTCCGGCCGGAACGCGACTCACGTCGGCGCGGCACGCCGCCGCCCGTACGATGGAGCCATGTCCTCCAACACCGCGCAGCGCCGTGTCCTGCTCGCCGCTCCCCGGGGCTACTGCGCGGGCGTCGACCGTGCCGTGATCGCCGTGGAGAAGGCCCTGGAGCAGTACGGGGCACCCATCTACGTGCGCAAGCAGATCGTCCACAACAAGTACGTGGTGCAGACCCTGGAGAAGAAGGGCGCGATCTTCGTCGACGAGACGGAGGAGGTGCCCGAGGGCTCGATCGTGGTGTTCTCGGCGCACGGCGTCGCCCCCTCGGTCCACGACGAGGCCCGCGCCGGCAAGCTCGCCACCGTCGACGCCACCTGCCCCCTGGTCACCAAGGTGCACAAGGAGGCCGTGCGCTTCGCCGACGAGGGCTACGACATCCTGCTGGTGGGCCACGAGGGCCACGAGGAGGTCGTCGGCACGATGGGCGAGGCCCCCGACCGGATCCACCTGGTGGACGGCGCGGAGGACGTGGCCAACGTGCGGGTCCGGGACGAGTCCAAGGTCGTCTGGCTCTCCCAGACCACGCTCTCGGTGGACGAGACCATGGCCACCGTCGGCGAGCTGAAGCAGCGCTTCCCGCTGCTGGTCAGCCCGCCCAGCGACGACATCTGCTACGCCACCCAGAACCGCCAGGTCGCCGTCAAGCAGATGGCGCCCGAGACCGACCTGCTGATCGTGGTCGGCTCCAAGAACTCCTCCAACTCCGTCCGCCTGGTCGAGGTCGGCCTGGAGTACGGCGCCAAGGCCGCCCACCTGGTGGACTTCGCCGAGGAGATCCAGGAGTCCTGGCTGGACGGCGTCACCACGGTCGGCCTGACCAGCGGCGCCTCGGTGCCGGAGATCCTGGTCGAGGGCGTCCTGGAGTTCCTGGCCGCGCGCGGCTACGACGACGTCTCCACCGTCAAGACCGCCGAGGAGCACCTCACCTTCTCGCTGCCCAAGGAGCTCCGCCGCGACCTGCGCGCCGAGGCCGCGGGCAAGCTCTGACCCTCCCGGGCACTCCGCTAGGGCGTGTCTTGTGGATCAGCCCGGGTCCGCGACGCCTGGGCACGCACTCCCCAAGACACGCCCTAGGACCGGCACCAGGACCCGGCACCCCCGTACGGGTGCCGGGTCCTTGCTGTGCGGGGCGGGTGGGGCTCTCGTAGTTTTGTGCCAGCCGTGCACAGCCATGCACAGGCCTGTGGACAACTTCGGCGGAGGGCAGTCGTCATGACGGCGGTATTCGGTGTGGACATCGGCGGGTCGGGCATCAAGGGGGCCCCGGTCGACCTCGGCCGGGGGGTGCTCGCCCAGGAGCGGCACAAGGTCCTCACCCCGCAGCCCTCGGCCCCCGAGGCGGTGGTCGCCGCCGTCCGCGAGGTGGTCAGACACTTCGACCACCAGGGGCCGGTCGGTCTGACCTTCCCCGGCGTGGTGGTCAACGGCCAGACCAGGACCGCCGCCAACGTCGACAAGGGCTGGATCGGCGTGGACGCCGCCGGGCTCTTCCGCGAGGCGCTCGACCTGCCCGCCGTGGTGCTCAACGACGCCGACGCGGCCGGCCTCGCCGAGACGGCGCACGGCGCCGGACGTGCGCAGGAGGGCGTGGTGCTGGTCCTGACCTTCGGCACCGGCATCGGCAGCGCCCTCTTCGTGGACGGCACCCTGGTGCCCAACACCGAGCTCGGCCACCTGGAGATGCGCGGCAAGGACGCCGAGCGGCGCGCCTCCTCGGCGGCCAAGGAGCGGCACGGGCTGAACTGGGAGCAGTGGGCCGGGCGGGTCGACGAGTACCTGGACCTGGTGGAGATGCTGTTCTCGCCGCAGCTGATCGTGATCGGCGGCGGGGTGAGCCGCAAGCACGAGAAGTTCCTGCCGCTGCTGCGCGGGCGCGAGGCCCGGGTCGTCCCGGCGGAGCTGCGCAACGACGCCGGGATCGTCGGCGCGGCCATGGCGGCGGCCCGGGCCTCCGCCTGACCGTCCGCACCGGAGGGGCCGAGGGCCGCACCGGAGGGGCCGGCCGTTCGTACCGGAGGGGCCTGGGGCTGCACCCGAGGGACCGCGTTCGCGCCGGGCCGGGCGGGCTGAGGAGTGGGAAGCCGGTGGGAGCGGCTTCCCACTCCTCAGCGCGCGCGGTGGATCCGGTGCTGGGCGACGAACCGGGCCAGCACGATCACGGCGGCCAGGCCGGTGCCGGTGAACAGCCAGCCGGCCCGGGTGGCCAGGTTGGTGGCCAGCGCCACCACCTGGGCGGTCACCCCGGACGAGGTGACCGGGCCGAACAGCAGCAGCGCGACGGCGAAGGCGATCGGCCCGCTGATCGGTGCGGCCAGCAGGTCGGCGAACCGGACCCGGACGGCCAGCTGGAAGCAGACCACCAGGTAGCCGATGCCGAACAGGACGCCGAGGCCGCCGAAGGCCAGCCGGTCCAGGGCGGCCACCGCGACCGTCGCCACCAGCGCGGCCACCCCGGTGCCGACCGCCGTCAGCCGGGTCGGCCGTCCGGTCCGCCGCCGTCCGTAGAGCCGGCCGGTGATCCGCGGGGCGGTGATCCGCGCACGCTCCGGCGTGCCGGCCACGGGGCGTAGCCGGGAGGAGGGGGCGGCCTTCCCCGCGCCCTTCCCCGTCGGCCTTCCCCCGCCCTTCCCGGCGGGCCTCCCGTCCGGCTCCTCGGCGGGCTCGGGGGCCCGTCCGGGCCCGGGGACGGCGGCCCCGGCCGCGCCGTTCGGCGGTCGGCGTCTGGGCCCTGGCGGCTGGGTACGGATGCTCTGCTCCACCCACCCAACGTACGGTCCGATCATCGCCACACTGTGTAATGGGTCACCGGGCCTTGATCCGTGTCTCCGGACGGAGTACTGATGTGATCGTCGCTCAACTTCATCGGGGGATCCATGACCAGCGGTTTCGGCTTCGAACGGCTCCACCACGTGCAGCTCGACATCCCCGCGGGGGCGGAGGACGAGTGCCGCGCGTTCTGGCACGGCGTGCTCGGCATGGCGGAGCTGACCAAGCCGCCGGTGCTCGCGGCGCGCGGCGGCTGCTGGTTCCGCGGCGGCGGTGTGGAGGTGCACCTGGGGGTGGTGCCGGAGTTCAGGCCCTCCCGCAAGGGGCACCCGGGCATCCAGGTGAACGACCTGGACGCGCTCGCCGCCCGGCTGGCCGAACACGGGCACGAGGTCGTCTGGGACGACAACCTCCCCGGCCACCGACGCTTCCACTCCAGTGACCGGCTCGGCAACCGTCTGGAGTTCCTGGAGCCCCTGCCGGCGGCGGTGGAGGCCTGACCGGCTGCCCGTAGACTGGGGGATCGGCCCGTCCGGGGCCGGCCCAACTCCTCCAAGCCCACGGGACTGCGCTTCATGTCGCTCACGATCGGAATCGTCGGCCTGCCGAACGTCGGCAAGTCGACCCTGTTCAACGCCCTGACCAAGAACGACGTGCTGGCGGCCAACTACCCGTTCGCCACCATCGAGCCGAACGTCGGCGTCGTCGGCGTCCCGGACGAGCGGCTGACCAAGCTCGCCGAGATCTTCGGCTCGCAGCGCATCCTCCCGGCCACCGTCGACTTCGTCGACATCGCGGGCATCGTCCGCGGCGCCAGCGAGGGCGAGGGCCTGGGCAACAAGTTCCTCGCGAACATCCGCGAGTCCGACGCGATCTGCCAGGTCGTGCGCGCCTTCACCGACCCGGACGTCGTGCACGTGGACGGCAAGGTGTCGCCCAAGGACGACATCGAGACCATCCACACCGAGCTGATCCTGGCCGACCTCCAGACCGTCGAGAAGGTCCTGCCCCGGCTCCAGAAGGAGGCGCGCCTCAAGAAGGAGACCGCCCCCGTCCTGGCCGCCGCCGAGGCCGCCCAGGCGATCCTGGAGACCGGCAAGACCCTCTTCGAGGCCGGCTTCGACACCGCCCCGATCCGCGACCTGCACCTGCTGACCGCCAAGCCCTTCCTCTACGTCTTCAACGTCGACGAGGACGAGCTGGCCGACGAGGACTTCAAGAACGCCCAGCGCGAGCTGGTCGCCCCGGCCGAGGCCATCTTCCTCAACGCCAAGATCGAGTCCGAGCTGATCGAGCTGGACGACGCCGAGGCCCTGGAGCTCCTCCAGTCCATGGGCCAGGAGGAGCCCGGCCTGGCCACCCTCGCCCGGGTCGGCTTCGACACCCTCGGCCTGCAGACCTACCTCACCGCCGGTCCCAAGGAAGCCCGCGCCTGGACCATCAAGAAGGGCGCCACCGCCCCCGAGGCGGCCGGTGTGATCCACACCGACTTCCAGAAGGGCTTCATCAAGGCGGAGATCATCTCCTTCGCCGACCTGGTCGAGACCGGCTCCATCGCCGAGGCCCGCTCCAAGGGCAAGGCCCGCATCGAGGGCAAGGAATACATCATGCAGGACGGCGACGTCGTGGAGTTCCGCTTCAACGTCTGACGCCCCTGTCGTGACCGGGACCGCCCGGCTGCCGTGTTCGCGCGGTGGCCGGGCGGTCGTGGTTTCCGGGGGCTGATGGGACTGATGGGGCTGGCGGGGCCGGAAAGGACTGGTGGGGCTGCGGGGGCGGCTGGTTGACTGGTGATCAGGTTCATGATGATCACCTGGGGGAGACATGACGTACTCGGACGGGCCCGCGTTGAGGCGCCGTACGCTGCTCGGCGGGGCGGCCGCCGGGGTGGGGGCGGTGCTGGCGACCGGCACCGCGGCGGAGGCGGAGCCGGCGGGCCGGCGGAACCCGATCGACCAGGCGGCGGTGGACGCCGTCGCCGCGCGGCTCGACCGGGGGCTGGTCGCGCTGCGGCGTGACCTGAACCTGCACCCGGAGGTCACCGGGGCGGAGACGTACACCGCCGGGGTGGTCGCGGCGCGGCTGCGGGCGGCGGGTCTCGAAGTGACCACCGGGGTCGGCCGGATCCCGGCCGCCGACGGGACGGAGCGCCCCGCCACCGGCGTGGTCGCCGTGCTGCGGGGCGCGCGCCCCGGGCGGACGGTGGCCTTCCGGGCCGACATGGACGCGGTGCCGGGTCCGGGGATCATGCCGCAGAAGGACGGCCGCCCGGCGGGGCACGCCTGCGGCCACGACATCCACACCACGGTGGGGGTCGGTGTCGCCGAGGTGCTGGCGCAGCTGCGGCACCGGTTGAGCGGTTCGGTGGCCTTCTTCTTCCAGCCCGGCGAGGAGGGCCTGGCGGGCGCCCGGGCGATGATCCAGGAGGGCTGGCTGGAGAGGACCGGCGCCGAGGAGATCCACGCACTGCACACCGGGCCGTACCCGGTGGGGCAGTTCGCCGTCACTCCGGGCACCGGGCTGCCGGGCCAGGACTCGCTGGTGGTCGCCGTGGGCGGCCCGGACGCCGCCGGGGCCGCTGCCCGGCTGGTGGGCGAGATCAACGCGCTCTCCACGGTGGCGCTGCCGCGGCTGCCCGCGGACCTGGAGAAGATGGTCGCGGACGTGCAGACCCCGAACGGGCCGCTGACCCGGTTCCTGGTGACCGGGGCCAGGCTCGGGAAGCAGCCGGACGCCGAGGGCCGGGTCGTGGTCGAGGCGAAGTTCCGGTGCTGGCCGCCGGAGCGGAACGCCGGGATCCGGGAGGAGCTGCGCCGGCTGGTGCAGGCGTACCCGGGGGCGGCGGTCACGTTCCCGAGGGACCCGTTCCCGGCCCTGGTCTGCCCGGAGGACGAAACCGAGGCGCTGGCCCGCCACCTGCGGCGCGTCCTCGGCCGGCGCGGGGTGACGGTGAACCACGGGGCCTTCCCGTTCAACGGGGAGGACTACGCGCTGTTCCTGGAGCGGATCCCGGGCACCTACACCTTCCTCGGGGTCCGCACCCCCGGGGCGGGGATCGAGACGAGCTACCCGCACTACGAGACCTTCGTCCCGGACGAGCGGGCCATCGGGTTCGGCGTCCGTGCGATGGCGGGCTGGCTGGCCGACCGGGCCCGCTGCTGAGCGGCCGGAGCGATCGGGCCGCCGGGGCGGCCGGGCCTGCCGGGGTGACCCGAGCGGCCGACGGGGGCGGGGCCGGTGCCGACGGGCGCCGGCCCCGCCCCGTCCCGTTCTGCCCCCCGCTCCGGCGTCAGGCGACGGTGACGGTGATCGTGCCGTCGGGCCCCGGGGTGACGGTGACGGCCTCCAGGGTGGCCGCGTGGGCGGCGGGGCCGTGGGCGGCGGCGCGCGGGCCGATGCCGATGACGGGGATGCCCGCGGCCAGGGCGGCCGCGATGCCGGCCCCGGAGTCCTCGAAGGCGAGGCAGTCGGCGGGGGCGTAGCCGAGGGCGGCGGCGCCCTTGAGGAAGCCCTCCGGGTCGGGCTTGCTGGCGCCGACCGATTCGGCGGTGACCAGGACGGCCGGGAGCGGGAGGCCGGCGGCGGCCATCCGGACCCGGGCGAGGGGCTCGTCGGCCGAGGTGACCAGGGCGTGCGGGAGGTCGGCCAGGGCGGCGAGGAAGGCGGCGGCGCCGGGGACCGCGACGACGCCGTCGGTGTCGGCCTTCTCCTCGGCGAGCATCCGGGCGTTGTCGGCGAGGTTGAGCTCCACCGGGCGGTCGGGCAGCAGGGCCGCCATGGTGGCGTGGCCCTGGCGGCCGTGGGCGACGGCCAGCACCTCGGCCGGGTCGATGCCCTGTGCGTCGGCCCAGCGCCGCCAGCAGCGCTCGACCACGGCGTCGGAGTTGACCAGGGTGCCGTCCATGTCGAGCAGGAGGGCGCGGGTGGTGAAGGAGACGGGGGAGGCGGGCATGGAGCGGCTCCTCGCGGGGCAGATCGTTCAGGGTCGGGAAATCCGAGCCTATTGTTCAACCAGGATACAAAAGATCAGCCCAGCAGGTGCGCATTGACCGCGCGGGCCTCCTCGGCCAGCTCGGTCAGCTCCACCACCTCGATGCCGGCCGCCTCCAGCAGCGCGGCACCCTGGGTGTCGGCGACGAAGGTGGCCGGCTCGCGCCAGGCCACCACCACCCGCGGGACGCCCGCCGCGATCAGCAGCCGGGCGCACGGCGAGGGCCGGGAGGCGCGCTGCCCGCAGGGCTCCAGCGAGCTGTAGACGGTCGCGCCGCGGAGCCGGGGGTCGCCGGGCGGGAGCTTGGCGAGCGCCGCCTCCTCGGCGTGGTCGTGCGGGTCCGTCTCGCGGCTCCAGCCCTCGGCGAGCACCGTGCCGTCGGCGCCGACGACCACCGCGCCGACCGAGAACGCGGTGGCGGAGGGCGGGCAGCGGCGGGAGAGCTCGACCGCCCGGCGGAGGAAGGCGAGGTCGGCGGACGGGCGCGGGTCGGTCGACGGGCGCGGGTCGGTCACGGGCTGGGCTCCTTCGGGGCGTACCTGAGCAGGACGACGTCGCCCACCGTACGGGCCTCCAGCAGCCGCATCCGGTGGCCCGGCCCGCCGGGGAAGGCGGCCGGCCCGACGAACCGCGGCGCACCGGCGTCGCCGACCAGCAGCGGCGCGACCGCCAACTGGAGCTCGTCGGCCAGGCCCTGGGCCAGGAACTGGGTGTGCACCCCGCTGCCGCCCTCGACCATCAGCCGGCGCACTCCGCGTGCGCCGAGGTCGTCGAGCACCGCGCCCAGCTCCACCGCCGCGCCGAGCGTCACCACCTCGGCCAGCCCGTCCAGGGCCGGACGCAGGACGGCGGCGCCCGCGTCCGTTGTGTAGGCGAGCCGCGCGCCGCCGGTGTGCCAGAACCGCAGCGACCGGTCCAGCCGGCCGCTCGCGCTGAGCGTCACCTTCAGCGGGTGCTCCGGCCGGCCTGCCGCGCGCCGGGCGGCCCGCCGGTCGGGGTCGTTGACCAGCAGCCGGGGGTTGTCCGCCCGCAGGGTGTTGCCGCCGACCAGGATCGCGTCGCAGGCGGCGCGCTCCGCGTCGACCCGGTCGAAGTCGGCCGGGTTGGAGAGCAGCAGCCGATCGGGCGAGGCGTCGTCGAGGTGTCCGTCGAGCGACATCGCGGCGCTCAGCAGGACGAAGGGGCGGGGGGCGGGCATCGTGGGACCGTTCTGTCGGGTGCCCGTCCACGGTACGGCCCGGCGGGCGGCCGGGTCCGCGCGAGGGACGGTGTTCGCCCGGTGGCCCGCTGCTGTCGGGGCGGCGTTCGCCGAGGGGCCCCACCCTGGTCCGGACCTCGCACCGCCCCACGTCGAAGGGCTGTCACCGTGTCCCGTCCGCGTCCCACCCGCCCGTCCCGTCGCCTGCTGCCGCTCGCCGTCGCGGCGGCCGCGCTGCCGCTGCTGGCGCTGCCCGCCGGACCCGTCTCCGCCGCGTCCTACGGCACCCCGACGATCACGCTCTCCGCCGGCTACCTGTCCGGCGCGGTCGGCGCCACCGGTGACCCGACCGTCACCGTCACGGTGGCCCAGAGCGGCGCCTCGGCGTCGGCGCTGACCGTGGCCGCCACCACCAGCACCCGCGCCTCCGTGGCCCGGACCGGCGACGTCACCGTCACCGGCACCGGCTCCGCCCGCACCCTCGCGGTCGCCGCGCAGGGCGTCGGCTACACCGACCTCACCGTGAAGGTCACCGGGCTGGGCGGCAAGACCGCGTCGAAGACGCTGCACTACGCGGCCTCGCCGGCGGTGCAGTTCTCGGCCGCCAGCCGGTACCTGACCGGCTCCAGCGACGCCTCGGCGGCGGTGGACGCGGGCGGCGGGTACGTCGTGGTGGCCGACGACGAGTCCAACGTGCTGCGGCTGTACGACCGCAACGCCTCCGGGGCGCCGGTCCGCACCTGGGACTTCGGTTCGGCGCTCGGCGTCTCCAAGGAGATCGACATCGAGGGCGCCACCCGGGTCGGCAACACGGTCTACTGGACCGGCTCGCTCGGCAACAACAAGGACGGCGAGATCAAGGCGGACCGGCACACCGTGTTCGCCACCACCGTCACCGGCTCGGGCGCCACCACCCAGCTGGCGCTCGCCGGTTCGTACAAGGGCCTGCGCGCCGACCTGATCGCCTGGGACCGCGCGCACGGCGACCGTTACGGCTTCGCGGCGGGCGCGGCGTCCGGCGAGGTGCCCAAGCAGATCGACGGATTCAACGTGGAGGGGCTGGAGTTCGCGCCGGGCAGCACCACCACCGCGTACGTGGGCTTCCGCGCGCCGCTCGCCCCGGCGGTCACCGGCGGCCGGGCGCTGATCGTGCCGGTCACCAACTTCGCGTCGCTGCCGGGCGGTTCGGTGCACGCGACGTTCGGTGAGCCGATCGAGCTGAACCTCGGCGGGCTCTCCGTCCGCGACCTGCGGCGCAACGCGCTCGGCCAGTACCTGATCGTGGCCGGATCCTGGGCGGCGGACGACAACTCGGACCCGTACGCGCTCTACCGCTGGGACGGGCAGCCCGCTTCGCAGCCGGTCAAGCTGCTCGACCTGCCCACCACCGACGCGGGCGGCTGGGAGTCCGTGGTGGACGTCCCGGACCTCACCGCGCCCGGCGCCCGGGCGCAGCTGATCACGGACGACGGCTCGGCCGACCTCTACGGCGACGGCACCGAGGCCAAGGACCTCACCCACCCGGAGTGGAAGAAGTCCCGGACCACCTGGTTCACCGTCAACTGACCCTTGGCACGGCCCGATCGGCCCCCGTCCGCCGCGCGCGGACGGGGGCCTTCGTGCGGCCGCGAAACGTTCGACAGATGAGACGATCCTTCTCGTCATACGGGACGAGGAGTAGCGTCGGGGGCGACGAGGAGCCGACCGCACCCGAAGGGGACGTCACCATGACCGCACCGAAGCCCGCCGTCTACACCCACGGCCACCAGGAGTCCGTGCTGCGCTCGCACCGCTCCCGGGGCGTGGCCAATTCCGCCGCCTACCTGCAGCCCGAACTGCGGCCCGGGCAGGCCGTGCTGGACATCGGCTGCGGCCCCGGCACGATCACCGCGGAGCTGGCCGAACTGGTCGGTCCCGGCGGCCGGGTGGTGGCCGTGGACACCTCCGCCGAGGTACTGGAGGCGGCCGCCCGGCACGTCGCGGAGCGCGGCCTGGGGAACGTCGTCTTCGAGGTCGCCGACGTGCACCGACTGCCGTACGCGGACGGCGGGTTCGACGTGGTCCACGCCCACCAGGTGCTGCAGCACGTCGCCGACCCGGTGGGCGCGCTGCGGGAGATGCGCAGGGTCGCCGCCGACGGTGGCGTGGTCGCGGCCCGGGACGTCGACTACGCGACCATGACCTGGTACCCGGAGTCGCCCGAGCTGGACCGCTGGCTGGACCTGTACCGGAGGATCGCCCGGGCCAACGGCGGCGAGCCGGACGCCGGGCGGAGGCTGCTGTCCTGGGCCCGGGAGGCGGGGTTCGCCGACGTCACCGCCACGTCGAGCAGCTGGACGTACGCGACGCCCGAGCAGCGCGAGTGGTGGGGCGGGCTGTGGGCCGACCGGATCGTGGACTCGGGAATCGGGCGGACCGCGGCGGCCGAGGGGTACGCGGAGCAGGCCGAGCTGGAGCGGATCGCGGCCGGGTGGCGGGAGTGGGCGGCCGCGGGCGACGGCTGGTTCGCGATGCTGCACGGCGAGGTGCTGGCCAGGGGGTGACCCCGGCCGCGCGGCGGGTCGTGGGGTGGCGGGCGGCGGGCGGGGAAAGGCGCATGAGTGTTTCTCAAGATCGGGTAGAGTCGCGCGCCTGTTCCCACGGACTGCCGTGACCGCGGCGATCCCCTGATCGCGGCGATCCGCCCGTGGGCCGTTCCAGCCGAACTGCCGAGTAGGGCCCGTGACCTGCGGGCCGGGGGAGTCGTACGTGTCCAAGCCCGAGCCCGACGACGTTCCGCGGCCCGCGGACCTGCGGGTTGAGCTGATCAAGCCGGTGGCCGGGCCTACGGCCGGGCCCGGGGCGGAGCCGGTCGCCGAGCCGGCGACCGCACCTTCGGCCGAGCCGGCGGCTCCGCCCACGGCCGGGTCGGGCACCGCAGCCGCGCCTGCACCCGCGACCGAGCCCGAGTCGGCGCCCGCGCCTGCACCCGCGCCCGAGCCGGCACCCGAGGCCGCGGCCCGGCCGGCGGCCGAGGAGGCCCCGGCCGACCCGTGGGCCGCCCCCGCCGCTCCCGCCGCCCCGGCCGGTATGGCTCCCGCCGCTCCCCCCGCCGCCGCTGCTGCTCCCGCGGCGGCTCCCGCCGACCCGTGGGCCGCCCCGGACGGTGTCGCCCCCGCGTCCGCCCCGGGCGCCCCCGGCGCGGGTGCGCCGCCCCACGCCGCCCCGCCGGCCTCCGGCTGGGCGGCCGTCACGCCCGGTGCGCAGTCCGGGTTCCAGCCCGGGTTCGCCTACCCGCAGGCCCCCACGGGCACCAACGGCTTCTCCGTCGCCGCCCTGGTCACCAGCCTGTTCTGCCTCTGGCCGCTCGCCCTCGTCTTCGCGATCGTCGCGCTGGTCCAGATCCCGAAGCGCAACCAGCGCGGCCGGGGCATGGCGGTCACCGGCCTGGTCTTCGGCGTGTTCGGGGTGATCGTCACCCTGGTCGCGTTCATCGGGGTCTTCGTGACCGGCATCCAGTCCGAGGCCGAGAGCCGCATGCCGGCGCGGCCGTCCGGCGCGGTCTCGTGGGACACCCTGCAGACCGGTGACTGCTTCAACCAGGTGAGGGGCGGCCAGGGGGCGGACGACGACGACAACGTGGACGTCGTCTACTGGGTGTCCAAGGTGCGCTGCTCGGCCCCGCACCACGCCGAGGTGGCCGGCATCGTCCCGATGCCCGGCGCCCTGGGCTCCGACTACCCGGGCGAGATCGCGGTGCGCGAGCGCGCCGTCGGGCTCTGCGAGCCGGTCCGCGACGCGTACGCCCTCGACTTCTGGGCGGTGCCCGAGGGGATGGTCGAGACCCAGTTCTACCCGGGCCGGGAGAACTGGTCGGCGGGCTACCACGACGTCGTCTGCCTCTTCGAGGACACCGCCGCCGAGCACCTGGGCACCGTCCGCACCGACCGGGGCAGCCTGAATCCGGCCCAGATCGGCTACCTGGCGGCCGCCCGCGACTTCGAGAGGGCGTACGCCAAGCGGCCGGACGCCGAGGTCTACGTCCAGGCGGCCGCGTTCCGCGCGTGGGCCCAGCAGATGGCCGCCGCCTCCCGCAAGGAGGCCGCGGACGTCGTCAGCCCCACGGTGGTCTGGCCGGCGGGCGTCAAGCCGATGACGGCCGAGCTGGCCGCGAACCAGCTGGAGGCCGCCAACATCTGGGACGCGGCCGCCAGGTCCGTCGACGACGTCGTGCTGCAGCGCGAGGTGGGTCGGGCCGAGGCGCTGATCGCGAAGACCGACAAGAGGACGCCGGAGATCCGGCGCGAACTGGGCCTGCAGACGGGCGAGCACATCGCCAAGTACCAGGTCTGACGGTCCGGGGCCGGGTGGGGCGGGCCGCGGCGGGCAGCCGGGTGGAGCCGATTCCTACCGGGAGGTAACTTCCTTACCGGCCGTTAACCGCGTCCGTACCTGGCGGTAGCGAACCGGGCGTAGCGTCCCGAGCAGGCCGGCCCCGACCCGACCCCCACGCGGGCCGGGGCCGGCCGCCCGGCGGGCCCCGGGCGCGCGCCGTGCTGTGACGCGCCCCGGCCCCCGGCGGAAGGCACGCCCCTACGCCGCCGTGCCGCCCGCGCACCCGGGGCCCCGCCCGACCTGCCCCATCCGGTCCCACCCGGCTCCACCCGGCACGCCCCTAGGCTGACGGCCATGGACACCTTTCGGGTGATGCGGCAGGACGACAACGGCAACCGCTTCCTGGTCGTCGGCGGCGTGGAGCGGGAGGCGGCCGAGCGGCTGGCGGCCGAGTTCGAGGCGCGCGGCCACAAGCAGCTGTACTGGGTCGAGGCCGAGCCCGCCGGGGCGTCGCGGACGCGGGGGCCGGACGAGTAGCGCGGCCCGGGCAAACCCGCGGGACGCGCTAGGGTCGACGGCCATGGACAAGGCCATCGACCAGCCGGCCGCGGGCGGCGCGGCAGAGAACCGGATCGTCGTCGGCGGCGCGCTGATCCACGGGGGGCGGGTGCTCGCCGCCCGGCGGAGCGCGCCCGCCGAGGTGGCCGGCCGCTGGGAGTTCCCCGGGGGCAAGGCCGAGCCCGGCGAGACCGAACCCCAGGCGCTGGAGCGCGAGCTGATGGAGGAGCTGGGCGTACGGGCCCGGGCGCTCACCCGGCTGCCCGGCTCGTGGCTGGTCCGGCCGGGCCTGGAACTGCGGCTCTGGGCCGCCGAGCTGCTCTCCGGGGACCCGCGCCCGCTGGAGGACCACGACGAACTCCGCTGGCTCGGACCGGCCGAGCTGTCCGACGTCGACTGGCTCGACCACGACCGTGCCGTGCTCCCGGACGTCGCCCGCCTCCTGGCCTCCTGACCCCGCGTGCCCTGCCCCGCGTGCCCCGGCCCCGCGTGTCCTGAGCTCCGGTCCCCGCCGCGGCCGCCGCAGGCCCGGCCCCGGCCCCGGCCCTGAGTCCGGGCGGTCCCCGATGCCGCCCGGCGGTGTCCGGCGGTGCCCGACGGTCCCCGGCGCGCCCCTCCCGCGGGCGGATCCGGCCCGGGCGGGGGCGGGGCGACCGCGCGACGCGTGGGGCGGCGGGTCGGGCAATCGGAAAAGCCGACGCGCTGGCCGGGATAGCCTTGGTTCTGCTGGGTATGTCACTTTTCGGCACTATTCGTCACCATCGGTGAGCCGCCCCCAGCCGGCGACGCCGATCCCGACCAGAGCCGGAGGCCCCGTCGGTGTCGAATACCGATAACGGTGGCGGGGGAGCGCGACGGGCGGGCGCCGGGGGGAGCGCCGCCGCCCGGGCTCGGCTGCGCCGTGGCGCGAGCCGTGCCGAGGACCGCGGCGGGAACCGCGGCGAGAACCGGGCCGCGCAGCCGCCGGCGGGCCGCCGCCGCGGCGAGGGCGGCGCGCCCGAGGGTCCGGTGCCGGCACAGCCCGCGCCGTCCCTGGTGGTGCCCGACGCGCCGCCGCCGGGCGGCGTCCGCAGCAGGCCCGGCCGGCCGTTCCCCGGCGGGCCGCGGAGCACCCAGGCAGGGGCCGCGGCGGGCGCCCGAGGGGGCGGCCCCCGGGCGGAGTCCGGCCCGCGCCCCGGTCCCGGTCCGGGCCCCGCGGCAGGCCCGGGCACCGGCACCGCCGGCCACCCCGAGGGCACCCTCTTCGACGTGGTCAAGGTGGCCATCGCGATCCTGGACACCGCGGGCCGCGTGGTGCTCTGGAGCCCGGCCGCCGAGGAACTGCTCGGCTGGCCGAACGAGCTGCTGGTCGGCCGCCGCATCGACGAGCTGATCCCGGACGCCGACCAGGTGGTCCGGATCCGGGCCGCGATCCAGGACACGCTGCGCAACGGCCGCTGGTCCGGCCTGGCCGAGCTGCGCGACCGGGAGGGCGAGCCGGTGCTCGTCGACGCCCGGATCTCGCTGCTCGTCGACGGCGACGGCACCCCGTTCCTGCAGGTCAACCTGGCCGAGGCGGCCGCCGTCCGGGCGGTGGAGCACGACCTCGCCGTCCGGGACGCGCTGTTCGAGCAGTCCCCGCTGGGCATCGCGATCCTCGACACCGACCTGCGCTACACCGCCGTCAACCAGACCCTCGCCGACATGAACGGCGTCGTGTCGGAGGACCACGTCGGCCGCACCACCGGCGAGACCCTGCCGGAGCGGGCGGCCGACGAGATCACCGCGATCCAGCGCCAGGTGCTGGCCACCGGCGAGCCTGTCATCGACGTCACCCTCGCCTCGCCGATCACCGCGCGCTCCGGCTACCGCTCGATCTCGTACAGCCGGATGACCGACCGGGCCGGCCGGGTGCTCGGCATCTCCGGCACCGTCATGGACGTGACCGAGCGCTACCGGGCGGTGGCGAAGGTCGAGCACGCCAGGCGCCGGCTCTCGCTGCTCAACGAGTTCGGCTCCCGGGTCGGCGACCTGCTGGACGCCTCGCGGATCGCGCAGGAGCTGGCCGGCGCGGTCGTCCCCCGGCTGACCGACCACGCCGCGGTGATCCTGCTGCAGGCCGTCGCGCACGGCGACGACCTGCCACGGCACGGCCACGACCGGCGCACCTCGCTGCTCCAGCTGGGCACCGCCTCCGTCCAGGACGGCCCCGAGGTGGAGGTGATGCTCCGGCGCGGTGCCCGGATCACCTTCGCCGAGGACTCCGCCTGCGGCCGGGTGCTGCGCACCGGCGTCCCCGAGCTGCTCTCCGGCGCCGACCAGCTGAGCGACGTCACCTACCCGGGCGATCCGAAGATGCAGGCGGCGCACGACCTGGGCGTGCACTCGATGCTGGTGGTGCCGCTGCGCGCCCGGGGCATCGTGATCGGCCTGCTGCTGGTCAGCCGGGCCGGCTACCGGGAGGGCTTCGACCGGGACGACCTGGCGTTCACCGTCGAGCTCGCCGACCGGGCCGGCTCCTCGCTGGACAACGCCCGGCTCTACGCCCGGGAGCGCACCGCCGCCCTGACCCTGCAGCGCACCCTGCTGCCGCAGCAGGTCCCGCAGCCGACCGGCGTCGAGGTCGCCTACCGGTACGTGCCGGGCAGCAGCGGCACCGAGGTCGGCGGCGACTGGTTCGACGTCATCCCGCTGCCCGGCGACCGCACCGCGCTGGTGGTCGGCGACGTGATGGGCCACGGGCTGCGGGCCGCCGCGACGATGGGGCGGCTGCGCACCGCCGTCCGCGTGCTGGCCGCCCTGGACCTCCCGCCGGACGTGCTGCTGCGGCACGTCCACGAGCTGGCCGACGACCTCGCCCAGGGGCCGGACGAGGCGCTGCTGGCCACCTGCGTGTACGCGGTGTTCGACCCGGCGACCGCCACCCTGACCGTCTCCAAGGCCGGCCACATCCCGCCCGTGCTGATCGTGCCGGGGGAGGGCGCCGACGAGCCGACCCGGACCGGCGGCCCACTGCTCGGCGGTGTCGGGCGGATCCTGGAGCTGCCGTCCGGGGCCCCGCTCGGGGTCGGCGGCGTCCCGTTCGAGGCGGTCGAGCTGAAGATCCCGGAGGGGAGCCTGCTGGCGCTCTGCACGGACGGCCTGGTGGAGTCCCGGGACAAGGACCTGGACGTGGGCCTGGGCCGGCTGCTCACCGTGCTGGAGGCGCCGTACGCGTCGATCCAGGCCGCCTGCGAGGCGGTGCTGGACACCATGGAGCAGGGCCGCGAGCCGGACGACGTCGCGCTGCTGCTGGCCCGGCTGGGCCACGGGCAGGCCGGCACCCCGACGGCCGGCTGGACGCTGCCCGCCGAGCCGACCGCCGTCTCCCGGGCCCGTCGGCTGGTCCGCGCGACGCTGGTCGAGTGGGGGGTCGAGGAGCTGACCGACACCGCCGAGCTGCTGGTCAGCGAGCTGGTCACGAACGCCGTCCGGTACGCGAGCGCACCGATCGGGGTGCGGCTGACGCTCGGCGAGACCCTGCTGGTGGAGATCTCCGACCCGCTGCCCGACCCGCCGCGCGAGCGGCACGCGGCGGAGGCGGACGAGGGCGGCCGGGGCCTGGAGCTGGTCCGCCGGCTGGCGCTGCGCTGGGGGGCCCGGGCCGAGGGCATGGGCAAGGTCGTCTGGTTCGAGCAGGCGCTGCCGGGTAGTGAGCCCCACGAGTCGGCAGCCGAGTAGGCCCGACGGACGGGCGAGTGGACCGCGAGGAGAACGGTGCTGCATATGCCGGGAGGCGGCCGGGGGGAGCGCGCGCTCCGGCAGGGGGCGCGAGCGTGGCATTGTGGTTGCGCGGGCGGTAGGACAAAAACCTTCGCCCGATCTGATGTTGTGATGTTGAGGGCGTGTGAACGTACCCCTCGATGATGAATACTCGGTCTTCTCGACATCCGGACGGTCGCGGGTTTGGAGGGGTCGGTCCGTTGAACAGCACCCCGGCGCGTAACGCGCCGAGCAGCAGCGGTCATGCCGCTGTACCCGGGCAGGCCGGTGCCCAACACGTGCAGGCCCCCGCCGTGCCCCTCGTGGCCGCGCGCGCGGCGGCCCCGGCCGCCGACCGTGCCGCCCGCCCGGTGGCCGAGGACCACCACTGGGGCGCCGGGGACCCGGGATCGATCTACGACTACATCCGGGTCGCCACCTTCGCGATCGGCCCCGACGGCCGGATCAGCCAGTGGAGCGAGCGCGCCGCCGAGTTCTTCGGCGTCCCCGCCGCCGAGGCGGTCGGCGCCGACCCGGTCACCACCTTCGTCCCGCGCGAGCTCTGGCAGCGCGGCCGGGCCCGGCTGGAACGCACGCTGGCCGGCGAGGAGTGGGTCGGCACCACCCCGTACCGCGACGCGCACGGCGGCGAGGGACTCGCCGAGCTCTACCTGATGCCCGACAGCGCGCTGCCCACCGCCGGCGCCACCTGCCTCGCGGTCGACCTCGGCCGGCTGCGCCGGATCGAGACCGACCTCGCCGCCTCCGAGGCGGTGTTCGGCCAGACCCCGACCGGTTTCATCCTCTTCGACGACCGGCTCCGGCTCCAGCGCGTCAACGACGCCTTCGCCTCCGGGATGGGCCTCGCCCCCACCGACCTGGAGGGCCTCACCCCGCACGACCTCTTCCCCGGCTCCGAGGCCGACCGGCTGACCGCCGCCCTGCGCAAGGTCCTCGCCAGCGGCGAACCCGTCTTCGACCTGCGCTTCCACTCCACCGTGCCGACCCGTGAGGGCAACCGGCTCTGGGCCGTCTCGCTCTACCGCCTCAACGGCGCGGCCGGCCAGCCGACCGGCGTGGCCGGGCAGGTCTCCGACGTCACCAGCCGGCACGTCGCCGAGCGCGAGGCCGACGGAGTCCGCCGCAACCTCGCCCTGCTCAACGAGGCCAGCGCCCACATCGGCTCCACCCTCGACCTGGAGACCACCGCCAAGGAACTGCTGGACGTCGTCGTCCCGCCGTTCTGCGACCTCGCCACCGTCGACCTCTACACTGCGCTGCTCTCCGGCGAGACCGTCCCGAGCGCCGGCCGGTACGGCGACGGCGTGCTCACCGACGGCAGCGGCGAGCTGCGCCGGGTCGCCGTCTCCAGCGTGGTCGGCGGCGCCTCCTCGGTGCTCGGCTCGGTCACCGGCCTGCCGATCGCCGAGGCCGGCGGCACCCTCTGCTACCCGCGGCGCTCCCCGCACGCCCGGGCCCTGCGCACCGGCCGCAGCGTCGTCCCCGAGCCCGGGCCCGACCCGCTGCTGCGCTCCACCCTGATCGTCCCGCTGGTCGCCCGCGACCAGGTGCTCGGCCTCGTCCAGCTCTCCCGCGCGATCGGCAGCGAGCCGTTCGACGCCCGCGACGTCGCCATCGCCGAGGAGCTCGTCGCCCGCGCCGCGGTCTGCATCGACAACGCCCGGCTCTACCGCCGGGAGCACGAGCGCGCGCTGATCCTCCAGCGCAGCCTGCTGCCCCCGGGCAACCCGGCCGCCAGCGGCCTGGAGATCGCCTGCCGCTACCTGCCCAGCAACAACAACACCGAGGTCGGCGGCGACTGGTTCGACGTCATCCCGCTGCCCGGCAACCGCACCGCCCTGGTCATCGGCGACGTGATGGGACGCGGTCTGCGGGCCGCCGTCGCGATGGGCCAGCTGCGCACCGCCGTCCGCACCCTGGCCATGCTCGACCTCGACCCCGCCGAGGTGCTCACCGCCCTCGACGAGATCGCCCGCGGCCTCGGCGACGACACCGCGCCGGCCTCCGTGCCCACCCCGTACGGGCGGCTCACCTCGACCGCCGACGAGGAGGCCCGCGAGGTCTACCTGGCCACCTGCGTGTACGCGGTGTACGACGCCGTCACCCGGCGCTGCACCTTCGCCAACGCCGGCCACCTGCCGCCCGTCCTGCTCGGCCCCGGCGAGCCGGCCCGGATGCTGGACGTCCCGCCCGGCCTGCCGCTCGGCGTCGGCGGCGAGCCCTTCGAGGAGGTCGAGCTGACCCTCCCGGACGGCGCCGTGCTCGGCCTCTACACCGACGGCCTGGTGGAGAGCCGCAAGCACCAGCTCGACGAGGGGCTGCGCGCCTTCCGGGTCGCGCTCTCCGCCGAGGGCAAGGGCCTGGAGGACCTCTGCGACCACGTCCTCGGCGAACTCAACCCGCACCACGGCGAGGACGACATCGCCCTGCTGATGGCCAAGGTGCACGCCTTCCCCGAGGACGCCGTCGGCAACTGGTTCCTGCCGCCCGAGCCGACCTCCGTCGCCAAGGCCCGTGAACTCGCCTGCAGCTGGCTGCTGGCCCGCGGCCTCGACGAGCTGGTCGACACCACCGAGCTGCTGGTCAGCGAGCTGGTCACCAACGCGCTGCGGCACGGCCGGGGCGAGATCCGGCTCCGCCTGCTGCGCGACCGGACCATGGTCTGCGAGGTCTGGGACGACGGCTACGCCCAGCCCCGGCAGCGGCGCGCCCAGGAGACGGACGAGGGCGGGCGCGGGCTCCAGCTGGTCAGCCTGCTCGCCGAACGCTGGGGCAGCCGGCGGACGCCGAAGGGCAAGATCGTCTGGTTCGAGCTGGGGCTGTAGGAGGGTCGCGGTCCGGCCAGTCCCGGTCCGTCCCCGGCCCCGGCCCGTCGCAGCCGTACGCACGGCGCGGGCGGCGGCTCGGCCGACCGAGTGCAGTCCCCCGGCGGCCGCCGTGTCGGCGCAGCCCGGCCGGGAGCGGCGGCGTTCCATGGCCGCCATGCGCGTCCGCCTCCCCGCCGCAGCCGCCGCGCTGCTGCTCGCCCTCGCCGCCTCCGCCGCCTCCGCCGGCTGCTCCGGCGGCCCGGCCCCGGCCGGCACCGCCCCGGCACCCGGACCCGCGCAGCCCGCGCCGGCCGCCCCCGCCGCCGTCACCGGGGACGTCCTCCCGGTCGACCGCTCCACCGTGCGGGACGGCGGGACCCTGCGCTGGGCGGTGGACGCCGTCCCCGCCACCCTGAACGTCTACCAGCCCGCCGCCACCGCCGACTCCGCGCTGCTCGCCCGGGCCCTCTACCCCTCGCTGTTCCGGCCCGGCGCGCACGGCGGCTGGGAGGCCGACCCCGACTACCTGGCCGCCGCCGAGTGCACCCCGCCCGGGCAGCTGCCGCAGGTGGTCACCTACCGCCTCAACCCGCGCGCCGTCTGGAGCGACGGCACCCCGCTCTCCGCCGCCGACTTCATCGCCCAGCGGGCGGCGCTCTCCGGCCTCGACCCCGCCTACACCGCCGCCCGCCCGGCCGGGTACGGCGCGATCGACTCGATCGTCCGGGGCGCCGGCCCGCAGGAGGTCAAGGTCACCTTCCGGCAGCCCTACGGCGAGTGGCGCGCCCTGTTCGGCCCGCTCTACCCGGCCGCCGAGACGGCGACCGCCGCGGCCTTCGACCGCCCGCTGCCCGGCGGCGCCGCCCACCCGACCGCCGGGCCGTTCCTGGTCTCCGGCTACGACCCGGCCGGCGGACGGGCCGTCCTCGTCCGCAACCCGTACTGGTGGGGCGAGCCGGCCAAGGCCGACCGGATCGACTTCCTCGCCACCCCGGCCGAGCGGCGGGCCCGGGAACTGGAACAGAACCGGCTGGACGTCGCCCCGCTGACGGCCGCCGTCGACCACGCGGGCGCGGGCGCCGGAGGGGCGGCGGGCGGCGGGGCCGCCCAGGAGCTCCAGCGGGCGCAGAGCCTGCCCGGCATCACCCTGCACCGCGCCCCCGGCGCCGCGCTCACCCAGCTCACCCTCAACGCGGCCCGCGAGCCCCTCGGCGACCCGGTCCTGCGCCGCGCGGTGGCCCGCGCCGTCGACCGCCGGCACGCCGCCGAGGCCGCGCTCACGCCGCTCGGCCTGCCCGCCGTGCCGCTCGGCCACCACCTGCTCACCGGCGACCAGGACGGCTACCGGGACAACGCCGACGCGCTCGGCACCGCCGACGCCGGGCGGATGCTGGACGCGGCGGGCTGGAAGGCCCCCGCCGGCGGCGGCACCCGGGCCCGGGGCGGCCGGGAGCTCGTCCTGACCCTGCTGGCCCCGGCCGGCTCCGCCACCGCCCGGGGCACCGCGGACGCGGTGGTGGCGGACCTCCGCGCGGCCGGGATCGCGGTCCGGGTGACGGAGGCGCCGACCGACACCTTCGTCCGCGAGCACCTGGCCGTCGGCGACTACGACCTCGCCCTCTTCTCCTGGCCGGCCGGCCCCGGCCCGGCCGCCGAGCAGCGCGCCGTCTACGCCAAGCCCCGCCCCGGCCCCGACGGGGAGCTCCGGACCGGCGTCAACTACGCCCGGGCGGGCACCGAGGAGATCGACCGGCTCTTCGACCGTGCCGCAGCCGAAGTGGACCCCGCCGCCCGCGCGGCCCTCCTCCAGGAGGCGGACGTCCGGATCTGGCAGCTGGGCCATTCGGTGCCGCTGTTCCAGCGCCCCGAACTGACGGCCGTCCGCACGGGCCTCGCGGGTGCGGGCGTCTGGGGCTTCGGCCCGCCGCGCCTGCAGGACGTGGGGTGGGCGCGGGGGTAGCGGAGGGGTGAACGGCCTGTGATCTTGATCCCGCCCGAGCTGCCCGTTTCGGCCGAGCTGGGCGGTTCCCCGTACGATAGGAGGAAGCCGTGGCATGTCCTGCCCGGCGGGTGGACCGGTAGTAGCAGGCGGAACGGGCGGCGGCGACCAACATGGGTCGCAAGTGCGCGTCACGCAGCCGGGCGCCGAAACCCACGATTCCGGGAGAATCTGCTAGGCATGCCCACGCGCAACGACATCCGTAACGTCGCCATCGTCGCCCACGTCGACCACGGCAAGACCACCCTGGTCGACGCCATGCTCAAGCAGGCCGGCGCCTTCGCCGCGCACCAGCAGCTGGACGACCGGATGATGGACTCCAACGACCTGGAGCGCGAGAAGGGCATCACCATTCTCGCGAAGAACACCGCCGTCAAGTACCACCCGAAGGATGGTGGCGCTCCGATCACCATCAACATCATCGACACCCCGGGCCACGCCGACTTCGGTGGCGAGGTCGAGCGCGGTCTGTCGATGGTGGACGCGGTCGTCCTCCTCGTCGACGCCTCCGAGGGTCCGCTCCCGCAGACCCGCTTCGTGCTCCGCAAGGCGCTCACCGCGCGCCTGCCCGTCATCCTGTGCATCAACAAGACCGACCGTCCGGACGCCCGGATCGACGAGGTCATCAACGAGACCTACGACCTGTTCCTCGACCTGGACGCGGACGAGGACCAGATCGAGTTCCCGATCGTCTACGCCTGTGCCCGTGACGGCGTCGCCTCGCTGACCAAGCCGGAGAACGGTTCCGTTCCCGCCGACAGCGACAGCCTGGAGCCGTTCTTCTCCACCATCCTGGAGCACGTCCCGGCCCCGACGTTCGAGGAGGACGCGCCGCTCCAGGCCCACGTCACCAACCTCGACGCCGACAACTTCCTCGGCCGCATCGCGCTGCTCCGCGTCGAGCAGGGCGAGCTGCGCAAGGGCCAGACCGTGGCCTGGATCAAGCGCGACGGCACCATCTCGAACGTCCGCATCTCCGAGCTGCTGATGACCGAGGCGCTCACCCGCAAGCCGGCCGAGGTGGCCGGCCCGGGCGACATCTGTGCCGTCGCCGGCATCTCCGAGATCATGATCGGCGAGACCCTGGCCGACCCGGAGAACCCGATCGCGCTGCCGCTGATCACGGTGGACGAGCCGGCCATCTCGATGACCATCGGCACCAACACCTCGCCGCTGGTCGGCCGTGGCGGCAGCGGCAAGGGCGCGGACGCCAAGTCCAGCGGCCGGGTCGACCGCAAGGTCACCGCCCGCCAGGTGAAGGACCGCCTGGACCGCGAGCTGATCGGTAACGTCTCGCTGCGCGTCCTGGACACCGAGCGCCCGGACGCCTGGGAGGTGCAGGGCCGCGGTGAGCTGGCGCTGGCCATCCTGATCGAGACCATGCGCCGCGAGGGCTTCGAGCTGACCGTCGGCAAGCCGCAGGTGGTCACCAAGGAGGTCAACGGCAAGACGCACGAGCCGGTCGAGCGCCTCACCGTGGACGTCCCCGAGGAGCACATGGGTGCCGTCACCCAGCTCATGGGCATCCGCAAGGGCCGGATGGACAACATGTCCAACCACGGTTCGGGCTGGGTCCGGATGGAGTTCGTGGTGCCGTCCCGCGGCCTGATCGGCTTCCGGACCGAGTTCCTCACCAACACCCGCGGCACCGGCATCGCGCACTCGATCCACGAGGGCCACGAGCCGTGGTTCGGCACCCTGACGACCCGCAACAACGGTTCGCTGGTGGCCGACCGGGCCGGTGTGGTCACCGCGTTCGCGATGACCAACCTGCAGGAGCGCGGCGTGCTCTTCTGCGACCCGGGCACCGAGGTGTACGAGGGCATGATCGTCGGCGAGAACTCGCGCGCCGACGACATGGACGTCAACATCACCAAGGAGAAGAAGCTCACCAACATGCGGTCGTCGAACGCCGACGTCGCCGAGTCGATCGTCCCGCCGCGGAAGCTCTCGCTGGAGCAGTCGCTGGAGTTCTGCCGCGAGGACGAGTGCATCGAGGTGACCCCGGAGACTGTTCGCATCCGTAAGGTCGTGCTGGACCAGAAGGACCGTGGCCGTACCGCCTCGCGCGCCAAGAAGGTCTGATCACCGCCTTCTGAGCCCTCCGGCCGTGCTTTGGCCGGAAACCGTCGCCCCCCTTTCCGATGGAGAGGGGGGCGAACTTTTTCAATCACTCCACGCTGTCGACGCGCGTATAAACGGAATAGCGCTTACCACGGCAAGGTGTCCGCTGAGCGAACGTGACAGTCCGTCATTCATGACGACTGTCCGTTTAATGCCTGTCTGAGTATGTCTCTTATGTCCGATTTTCGAAACTTACCGACCGTTCATGTGACCTAATTGAGATCGGCATTGGTCACTTTCGTGTCCGTCCGTGACACATAGTGGGTGCAGTCAGGCTCGGGTCAAGGGTTAACGCGCAGGGGTGCGCGCCGAAACCACGAGCGCGGACGGCACGGCGGCCCGGTGTCCACCGCCCGCGGTGCTCTCCTCGTTGGAAAGTCGAATTCAGGAGGCATCCCCCCATGCGTGGTGCAACCCAGACCAAGTGGCTCGTCGCGGCGACCGCGATCGCCCTTGCGGCGACCGCTTGCAGCACCAGCTCGAAGAGCAGCGACAAGGCTGCCTCGGGCGGCGGCACGATCGCTGTTCAGCTCGGTGAGCCGCAGCACGGCCTGATTCCGCAGAACACCGCGGAGTCCGAGGGTGCCGAGGTCCTGAACGCCCTCTTCGCCGGCCTGGTCGAGTACGACAACAAGACCAACGAGCCGAAGCTGCGCGTCGCGGAGTCGATCGAGTCCCCCGACAGCAAGCTCTGGACGATCAAGCTGAAGGACGGCTACACCTTCCACAACGGTGAGAAGGTGACCGCCCAGTCCTTCGTCGACGCCTGGAACTGGGGTGCCAACCAGGACAACGCGGCCGAGGGCCTCCCGTTCTTCGCCAAGATCGACGGCTCCGCCGACCTGGCCCCGGGCAAGGACAAGAAGCCGGCCACCGACAAGCTCAAGGGCCTGACGGTCGTCGACGACAAGACCTTCACCGTCGCCCTGACCGCGCCGTTCTCCCAGTTCAAGACCATGCTGGGCTACAACGCGTTCTACCCGCTGCCGAAGGCCTTCTTCGCTGACAAGAAGACCTTCGAAGAGGCCCCCATCGGCAACGGCCCGTTCCAGATGGACGGCAAGTGGGAGCACAACCAGCAGATCAAGGTCAAGCGCTACGACAACTTCCCGGCCGCTGACGGCAAGGCGAAGCTGCAGGGCGTCACCTTCAAGATCTACGACAAGCTGGAGACGGCGTACAACGACCTGCGCGCCGACAACATCCAGGCCACCGACAAGCTCCCGATCTCGGCCATGGGCACGGTCAAGGGCGAGTTCGGCGACCGCTACATCTACAAGCCGGAGTCCGGCGTCGGCTACATCGGCTTCCCGATCGCCACCAACCCGGCCACCTACGGCAAGCCGGAGATCCGCAAGGCGATCTCGATGGCGATCGACCGCGAGGCGATCACCAAGACGATCTTCTCGGGCACCCGCGTCCCGGCCGACGACTTCATCAACCCGCTGATCCCGGGTTACCGCAAGGGCGCCATGGGCGACGCGGCGAAGTACGACCCGGCCAAGGCCAAGTCGCTCTTCGACACGGCCGGCGGTGTCCCGAACAACACCCTGGAGCTCGGCTACAACGCCGACGGCGGCCACAAGGAGTGGATCGAGGCCGTCGCCAACCAGCTGAAGAAGAACCTGGGCGTCGAGGTCACCCTCAAGCCGTTCGAGAAGTTCGGCAAGATCCTGGACGCGCTGGGCGACAAGCAGTACTCCGGCGGCTTCCGCATGGCCTGGTCGATGGACTACCCGTCGATCGAGAACTACCTCCGTCCGATCTTCTCGAAGGTCGCGATCGAGAACGGCTCGAACTACGGCGGCTACGTCAACGAGCAGTTCGAGACCCTGCTGGACCAGGCCGACCAGGCGAAGACCCCGGAGGAGGGTCAGAAGCTGTACCAGCAGGCCGATGACATCCTCGTCCAGGAGCTGCCGTACATCCCGGTGTACACCTACATGTCCTCCGCCGCGTACAGCAAGAAGATCAAGAACTTCGACACCGACGCCCAGGGTCGCATGAACCTGGACGAGGTCGAGCTCGCCGGCTGATCCGGTTAATCAGACGAACGGGGGCGGGCGGACCGGACTACAGTCCGGGTCCTCCCGCCTCCCTTCCTTGTCCGAAAGTATGGAGGTCTGATGGGCCGCTATGTCATCCGCCGACTTATACAGGCAATCCCTGTCCTGATCGGTGCGACGTTCCTGATCTACTGGCTGTGCTTCAGCCTGCCCGGTGACCCGGTGCAGGCGCTGGCCGGCGAGAAGAAGGCCGATCCGCTCGTGGCGGAGATGATCCGCCAGAAGTACCACCTGAACGACCCGTTCCTGCTCCAGTACTGGAACTACATCACCGGCGTCTTCCAGGGCGACCTGGGTGAGAGTCTGACCGGTCGTTCGGTGAGCGACATGATCAGCGAGGCGTTCCCGTTCACCGTGAACCTCGCCATCGTGGCATTCGTCATCGAGGCGATCATCGGTGTGCTGGCGGGCGTCATGGCGGCCCTGCGCAAGGGCAAGTTCCTGGACCAGCTGGTCCTCATCAGCACGCTGTTCGTGATCTCGATCCCGGTCTTCGTCACCGGCTTCGTGCTCCAGCTCGTGCTCGGCGTCAAGCTCAAGAACGACTACGGCATCGAGATCTTCTCGGTCTCCTTCAACGAGGAAGACGGCCTGCGCGCGTACCTGCTGCCGGCCTTCGTGCTCGCCTCGACCTCGCTGGCCTACGTGGCCCGACTGACCCGCACCAGCCTGATGGAGACCATGCGCGCGGACTACGTCCGCACCGCGGTCGCCAAGGGCCTGAAGCGCCGTCGGGTGATCGGCCGGCACGCCCTGCGCAACGCGCTGATCCCGATCGTCACCTTCCTCGGTGCCGACCTCGGCGGTCTGATGGGCGGCGCGGTCATCACCGAGAAGATCTTCAACATCCACGGCATCGGCGGTCTGCTCGCCCAGGCCGTGTACCAGAAGCAGGGCACGATCATCGTCGGCGTCGTCACGCTGCTGGTGATGATCTACCTCGTCACCACCCTGCTCGTGGACCTGCTGTACGCCGTGCTCGACCCGAGGATCCGCTATGAGTGAGACCATCACCAAGGGCGCCGAGGCCCCCTCCGAGGACAACACCCCGAAGTCCTCGCCGGAGAAGAAGCAGAAGCCGGAGCGCGTCGCCAGCCTCTGGTCGGACGCGATGCGCGACCTGCGCCGCAACCCGGTCTTCATCATCGGTGCCGTGCTGGTGTCGTTCCTGCTCCTGCTGGCCGCCGTGCCGCAGTTGTTCACGGACGGCAGCCCGTTCGACTCCGGGGCCTGCGACCTGGCCGACTCGCTGAAGCGGCCCAGTGCCGAGCACTGGTTCGGCTTCGACGTCCAGGGCTGCGACATCTACACCCGCACGGTGTGGGGTGCCCGCAACTCGATCATCGTCGGGGTCCTGACCACCACCATGGTCACCCTGGTGGGCGCGCTCCTCGGCCTGCTGGCCGGCTGGAAGGGCGGGATCATCGACAGCATCCTCTCGCGCTTCACCGAGATCTTCTTCTCGATCCCGCTGCTGCTCGGCGGCATGCTGATCATGTCGATGCTCGGCAAGGGCAACGCCTGGACGGTCTCGGTCGTGATGACCGTGCTCGGCTGGCCGCAGATCTTCCGCATCATGCGCGCCTCGGTGCTGTCGAACAAGAACAACGACTACGTGATGGCGGCCCGCGCCCTCGGCGCCGGCTCCGGCCGGATCACCTTCCGGCACATCGTGCCGAACGCCATCGCGCCGGTCATCGTCGTCTCCGCGATCAGCCTGGGTGTCTACATCGGCGCCGAGGCGGCCCTGTCCTACCTCGGCATCGGCGTCCAGCCGCCGGAGATCTCCTGGGGCCTGATGATCAGCGACGCGTCGGTCCGCTTCCTCGACGCGCCGCACGTGCTGCTCTTCCCCTCCGCGGTGCTGAGCGTCACTGTCCTGGCCTTCATCATGCTCGGCGACGCGGTGCGCGACGCCCTCGACCCGAAGCTCCGCTGAGAGAAGAGGTGACGACCCGATGACCACCGTGATCGAGAAGAACCAGAAGACCGGCCGCCTGGAGGTTGGCACCCCGCTGCTGGAGGTCAAGGACCTCCACGTGGAGTTCCACACCCGGGACGGCGTCGCCAAGGCCGTGAACGGCGTCAACTACTCCGTGGCCGCCGGCGAGACCCTTGCGGTGCTCGGCGAGTCCGGCTCCGGCAAGTCGGTGACCGCCCAGACCATCATGGGCATCCTCGACATGCCGCCCGGCAAGATCAGCCAGGGCCAGATCCTCTTCCGCGGGCAGGACATGCTCGCGATGAAGGAGGAGGACCGCCGGCAGATCCGCGGCCAGAAGATCGCGATGATCTTCCAGGACGCGCTCTCCTCGCTGAACCCGGTGATGACCGTCGGCGCCCAGCTCGGCGAGATGTTCCGGGTGCACCGCGGCGCCTCCAAGAAGGAGGCCCGGGAGAAGGCGATCGAGCTGATGGAGCGGGTGCGCATCCCCGCCGCCCGCCAGCGCGTCGGCGACTACCCGCACCAGTTCTCGGGCGGCATGCGCCAGCGCATCATGATCGCGATGGCGCTCTCCATGGAGCCCGACCTGATCATCGCGGACGAGCCCACCACCGCCCTGGACGTCACCGTCCAGGCCCAGGTGATGGACCTGCTCGCCGAGCTGCAGGCCGAGTACAACATGGGCCTGATCCTGATCACCCACGACCTCGGCGTGGTCGCCGACGTCGCGGACAAGATCGCCGTGATGTACGCGGGCCGGATCGTCGAGACGGCGCCGGTGCACGAGCTGTACGCCAACCCGGCGCACCCGTACACCAAGGGCCTGCTCCGCTCCATCCCGCGCCTGGACCAGAAGGGCCAGGAGCTGTACGCGATCAAGGGCCTGCCCCCGAACCTGCTGAAGGTCCCGGCCGGCTGCGCGTTCAACCCCCGCTGTGACGTCGCCACCGACCTGTGCCGCACGGAGATCCCGAAGCTGCACCAGGTGACCGACAAGGACGGCAAGGAGCTCACCGGCCGCCGCAGCGCGTGCCACCTCTGGAAGGAGACCCTCCATGGCTGAGCCCATCCTGGAGGTCAAGGACCTGGTCAAGCACTACCCGCTGACCCAGGGCATCCTCTTCAAGAAGCAGGTCGGCGCCGTCAAGGCCGTCGACGGCGTCTCCTTCGACCTGGCGAGGGGCGAGACCCTCGGCATCGTCGGCGAGTCCGGCTGCGGCAAGTCCACGCTGGCCAAGGTCCTGATGAACCTGGAGCGGGCCACCTCCGGCCAGGTCCTGTTCAAGGGCGAGGACATCTCCAAGCTGTCCGGCGCGGGCCTCAAGGCCGTCCGCCGGAACATCCAGATGGTGTTCCAGGACCCGTACACCTCGCTGAACCCGCGCATGACGGTCGGCGACATCATCGGGGAGCCGTTCGAGATCCACCCCGAGGTGGCGCCGAAGGGCGACCGCCGCAAGGCGGTCCAGGACCTGCTGGACGTCGTCGGCCTGAACCCGGAGTACATCAACCGGTACCCGCACCAGTTCTCCGGCGGCCAGCGCCAGCGCATCGGCATCGCCCGCGGCCTCGCGCTCAAGCCGGAGATCATCATCTGCGACGAGCCCGTCTCGGCCCTGGACGTCTCCGTCCAGGCGCAGGTGATCAACCTGCTGGAGCAGCTGCAGGACGAGTTCGAGCTCTCCTACATGTTCATCGCGCACGACCTCTCCATCGTCCGGCACATCTCCGACCGCGTCGGCGTGATGTACCTCGGCAAGATGGTCGAGATCGGCAGCGACGAGGAGATCTACGAGAACGCCACGCACCCGTACACCCAGGCGCTGCTCTCCGCGGTGCCGGTGCCGGACCCGACGGCGCGCGAGTCCCGCGACCGGATCATCCTGACCGGTGACATCCCCTCGCCGGCCAACCCGCCGTCCGGCTGCCGCTTCCGCACCCGCTGCTGGAAGGCGGAGGAGCGCTGCTCGACCGAGGTCCCGCTGCTCGCGGTGCCCGAGGTGCTGACCGGCGCGGCCAAGCACCAGTCGGCGTGCCACTTCGCCGAGGTCCGGGAGACGGCCGCCGCCTGATCCCGGTTCACTCCGCCCGGAAGGGCCCGCGGCCTCGCGCCGCGGGCCCTTCCGGCGTTCCGTCAACCCCCCGGCCCTCCCCTGCACCCGTCCGGGGGTACCCGACTCGCGCCGCCGCGCGGGCGCGCTTCTCATGGGGTGTGATGCGTCACACACCTTGAGGAGGGACCTCCATGCCCGCAGCCACCCGTGCTCGATGGGTCCTCGCCGCAGCGACGTCCGTGGCCCTGGTGGCCAGCGGGTGCAGCAGCGGAAGCGACGGCGGAAGCGACGGTTCGTCGGACGCCAGCAAGACCTTCAGCTACCAGAGCACCGAGCCGCAGAACCCGCTCCAGCCGGCGAACGCCAACGAGACGGGTGGTGGGCGCATCCTGCAGAACCTGTTCAAGGGGCTGGTGGACTACGACCCGAGCAACGCCAAGCTCCGGATGCAGGTCGCGGACACGATCCAGACCAGCGACGCCCAGACCTTCAACGTGACGCTGAAGGACGGCTGGACCTTCCACGACGGGACCCCGGTCCACGCCAAGAACTTCGTGGACGCCTGGAACTGGGCCGCGACCACGACCAACAACCAGATCAACGGCTCCTGGTTCTCCGACATCGAGGGCTACCAGGACGTCCACCCGGCGAGCGGCCAGCCGACCACGAACAAGATGTCCGGGCTGACCGTCGTGGACGACCTGCACTTCACCGTGAAGCTGAACAGCAAGGTCTCCTACTTCGAGTACAAGCTGGGCTACATCGCCTTCTCCCCGCTGCCGGACGCCTTCTTCAACGACCCGGCCGGGTACGGCCAGAAGCCGGTCGGCAACGGCGCGTACCAGTTCGTCAGCTGGGACCACAACCAGCAGGTGGTCACCAAGGCCTACCCGAACTACCAGGGCGTCGACAAGCCGGCGAACGGCGGCATCGTCTTCAAGATCTACAGCACCTCCGAGGCCGCCTACGCCGATCTCCTGTCCAACAACCTGGACGTGATCGACCAGGTGCCCCCGTCGGCGCTGGCCACCTACAAGAGCGACCTCGGCGACCGCGCGATCGACGCCCCGCAGGGCGCCATCCAGAACATCGGCTTCACCCTGTACCAGCCCGACTGGGCCCCGCCGGAGAAGGCCAAGGTCCGCCAGGGCCTGTCGATGGCGATCGACCGCGACACCATCACCAAGACGGTGCTCCAGGGCTCCCGCAAGGCGGCCTCGGCCTGGGTCGCCGAGGGCGTCGAGGGCTACAAGGAGGGCCAGTGCGGTGACAACTGCAACTTCGATCCGGCCAAGGCCAAGCAGCTGATCGCCGAGGGCGGCGGCGTCCCCGGCAACAAGCTGACGATCACCTACAACGCGGACGGCGGCCACAAGGAGTGGGTCGACGCGGTCTGCAACTCGATCCGGCAGAGCACCGGTGTGGACTGCGTGGGCGACCCGAAGCCCGACTTCAAGACGGCCCGGGCGGCCATCACCGGGCACCAGATCAACGGCGCGTTCCGCACCGGCTGGGTGCAGGACTACCCGCTGAACGCCAACTTCCTCGCCGACGTCTACCGCACCGGCGCCTCGTCCAACGACTTCGGCTACAGCAGCCCGCAGTTCGACCAGCTCGCCAACCAGGCCGACCAGGCCGCCAGCGTGGCCGACACGGTGACCGGCTACCAGCAGGCCGAGGCCGTGCTGGCGAACGACATGCCGGCCGTCCCGCTCTGGTACTACCGCACCAACTCCGGCTACTCCACCAAGGTGCAGAACGTCACGTTCGACTCCTTCGGCAACCCCGCCTGGACCCAGGTCGAGGTCAAGGGCTGATCAGCCCCCCAGCGCCGGCCCCGCCCTCCCCGCACGGAGGGCGGGGCCCGGGCACTCGGTCAGATAGCTAGGAAGGAGGCTCGGATGGGCAGTTATGTGCTGCGACGGGTGCTGCAGATGATCCCGGTGTTCTTCGGCACCACGCTGCTGATCTTCCTGATGGTCTACACGCTGCCGGGCGACCCGGTCGCGGCGCTGTTCGGGGACAAGGCCGCCGACCCCGCCGTGGTGGCCAACCTCAAGCACAAGTACTACCTGGACCAGCCGCTCTGGAAGCAGTACCTGCACTACATGGGGAACCTCTTCCAGGGGGACTTCGGCACCAGCTTCACCGGCCGGCCGGTCAGCGAGATCATGGCGGACGCCTTCCCGGTCACGATCCGGATGGCCCTGATGGCGTTCCTCTTCGAGATGATCTTCGGGCTCTGCCTGGGCGTGCTCTCCGGACTCAAGCGCGGCAGCATCCAGGACACCCTGGTGCTGGTCCTCACCCTGCTGGTGATCTCGATCCCGGTCTTCGTACTGGCGTACATCGCCCAGACGGTCTTCGCGACCAACCTGGGCTGGGTCACCCCGACGGTGCAGGACTCCACGGACCTCTCGCAGCTGATCCTCCCGGCCATCGTGCTGGGCTCGCTCTCACTCGCGTTCGTCGCCCGGCTCACCCGGACCTCGATCGGCGAGAACCTGCGGGCCGACTACATGCGCACGGCGGTCGCCAAGGGCCTGCCCCGGCGGACCATCATCACCCGGCACCTGCTCCGCAACTCGCTCATCCCGGTGGTCACCTTCCTCGGCACCGACCTGGGTGCGCTGATGGGCGGCGCGATCGTGACCGAGGGGATCTTCAACGTGCAGGGCATCGGCAACGTCCTGTACCGGGCGATCAACCAGAAGGAGGGGCCCACCATCGTCGGCATCGTGACCGTCCTGGTGATCGTCTACCTGGTCGCCTCCCTCATCGTCGACCTGCTCTACGCGGTCCTGGACCCGAGGATCCGCTATGCCTGACATCCACGACGAGAGCTCGTACGAACGGCATCCCAAGCCGGGGGTGGACCACCTGGACTACGCCGGCGAGCAGGGCATGGCGGTCGAGCAGGAGACCCTGGTCGAGCCCGACCCGGTCAAGCGGGAAGAGGCCCGCAGCCTCTGGGGCGACGCCTGGCGGGACCTCCGGCGGCGGCCGATCTTCCTGATCTCCGCGGTGCTGATCGTGCTGCTGATCGTGATGGCGATCTTCCCCTGGGCGTTCACCGACGCCGATCCGCGCAAGGCCGACCTGGTCAACGACTACCTCAAGCGGCCGGACTGGACGGACTTCTTCGGCGCCGGCTGGTTCGGCTACGACGGCCAGGGCCGTTCCATCTACGCCCGGGTGGTCTACGGCGCGCGGGCCTCGATCACCGTCGGCATCTGCGTGACCGCCGCGGTGACCGTGCTCGGCGGGCTGGCCGGCATGGTGGCCGGCTACTTCGGCGGCGGCGTGGACGCCGTGATCTCCCGGGTCATCGACGTCTTCTTCGGCATTCCGCTGCTGCTCGGCGCGCTGGTGCTGCTGAACGCCTTCTCCCACCGCACGGTGTGGAGCGTGGTGATCGCGCTCGCCTTCCTCGGCTGGACGCAGATCGCGCGCGTCATGCGCGGCGCGGTGCTGACGGTCAAGCAGTCCGACTACGTGGTGGCCGGCCGGGCGCTCGGCGCCGGTACCGGGCGGCTGATGTTCCGGCACATCCTGCCGAACGCGGTCGCCCCGGTGATCGTGGTGGCCACCATCGCCCTCGGCGGCTACATCGCCACCGAGGCGACGCTGAGCTTCCTCGGCATCGGCCTCCAGGACCCGACCATCTCCTGGGGAATCGACATCTCCTCCGCCCAGAAGGTGATCCGGACCGCGCCGTACGTGATGTTCTTCCCGGCCGCGGCGCTCTCCATCACCGTGCTGGCCTTCATCATGCTGGGCGACGCGGTGCGCGACGCCCTCGACCCGAAGCTGCGCTGAGCGAGGGGACGCATCGTGACCACAGCAGTCGAAACCGGCAGGTCCGAACGGGAGAAGCCCTACGAGGGCCCGCTGCTCGACGTCCGCGACCTGCACGTCGAGTTCGTCACCCGGGACGGGGTGGCCAAGGCGGTCAACGGGGTCAGCTACAGCGTGCGGGCGGGGGAGACGCTGGCGGTGCTCGGCGAGTCCGGTTCGGGCAAGTCGGTGACCGCCCAGGCGATCATGGGCATCCTCGACATGCCGCCGGCCCGCATCCCCCGCGGTGAGATCCGGTTCCGCGGACAGGACATGCTCGCCATGGGCAAGGAGGAGCGCCGGAAGATCCGCGGCCGGAAGATCGCGATGATCTTCCAGGACGCGCTCTCCTCGCTCAACCCGGTGCTCACCGTGGGCTTCCAGCTCGGCGAGATGTTCCGCGCCCACCACGGCGTCTCGCGCAAGGAGGCCAAGGAGAAGGCGATCGAGCTGATGGACCGGGTGCGGATCCCGGCCGCGAAGGACCGGGTCGGCGACTACCCGCACCAGTTCTCGGGCGGCATGCGCCAGCGCATCATGATCGCGATGGCGCTGGCCCTGGAACCGGACCTGATCATCGCGGACGAGCCCACCACGGCCCTGGACGTCACCGTCCAGGCCCAGGTGATGGACCTGCTCGCGGAACTGCAGGCCGAGTACCACATGGGCCTGATCCTGATCACCCACGACCTCGGTGTGGTCGCCGACGTCGCGGACAAGATCGCCGTGATGTACGCGGGCCGGATCGTCGAGACGGCGCCGGTGCACGAGCTGTACGCGCGCCCGGCGCACCCGTACACCAGGGGGCTCCTGGACTCCATCCCGCGCCTGGACCAGAAGGGCCAGGAGCTGTACGCGATCAAGGGCCTGCCGCCCAACCTGCTCCGGATCCCGCCGGGTTGCGCGTTCAACCCGCGCTGCCCGCGGGCGCAGGACATCTGCCGGGGGCAGGTGCCGGAGCTGTTCCCGGTGACCGAGGACGACGGCATCGAGCTGGCCGGCCGGGGCAGTGCCTGCTTCTTCTGGAAGGAGACCCTCCATGACCGCTGACGGGACGAGCGCGGGCGGGGCGAGCTCCGGCGGGGCCACCTCGGGGGCCGGCGCTACCGGGGCCGGAGCTCCCCGAGCCGGGACTCCCGAAGCCGGGGTTCCGGGGGCCGGGGCTCCGGTGCTCGGGGCGGCCGAGGTGCCGGTGGAGGCCGTCTTCGCCCAGGAGGTGGCGCGCGGCGAGCCGATCCTGGAGGTCCGTGACCTGGTCAAGCACTTCCCGCTGACCAAGGGCGTGCTGTTCAAGAAGCAGGTCGGCGCCGTCAAGGCCGTCGACGGCGTCTCCTTCGACCTGATGCAGGGGGAGACGCTGGGCATCGTCGGGGAGTCGGGCTGCGGCAAGTCCACACTGGCCAAGGTGCTGATGAACCTGGAGCCGGCCACAGGTGGATCGGTGCGCTACAAGGGCGAGGAGATCTCCCGGCTGTCCGGCGCGGGTCTCAAGGCGGTGCGGCGGAACATCCAGATGGTGTTCCAGGACCCGTACACCTCGCTGAACCCGCGCATGACGGTCGGCGACATCATCGGGGAGCCGTTCGAGATCCACCCCGAGGTGGCGCCGAAGGGCGACCGCCGCAAGGCGGTCCAGGACCTGCTGGACGTGGTGGGTCTCAACCCGGAGTACATCAACCGGTACCCGCACCAGTTCTCCGGCGGCCAGCGCCAGCGCATCGGCATCGCCCGCGGCCTCGCGCTCAAGCCGGAGATCATCATCTGCGACGAGCCCGTCTCGGCCCTGGACGTCTCCGTCCAGGCGCAGGTGATCAACCTGCTGGAGCAGCTCCAGGGGGAGTTCAACCTCTCGTACATGTTCATCGCGCACGACCTCTCGATCGTCCGGCACATCTCCGACCGCGTCGGCGTGATGTACCTCGGCAGGATGGTCGAGATCGGCAGCGACCGGGAGATCTACGAGCACGCGACCCACCCGTACACCCAGGCGCTGCTGTCCGCCGTCCCGGTGCCCGACCCGACGGCGCGCCAGACGCGGGACCGGATCGTGCTGACGGGGGACGTGCCCTCGCCGGCGAACCCGCCGTCCGGCTGCCGCTTCCGCACCCGCTGCTGGAAGGCGCAGGAGAGGTGCGCGGTGGAGGTCCCGCTGCTGACCGCTCCCGCCTGGCTGGACGGCCTCGCGGCGCACGACTCGGCGTGCCACTTCGCGGGTGAGCGCGGGCCGGGGGAGCGGGCGCCGGAGGGGGAGTCCGGGAACGGGCCCGGGGGAGAGCCCGGGAGCGGCCCGGAAACCGTTTGACACCGGGCGTACGCCCCACTCACAGAGCGCGTCCTCCGTTCGGAGGGCGCGCTCTCGCGTTGTGGGCCGCCGACCTGCGGCAATTCCCCGGCGGACGCCGTCCGGGGCGCCCGGGAATGATCATTACGCTTCGTAATGCGTCAAATACCGGTGCCATTTGTTCGTTATTCGGAAAGTGGAATTGACGGCTCCGAGCGCGATATGGAGGAATTTGCCGAGTATTGTCACGGGTTGGTCTGAGCATGTAATTGAAAAGAGATGTGACGGCGATTCCACCGAAGGGGTCAGGTGATCGATAGTTGCTCTGCGCGTATCAGTGGTCACCTCGCCACCTGTGCGGATCGGCCCTGAGATGTCGACCTTCGCCATGCCCGGCACACCGACTGGCGAGGCGCCGTTCGTTCGTAAGCCCCTAAATCGAGGAGCAGTTGAATGAGGCTCACCAAGACGATGCGTTGGACCGCGCTGGCGGCGTGCACCGCGCTCGCGGTCTCGGCCTGCACCACCAGCAGCGGCAAGAAGTCCTCGGACGGGGACGCCGGCGCGGGCAAGAAGGGCGGCTCGATCAGCGTCGAGCTGGGTGAGCCGCAGCACGGCCTGGTGCCGCAGAACACCGCGGAGTCCGAGGGCTCCGAGGTCCTCAACGCGCTCTTCGCCGGCCTGGTCGACTACGACATCAAGGACAACTCGCCGAAGCTGCGGGTCGCCGAGGCGATCGAGACCACGGACGCCACCCTCTGGACGATCAAGCTCAAGGACGGCTACACCTTCCACAACGGCGAGAAGGTCACCGCCCAGTCCTTCGTCGACGCCTGGAACTACGGGGCGAACCAGGCCAACGCGCAGGAGGCCCTGCCGTTCTTCGACAAGATCCTCGGGTCCGAGGAGCTCGCGCCGGGCAAGGACAAGACGCCCACCACGGACAAGCTCAAGGGCCTCAAGGTCGTCGACGACAAGACCTTCACGGTGACCCTCAAGGCGCCGTTCTCGCAGTTCAAGACCATGCTCGGCTACAACGCCTTCTTCCCGCTCCCGAAGGCCTTCTTCACCGACACCAAGGCCTTCGAGGACGCGCCGATCGGCAACGGCGCCTTCCAGATCGAGGGGAAGTGGGAGCACAACAAGCAGATCAAGGTCAAGCGCTACGAGAACTTCCCGGCGTCGGACGGCAAGGCCAAGCTGGATTCCGTCACCTTCAAGATTTACGACAAGCTGGAAACCGCGTACAACGACCTGCGCGCGAACAACATCCAGATCACCGACAAGCTGCCGATCTCGGCGATGGCGACGGTCGCCCAGGAGTTCGGTGACCGCTACATCTACAAGCCGGAATCCGGCGTCGGCTACATCGGATTCCCGATCGCCACGAACCCGGCGTTCCAGAACCCGGGCCTGCGCAAGGCGATCTCCATGGCGATCGACCGCGAGGCGATCACCAAGACGATTTTCTCGGGCACCCGCAAGCCGGCCGACGACTTCATCAACCCGATCATTCCGGGATACCGCCAGGGTGCGCTCGGCGAGGTCGCCACGTACAACCCGGCGAAGGCCAAGGAGCTCTACACCCAGGCCGGCGGCCTGCCCGGCAACACGATCGAGATCGGGTACAACGCCGACGGCGGCCACAAGGAGTGGATCGAGGCCGTCGGCAACCAGCTGAAGAAGAACCTCGGCATCGAGGTCACCTTCAAGCCGTTCGAGAAGTTCGGCGCCATCCTCACCGCGCTGGGCGAGAAGAAGTACTCCGGGGCCTTCCGCATGGCCTGGTCGATGGACTACCCGTCGATCGAGAACTACCTGCGCCCGATCTTCTCCAAGATCGCCATCGAGAACGGGTCCAACTACGGCGGCTACGTCAACGAGGAGTTCGAGGCCGCACTGGCCAAGGCCGACGCGGCCAGGGACGACGCCGAGAGCATCAAGCTCTACCAGGCCGCCGACGACATCCTCATCAAGGACCTGCCGTACATCCCGGTGTACACCTACATGTCCTCTGCGGCCTACACCAAGGGCGTCAAGAACGTGAACGTCAACGCCCAGGGGCAGATGGACCTGGCCAACGTCGAACTGGCCTGACCGTCCCCCAGCTGACCGGCACGCCGAGGCGGGCGGCGCGGGAAACCCCCGCGCCGCCCGGCTGAGGCGTGCCCCGACCACGAGGAGACCGCATGGGCCGCTATGTGGTCCGCCGGATCATCCAGGCCATACCTGTGATCCTCGGCGCGACGTTCCTTATCTACGCACTGGTCTTCCTGCTGCCTGGGGATCCCATCACGGCACTGGCCGGTGAGAAGCGACAGGACCCGGCCGTCGTGGCGGTCCTGCGGGACCGGTACAACCTCGACGACCCGTTCTTCATCCAGTACTGGAACTACCTGGTCGGCCTCTTCCAGGGCGACTTCGGCGAGGACTACCGCGGCAACCAGGTCGTGGACGTGATGAAGACGGCCTTCCCGTACACCATCAACCTTGCGCTCACCGCGATCGTGATCGAGATGGTGGTGGGCATCACCGCAGGCGTGATCGCCGCCCTGCGGCGCGGCCGGTTCATCGACAACGTGGTGCTGATCTCCACCCTGATGGTCATCTCGATCCCGGTCTTCGTGATCGGCTTCGTGCTCCAACTGCTCCTCGGGGTGAAGCTCAACACCGATCTGGGCATCGACTTCTTCCCGGTCTCCTTCAACGAGGAGGCCGGCTTCCGGTCCTACCTGCTGCCCGCCTACGTGCTCGCCTCGACCTCGCTGGCGTACGTCGCCCGGCTCACCCGGACCAGCCTGATCGAGGTCATGCGGGCCGACTACGTGCGCACGGCGGTCGCCAAGGGGCTCAGCCCGCTGCGGGTGGTGGTCCGGCACGGGCTGCGCAACGCGCTGATCCCGATCGTCACCTTCCTCGGCATGGACCTCGGCGGGCTGATGGGCGGCGCTGTGATCACCGAGGGCATCTTCAACATCCCCGGCGTCGGACACCAGCTCTTCCAGTCCGTCTACCTGCGGGAACGGACCATCGTCGTGGGCATCGTGAGCGCCCTGGTGCTGGTCTACCTGTTCGCCAACCTGGTGGTCGACCTGCTGTACGCCGTCCTGGACCCGAGGATCCGCTATGAGTGAGCCGACGAAGAGCGAGGACGCGACGGTGGCGATCCCCGGGCAGCCCGCTGCCGGGACAGCCGCGAGCGGGCCGGCGGCCGAGGCCGCGCCGCTCGCCAAGGCGTCGCTCGACAAGAAGGGCCCGGACGGCAAGGGGGCCGGCGAGAAGGGCAAGGACGGCGCGGAGCGGGTCGCCAGCCTCTGGACCGACGCGTGGTACGACCTGCGCCGCAACCCGCTGTTCCTGATCGGCGGGTTCCTCGTGCTGTTCATGGTGGTCCTGGCGGTCGCCCCGGGGCTGTTCACCGACGGGGACCCGCGCGCGGGCGGCTTCTGCAACCTGGCCGACTCGCTGAAGCGCCCCAGTGCCGATCACTGGTTCGGCTTCGACGTCCAGGGCTGCGACATCTACACCCGGACGGTCTGGGGCGCCCGCAACTCGATCATCGTCGGCCTGGTCACCACCACGCTGGTGGTCGCCGTCGGCGGCATGCTCGGCCTCTGGGCCGGCTGGATCGGCGGCTTCTGGGACAGCGTGCTCTCCCGGGTCACCGAGATCTTCTTCGCCATCCCGCTGCTGCTCGGCGGCATGCTGATCATGTCCACCTGGGGCAAGGGCAACGCCTGGACGGTCTCCGCGGTGATGGCCGTGCTCGGCTGGCCGCAGATCTACCGGCTGATGCGCTCGGCGGTGCTCGCCAACAAGCACAACGACTACGTGGTGGCCGCCCGGGCCCTGGGCGCGGGCACCGGGCGGATCGTCAGCCGACACATCCTGCCGAACGCGGTCGCGCCGGTGATCGTCGTCTCGACCATCAACCTGGGCGTCTACATCGGCGCCGAGGCCGCGCTCTCCTACCTCGGCATCGGCATCCAGTCCCCGGCGATCTCCTGGGGCCTGATGATCAGTGACGCTCAGAGCCGCTTCCTGAACGCCCCGCACGTGCTGCTCTTCCCGGCAGCCGTGCTGAGCGTCACCGTGCTCGCGTTCATCATGCTCGGCGACGCGGTGCGCGACGCCCTCGACCCGAAGCTGCGCTGAGGAGGGCCGCGGACCATGACTGATCTGACCAAGCCGACGGCGAAGGACGGCGCGGCGCGCCGGAACGCGGTGGAAGTGCTCGGCGGCGGCCGGGAGAACCTGGTGCCCGGCACCCCGCTGCTGGAGGTCGAGGACCTGCACATCGAGTTCCACACCCGGGACGGCGTCGCCAAGGCCGTCAACGGCGTGAGCTACTCGGTGGCGGCGGGGGAGACGCTGGCGGTGCTCGGCGAGTCCGGTTCGGGCAAGTCGGTGACCGCCCAGGCGATCATGGGCATCCTGGACATGCCGCCGGGGAAGATCACCGCCGGCTCGATCCGGTTCCGGGGCGAGAACCTGCTCGCCATGAGCCCCAAGGCCCGGCGGGCGGTGCGCGGCCGGAAGATCGCGATGATCTTCCAGGACGCGCTCTCCTCGCTGAACCCGGTGCTGAGCGTCGGCTACCAGCTCGGCGAGATGTTCCGGGTGCACCAGGGGGCCTCGCGCAAGGAGGCCAAGGAGAAGGCGATCGAGCTGATGGAGCGGGTGCGCATCCCCGCGGCCAAGGAGCGGGTCGGCGACTACCCGCACCAGTTCTCGGGCGGCATGCGCCAGCGCATCATGATCGCGATGGCGCTGGCCCTGGAGCCGGACCTGATCATCGCGGACGAGCCCACCACCGCCCTGGACGTCACCGTCCAGGCCCAGGTGATGGACCTGCTCGCGGAGCTGCAGGCCGAGTTCAACATGGGTCTGATCCTGATCACCCACGACCTCGGTGTGGTCGCCGACGTCGCGGACAAGATCGCCGTGATGTACGCGGGCCGGATCGTCGAGACGGCGCCGGTGCACGAGCTGTACGCCCGCCCGGCGCACCCGTACACCAAGGGCCTGCTCAACTCGATCCCGCGCCTGGACCAGAAGGGCCAGAACCTCTACGCCATCCAGGGCCTGCCGCCGAGCCTGCTGCGGATCCCGGACGGCTGTGCCTTCAACCCGCGCTGCGACCGGGCGCAGGACGTCTGCGGTACCGAACTCCCGCGACTGGTACCGGTACTGGACGCCGAGGGGGCCGACCTTCCGGGCCGCCGCAGCGCCTGCCACTTCTGGAAGGAGACCCTCCATGGCTGAGCCGATCCTGGAGGTCAAGGACCTGGTCAAGCACTACCCGCTGACCCAGGGCATCGTCTTCAAGAAGCAGGTCGGCGCGGTACGGGCCGTGGACGGCGTCTCCTTCCGGCTGGCCAAGGGCGAGACCCTCGGCATCGTCGGGGAGTCCGGCTGCGGCAAGTCGACGCTGGCCAAGGTGCTGATGAACCTGGAGCGGGCCACCTCCGGCCAGGTCCTGTTCAAGGGCGAGGAGATCTCCCGGCTGTCCGGCGCGGGCCTGAAGGCGGTGCGGCGGAACATCCAGATGGTGTTCCAGGACCCGTACACCTCGCTGAACCCGCGCATGACGGTCGGCGACATCATCGGGGAGCCGTTCGAGATCCATCCCGAGGTGGCGCCGAAGGGCGACCGCCGCAAGGCGGTCCAGGACCTGCTGGACGTCGTCGGCCTGAACCCGGAGTACATCAACCGGTATCCGCACCAGTTCTCCGGCGGTCAGCGCCAGCGCATCGGCATCGCCCGCGGCCTCGCGCTCAAGCCGGAGGTCATCATCTGCGACGAGCCCGTCTCGGCCCTGGACGTCTCCGTCCAGGCGCAGGTGATCAACCTGCTGGAGCAGCTGCAGGACGAGTTCGAGCTCTCGTACATGTTCATCGCGCACGACCTCTCGATCGTCCGGCACATCTCCGACCGCGTCGGCGTGATGTACCTCGGCAAGATGGTCGAGATCGGGACGGAGGAGCAGATCTACTCGCACCCGACGCACCCGTACACGCAGGCGCTGCTGTCGGCCGTCCCGGTGCCCGACCCGACCGGGCGCGAGCACCGGGAGCGGATCCTGCTCAGCGGCGACATCCCGTCGCCGGCCAACCCGCCGTCCGGCTGCCGCTTCCGCACCCGCTGCTGGAAGGCGGAGGAGCGCTGCTCCACCGAGGTCCCGCTGCTCGCGGTGCCCGCGGTGCTGGCCGGGCCGGCCGCGCACGAGTCGGCCTGCCACTTCGCGGAGGTGCGGGACGTGATCGGCGCGGGCTGAGCCCCGCGGCGGACGGGCCCCGGAGTCGCGCGGACTCCGGGGCCCGTCCGCGTGCCCGGCGGGCCCGGGCGGGCCGGGGCGGCCCGCCCGGTGCCGTCACTGCTTCTCGAAGCCGACGTTCTCCCAGACGATGTCGGAGAGGCCCTGGGCGCCGATGTTGGCCAGGTTGGCGCGGGCGCCGTACAGCTGCGGGCGCTGGTAGAGCGGCAGCACGCCGGCCACCTTCCACAGCTCCCCGTCGGCCTGGTTGATCGCCTCGAAGGCGGTGGCCGCGTCGCCCGCGGCGGCGGCCCGGTCGAGTGCGGCGTCGACCGCCGGGCTCCCGGCCTGGGAGTGGTTGGTGCCGCCGTTCTGGACGAAGTTGGCCCGGTTGCCGCTGGCCGGGAACGGCGTGCCGAGCAGCGAGTAGGCGGCGATGTCGAAGTCCCGCCGGTTGACGTACTTGTCGAAGAACTCGTTGGCGTTGGCGGTCACGGTGGTGACCTTGACGCCGACGTCCTTGAGCATCCTGGTGGCGACCGCGGCCTCGTTCTGGGCCTGGGTGACGCCGGCCGGGATGACCATCCGCAGGTTGAGCTCCCTGCCGTCCTTGCGGCGGACGTCGCCGTCGAGCTTCCAGCCGGCCGCGTCGAGCTTGCGGACCGCCTCGGCCGGGTCGTACCGGCTGAGGCCGAGCGAGTTGTCCCGGTAGGCGTTCTGGTTGGCCACCAGCAGGTGGTTGTTGAGGATGACGGTGGGCCAGTCGAGGCCGGCGAGGTCGGTGCGGGTGATGGTGTCCCGGTTGATCGCCTGGAACACGGCCTGGCGGACCGACGGGTCGGTGAGCGCGGGGCTCTTCCCGTTGAGCGTGAACTGCCGGAAGTCGGGCCCGCCGGCCCGCCGGACCGCGGCGCCCTGGGTGCTCCGGATCAGCTGGTAACCGGCCACGTCGGGGCCGTTGTTGAAGAAGTCGATCTCACCCTTGGCGAAGGCGGCGGCCATCGTGTTGGGGAGCATCGCGTGGAAGACGATCCGGTCCAGCAGCGGCTTCTCGCCCCACCACGCGGGGTCGGCGACCAGGGTGACGGTCTGCGCCGCCCGGTCCAGCTTCTCCACCTTGAACGGGCCCGCGGTGACCGGGATCGCCTCCAGGTAGGCGGTGTTGAACAGGTCGGGCGTGGCGATCCGGCTCGCCGGGAGCAGCGGGGCGTTGGCGGCGCCGTTGAACATGGACTGCCACTCGGAGAACGGCCGCTCGAAGGTCATCACGGCCTGGTAGTCGTCCTTGCCGCGCTCGACGGCGGAGACCAGCTCGAAGCCGGTGCTGCTGGCCGTCCTGTAGGCCTGGTCCCGGCCGTTCAGCGCACGCCAGTTGGCCTCGATGTCCCGCCAGGTGATCGGAGCGCCGTCGGACCAGCGGGCCTTGGGGTTGAGCGTCCAGACGACGACCTGGCGGCCGTCCCGCTGCTCGGTGCGCGCGTCCTGGAGGTAGGCCGGGTTGGGGGTCTGGGTGCCGGCCGCGTCGGAGCGGAAGAAGGTCGGCAGCAGCGGTTTGGTGACCGCGATGGTGGAGGACTCGCTGCCGTCGCTCTGGATCGGCGACCACTGGCTGGAGTACTGGGCCACCGCGACGTGCAGGGTGCCGCCCTGGCGGAGCTCGGCGCGGTCGTGCGGATTGATGTCGACGGCGGTGAGCTTGGGCGTCTCGACCGAGCTCGGCACGGCCCGTGCGCCGCCGGACCCGGAGGCGCACGAACAGAGCGTCAGCGAGAGCGAGACGGCGGTGAGGCCGGCGAGCAGGGCCGTACGGCGGGGCAGGTGGCGGCCCATGGTGGTTCTCCCGGGGCGGATGCGGCGGATGGTGCGGCGTCACATCTTGCTGACCCGGGGGCGGGATGTCGAGGGGCGGGCCCGGATCCGGACCCGCCCCTCGACCTGGTTCGCGGTCAGACGGTGAACTTGACGGTGCGGTCCTTCTCGCCGGTCTTGTCCAGCACCGAGGTGATCGCCTCGGCGACGTCCTGCGGGGTGATCGGGACCAGCTGGCCGTTCTTCTTCATCTTGATCTTGTCGAAGACGCCGCCCAGCTGGCCGTTGAGGGCGTCGAGGTCCCACTTGGGCACGATCTTGCCGTTGGCGTCCGGCACCAGGGTCAGCGTCTTGGAGGCGGCCTTCGGGCCGAACTCCCACTTCTTGGCACCGGCCTGGATCCGGATGTTGCCGTTGACCACGGACTTGCCGAGGGTGTCAGCGGCGCCCTGCAGCGCCTGCGGGGAGTTCTTCGGCTGGGCGGCCGTCACGGACAGCGCGACGGGCTGCTCGGACCGGCCGGCGGCGCGGTCGCGGTAGGCCGCGTCGACCAGTTCGACCGCGGAGGCGGAGTCGACGGCCTGGCCGGCCTTGCCGGGCACCACGATGACCTCGCCGGTCTCGCCGAACTTGACGTAGCCCTCCTGCAGGCCCTGGCCGGAGCCGGTGGCCAGGGCGTCCAGGGCGGCCTTGAGCTTGGCCCGGTCCACCTTGACCTCCGGCGGGACGGCCTTCTCGTCGCCCTTGAGCGACTTGAGGACGTCGACCGGGTTGTAGGAGTGCTGGGTGAGCTGGTCGACGGTGGCCGTGGTGTCGAAGCTCAGCCCGGCGGCCGTCGGGTCGAGGTCCAGCGTCTGGTCGCCGACCTTCAGCTTGACCGGCTGCCGGCCGGCCTTGCCGACGGTCTCGTCGAGCTGGTGGATGGCCTGGTCGCGGTTGCTGCCGCCGATGTCGGTACCGAGGACGACGGTGCCCTTGGGGATGTCGGACTGGTTCAGCATCAGGCCGGTGCCGTACGCGGCGGCGCCGAGGAAGAGCACGCCGACGACGGCGTAGGTGCCGAGCTTGACCAGCTTCTTGGCCGCGCTCGGCTTCCGCTTGGCGGGAGCGGAGGCGGTGGCGGGCTTGGGGGCGGCCGGCTGCGGTGCGGGAACCGGGGCCGGGCCGGGGGCGGGTGCACCGGCGTCCGGGCCGCCGTGCGGCGGCAGGCCGGGTGCGGCGGCGCCGAAGGGGTCGGCCGGCGCGGCGTCGAAGGGGGCGCCGGGCTCGCCCTGGCGGAGGGGGGCGCCGGGGAAGAGGCCGGCGGGGGCCGGTGCGCCGTTCGGGCCGGCGGCCGGCGGGCGCTGGGCGGCGAACGGGTCGGCGCCGGCCGGGGCGGAGGCGAACAGGCCGGGCTGCGGGGCGCCGTTCGGGGCGCCGGCGCCGCCGGGCGCGCCGGGTATGGCGGTGGGCGGGGCGTCGTCGCGGATCGGCGCGAAGCCGTCGACCGAGGTGTCCTCGGGGTTCGCCGCGCCGGGCCGGCCGGGCAGCGGGCGGCCGGAGCCCTGCGGAGCACGGCCGGCGGCGCCGGGCCCGGGGGCGAACGGGTCGGCGGGGCCGTGGGCGAACGGGTCGGCCGGGGCGTCCGCGTAGACACCGGCCTCCTCGGCCGGGAGCTCAGGCCCGGCGCCGAACGGCGAGGCGGGCGTACCGGTCGGGCGCGGGGCCGGGGCCGGGGCCTGGGCCTGGGAGGGCACCGGGCGGCCGTTCGGGCGGGCCGCACCGGGGCGGCCGGCGTTCGGCCGGCTGCCGTTCGGCTGGGCGCCGTTGCGCCGTGGACCGGCGTCGGCGGCGGGCGCGGGAGTGGGCGCGGGGGCGGCCGGGGCGGCGGCCGCCGCGCCCGGGGCGCCGACCGGAGCCGGAGCCGGGGCGTCGCCGGCCTTCTTCTGCCGCGGCCGGAACCACGCGCCGGTCGACTCGGCCTCGGAGGTGGCCGGCGGGATCTGCCACTCCGGCGGCAGGTTCGGCGGGGTCGCGGTGCGGGCGGCACCGTCCATCACGCCGAGCACCGGGGAGGAGGGCGCGGCGGAGCGGTGCCGGGGGCCGGCGGGCTCGGCGGGCGCGGGCGCCGGGGCGTCCTCGCCCGGGCCGTCCTCGTTCTTGACGGCGCTGCGGACCACCACCGGCGGGATCGGGCGCGAGCCGGGGATGTTGATCCGGACGCGGGTGGTGAGGGTGGTCTCGGTCTTCGGGCTCTCGTCGTCGCCCTCCGGAGCCGAGCCGTCGGCCCCGCCGGCACCCGCGCGGTCGCCGCCGGGGAAACCCGGTGTGCCGTAGGGCGGGGTGCCCGACGGGTAGGCGTCCGGGCCCGTGCGCCGAGGCGTCGGGTGGGCGTTCTCAGATTCGCGGCTGCTCAATGCTGCTCTGCTCCGGGTTCGCGGGCCGGGCCGTGCGGCGCGACCGCGGTCGTCGGCGCCGGGCCTGGCGGGCGGCGTCGGGTACGGCGTTCTGCGGCACCACCATACTGGGAAGAACTGAGCGGTGAACCGGTTCGGATAGAACCCGATACGTCCGGTTCCTCCGGTATGAGAGTACGGCCGGGTGGTCCTGACTGCTCGTCGTACCGGCCCACCGTACGCGGCCCGGTGGGCCGGTCAGCGCGGCGGGCCGGGCACTCCGGGGAACCAGCTGGTCCGGGTCGGCAGGGTGGCGCAGATCACGCCCAGGATCGAGCCGACGAACAGCCAGGCGAGCGACGTGGCATTGGTCCAGAGCACATTGTCGCCCTCCGGCCGGGGCACCATCAGCAGCAGCAGGGCGAGGAACCAGCCGGCCGCCGGCACCGCCGCGCCGAGCCGGGTCCCGGTCACCCGCAGGCCGCCGTAGAAGGTCGCGGCGGTGGCGGCCAGCGCCAACAGGACCCCCACGGGCGGCCACAAGGCCTGCACAAACGCTCCGCACACCGAGACGGCGATGCCCAGCGGGAAGAACAGGACATAGGCCGCGATCCGGGCGATACGCGGGGGCTGGGACTCCTTCAGCCGCTCCTCCCGGGTGCCGAGGACGGCCGCCGGGATCGAGCGGCGCTGCGGCCGGGCGTCGGCGGGCGCGGTCATCGGGCATCCTCCTGGGGGAGCGCGTGAGCGGCCTCGTCGAGGCCGGCGAAGAGGTCGTCCTCCGGCAGCCGCGGACCGGCCTGGCCGCGTACCAGCTGGTAGTACTCGGTCGCGACCAGCGGCTGGCCGAGGTCGTTGGAGAGCGCGAAGAAGGCGCCGTCCACGGTGATCTGGGTGGCGTGCGCGGCCATCGCGGCGGCCTTGCGACCCGCGTACGCGGCGCCGTCCAGCACGGTGGTGACCACCTCGTCGGCGACCACCCCGGGGACGTCGGCGGGCTTCGCCACGCCCGGGAACGGCGCCCGGGCGGCGGCCTCGGCGAGGCCCTGCTCGATCACCGAGCGGGGCATCCGGTTCCAGTACACCTTGGCGATCCGCCAGGGCGCGCCCAGCTCGGGCCGGTAGGCGCCGTCGGCGGCCAGCTCGTACGCGCGCATCGCGACCCGGTGCGCCTGGACGTGGTCCGGGTGCCCGTAGCCGCCGTCCTCGTCGTAGGTGACCAGGACCTGCGGGCGCACCTCGCGGACCACCGCGACCAGCCACCCGGCCGCCTCGTCCACGTCGGCCCGCCAGAAGCAGCCGGGCACGTCGTTGTCGGGCACGCCCATCATCCCGGAGTCGCGGTAGCGCCCCGGGCCGCCCAGGAAGCGGAAGTCGGTGACCCCCAGCGCGCCCATGGCCTCGGTCAGCTCGCCGATCCGGTACGCGCCGAGGGTGTCCTCCCGATCGGCCGTCAGGTGGGCCAGCTCCGGCGGGATCACCTCGCCGCCCTCGCCGAGGGTGCAGGTCACCAGGGTGACGCGGGCGCCCTCGGCGGCGTACCTGGCCATCGTGGCGCCGTTGCCGATCGACTCGTCGTCGGGATGGGCGTGCACCAGGAGCAGGCGGCGGCCGGCAGTCACGGTCATGGGAGCAGCCTAACGACCGGCCGCCCGGGGTCAGAGCTTCAGGCCGTTGATCATCCCGGCGAGGTTGCTGGTGACCTGGCTGATCGAGGGGGCGATGGAGCTGGACGCCAGGTAGAAGCCGAGCAGCGCGCAGACGATGGCGTGCGCGAGCTTCAGGCCGGAGCGGCGGATCAGCACCACCACGATGACCAGCATCAGCATGGCTGCGGAGATGGACAAAGCCATGGCGGCTCACACCCCTTCTCGGGTGCGCCGCCCCCGGGGGAGGGCGGCGGTCGGGACCGTGCGGGACTTGCGGTCGGGTGACCGGGGCCGGGACGGGGCCCGACGATCACTCGCTGGACCAGTCATACCCGATGGGTGAGGGGATCATTACGGTCGGTGAGTCCGCACGCCCCGGGGCACAGGGGCACCACTGGGGCGCATGGGCCGGTCGGAGGGGGTGCGGGCCCCTTCCGGGCGCATGTGCGCCCGATGCTCCGAACGAGTGATCACCGGCAGCCGGACGGCGGCACCCCCAGGTCGTAGGGTCAGGTGTCATGACCACCCATACCCCAGCGGACACCTTCCCGAGGCAGTACGCGCGCACCCTGCGCTACACCGTCGGCGCGCCCCGGTCGTTCTCCGTCGCACCCGACGGCTCCCGGGTCGTCTTCCTGCGCTCGCGGTCCGGCAGCGACCGCGCCAACCTGCTCTGGAGCCTCGACACGGCCACCGGCGAGGAGCGGATCGCCGCCGACCCGGCCGCCCTGCTCGGCGGCGGCGAGGAGGACCTCTCCCCGGCCGAGAAGGCCCGTCGCGAGCGCAGCCGCGAGGGCTCGGCCGGCATCGTCGGCTACGCCCTGGACGGCACCGGCCGGCTCGCCGCCTTCGCCCTCTCCGGCCGCCTCTTCACCGCGGACCTCGTCGACGGCAGCACGGCCGAGCTGCCGGCCGAGGGCCCGCTGCTCGACCCGCGCCCCTCCCCGGACGGCACCCACGTCGCGTACGCCAACACCGCCGGGGAGCTGCGGCTCACCCGCACCGACGGGACGGCCGACCGCGCCCTCGTCCGGCCCGACGGCCCCAACGTGACCTGGGGTCAGGCCGAGTTCATCGCCCAGGAGGAGATGGGCCGGGACCGCGGCTACTGGTGGTCCCCGGACGGCGACCGGCTGCTGGTCGAGCGGGCCGACGACACCCCGGTGCGGCGCTGGTGGATCGCCGACCCGGCCAACCCCGACCGCGAGCCCGCCGAGGTCGCCTACCCGGCCGCCGGCACCGCCGACGCCGAGGTCGGCCTCTGGGTGCTCGACCTGGACGGCACCCGCACCGAGGTGGTCTGGGACCGCGCCGCCTTCCCGTACCTGGCCAGGGTGCACTGGTCGCAGGGCGGCGTGCCGCTGCTGCTCGTCCAGGCCCGCGACCAGCGCAGCCAGCGGATCCTCGGCGTGGATGTCACCACCGGCGCCACCGAGCTGCTGCACGAGGAGCGGGACGACGTCTGGCTGGAGCTCTTCCAGGGCGTGCCCGCCTGGACGCCGGACGGCAAGCTGGTCCGGATCTCCGACGAGTCGGGGGCGCGGACGCTGGTGGTCGGCGACCAGGCCGTCACCGGGACCGACCTGCACCTGCGGTCGGTGCTCGCGGTCACCGCCGACGAGGTGTTCTTCACCGCCTCCGGCGGCGCCGACGAGACCGACCCGGAGCCCGGCTGGATCGCCGCCGGCCGGATCAGCCACGACGGCAAGCGGCTCTCCTGGGAGGCCGCCAACGGACGGCCGTTCACCTCCGTCACCACCGCCGTGCACGCGGCCGGCATCACCGTGCGGGCCACCGCCGAACCGGACCTGCCCGGCACGCTGGTGCAGGTCGCCCGGGACCTGCCGGAGGGCGTGGTGGTGGACGACATCGCCACCATCGCCTCCTACGCCGAGACCCCGGTGATCACCGCCCGCCCGGTCTTCCGCTTCGCCGGTGAGCGCCGCATCCCCGCCGCGGTCTTCCTGCCGACCGGCTACGACCGCGAGCGGGACGGCCTGCTGCCGGTCCTGATGGACCCGTACGGCGGCCCGCACGGCCAGCGCGTCGTCCAGGCGCACAACCCGCACCTCAACTCGCAGTGGTTCGCCGACCAGGGCTTCGCGGTGGTCGTCGCCGACGGGCGCGGCACCCCCGGGCGCGGACCGGCGTGGGAGAAGTCGATCGCCTTCGACTTCGCCGGCGCCACCCTGGACGACCAGGTCGAGGCGCTCCAGGCGCTCGCCGGGGAGTTCCCGCTCGACCTCGGCCGGGTCGCCGTCCGCGGCTGGTCGTACGGCGGCTACCTCTCCGCCCTCGCCGTGCTGCGCCGGCCGGACGTCTTCCACGTGGCGGTGGCGGGCGCCCCGGTCACCGACTGGGAGCTGTACGACACCCACTACACCGAGCGCTACCTCGGCCACCCCGCCGAGCGGCCCGAGGTGTACGCGGCCAACTCGCTGACCGGCTACGCGGCCGGGCTGGAGCGGCCGCTGATGATCATCCACGGCCTGGCCGACGACAACGTGGTGGCCGCGCACACCCTGCGGCTCTCCTCGGCGCTGCTCGCGGCCGGCCGGCCGCACGTGGTGCTCCCGCTGTCGGGCGTCACCCACATGACGCCGCAGGAGGAGGTCGCGGAGAACCTGCTGCTGCTCCAGGTCGACTTCGTGAAGAAGTCGCTCGGGATCTGAGCCCCGGAGGCGCGCGGGGTGAGGGGGAGCGGGGTCGGACCAGGGAACCCGGGCCCGCGGACGAGCGGTGCCGGGGCATGCCCATACCGCTCCCCCTCGGCCGCGTGTGCCCGCAGGGGTCGATCTGTCCGGCCGTTGCGGGAGAACGCTAGCCGCCGCCTCCGACAACGGCCGGAGAACCGCCCTGACCTGCGGCTTCGGAGGCCGGTACCCGTGACACGGGTACCGGCCTCCGGCATGACGGATGTCATGCCGAAGGCACGACGGCGGCCACTGCCGCCGCACCCCGGCCGCGCGGGACTCTGAGGTGGTGCGAACGACACCACCAGGGGAGAGGACGGGGACGATGGACACGGAGGTGGCGGCCTTCCGGGGCGTCAGCAAGAGTTACGGACGGGTGCGGGCCGTGGACGGCCTCGACCTCGTCCTGCGGCCGGGCGAGACGGTGGCCCTGCTCGGCCCGAACGGCGCCGGCAAGTCCAGCAGCCTCGACCTGCTGCTCGGCCTGCGCGAACCCGACCACGGCACCGTGACGCTGTTCGGCGGCACGCCGCGCGCCGCGATCGCGGCCGGCCGGGTCGGCGCGATGCTGCAGAGCGGCGGGCTGATGGCCGACGTCAAGGTGCGCGAGCTGGTCAGGCTGGCCTGTGACGTGCACCCCCGCGGCCGGGCCGTCGGCGAGGTGCTGACCGACGCCGGGATCGGGGAACTGGCCGAGCGCCGGGTCGACAGGCTCTCCGGCGGCCAGGAGCAGCGGGTCCGCTTCGCGCTCGCCATCGCCGGCGCCAACGACCTGATCGTCCTCGACGAGCCCACCACCGGCATGGACGTCTCGGTCCGGCAGTCCTTCTGGGCGAGCATGCGGGCACAGGCCGACGCCGGCCGCACGGTGCTCTTCGCCACCCACTACCTGGAGGAGGCGGACTCGATCGCCGACCGGGTCCTCGTCCTGCACCGCGGCCGGCTGATCGCCGACGGCACGTCCGCCGAGATCAAGGCCCGGGCCGGCGCCCGCCGGATCACCTTCGAACTGGACGACGCGGACGGCCCGTTCGACGAGGCGGTGCTGCGCAGGCTGCCCGGAGTGCTGGCGCTGGACGTCTCCGCCCGCGTCCCCGGGGTGCGGACGGTGCGGATCCGGACCGCCGACGCGGACGCCGACGTCGCCTGCCTCTACCGGGCGGGCCTCCACCCGCGCGGCCTGGAGGTCACCGGGCTGGGCCTGGAGCAGGCCTTCCTGACCATCACCGGCGAGCAGGACCACGAGGACGCCCCGACCGGCGCGGACCGGACCGGCGCGAACGCGAACGGCGTGAACGCGAACGGCGTGTACCCGACCGGCGCGAAGGAGACCGTGCGATGACCACCCTGATCCTGCTGGAGATCGTCCGCACCCTGCGGAACCGCAAGTACCTGCTGTTCACCGTCCTCTACCCGGCGCTGATGTACTTCTTCTTCATCAACGCCTACGACACCGGGAAGCTCGCCGGCGGCCTGCCGGTGAAGACCTACTTCATGGTGTCGATGGCCACCTTCGGCGCCGTCGGCGGCGTGCTGACCGGCGGCGCGCAGCGGATCGCGCTGGAGCGCAGGACCGGCTGGGTGCGGCAGCTGCGGCTCACCGCGCTGCCCGGCCGGGCGTACACGGTCGCCAAGATCGCGGCGAGCGCGGTGACCACGCTGCCCGCGATCCTGGTGGTCTTCGCGGTCGGCGCGAGCCAGGGCGTGCGGCTGGCGGCGGCGGACTGGGCCGGCCTGGCGCTGGCGCTCTGGCTGGGCAGCTTCGTCTTCGCGGCGCTCGGCGTGGCGCTCGGGTACGCGGCGGCGCCGGACTCGGTGCAGACCATCGTGATGATCGCCTACATGGCGATGGCGCTGTTCGGCGGCACCTGGTTCCCGGTGACCGGCTCGCTGGAGGCGTTCGCCCGCTTCAACCCGGTGTACCTGTACAACCGGCTGGCCACCTTCACCGAGCCCGGGCACGGTCTCGACCTCGCGGCGGTGGCCGGGCTGGGCGGCTTCCTGGTGCTGTTCGTCGCGGCCGCCGCCGCGTTGTACCGGCGGGACACCCGGCAGGCATGATGGCGCCCATGCCGGACCCGCGCCACGCCCACCGCTCCGACGGCCCGCCGGAGGCGGGCACGGCGCGCACCTTCCGCAACATCCCGGGCGCGACGGTGGAGACCAGGCGGCAGATGCTGGTCAAGGTCTGCTGGATGCTGCTCTGGATGATCTACCTGGCCTACCCGGTGCGCGACCTGCTGGCGGGCGGACACTCGGCCGCCGCGACGGTGGCCGGCTGGCTGGCGCTGGCCGCGTACGTGGCCGGGTACATCAGCCTGGTGGTCTTCCGCTCGATGGCGGGGATGCGGCCGCGGGCCTGCCAGGCCCTGGTCGGCGCGCTGGTGGTGATCGCGATCGCCACCACCTTCGGCCTCGGCACCGCCTTCCTGACGCTGTTCACCTACGCCTCGGTGGCCGTCGCGATCATCGCCCCCGCGCGGTTCGCGCTCGGCGTGGTCGGCGGCACGGCCGGGCTCGCCGTCCTGGTCGGCGTGGCCGCCGGGGTCGCGGCGGGCGACATCCCGACCGTCGCGCTGACCTCCTTCCTCGCCGGCGCCGCGATGACCGGACTGCAGCGGCTGGTCGCCACCATGCGCGAGCTGCGCGAGGCCCGGGCCGCCGTCGCCCACCTCGCCGCCTCCGAGGAGCGGCTGAGGCTCGCCCGCGACCTGCACGACCTGCTCGGGCACTCGCTCTCGCTGATCACCCTGAAGAGCGAGCTGGCCGGCCGGTTCATGGACGCCGGGAAGGACGAGGCGGCGCGGGCGCAGGTCGCCGACATCGAGAAGGTCGCCCGGCAGTCGCTGGTCGACGTCCGGGAGGCGGTGACCGGGTTCCGCCGGCCGACCCTGCCGGTCGAGCTGGCGGCCGCCCGCACCGCGCTGGCGGCCGCGCAGGTCGCCCTGGAGGCGGCGCCCGAACTCGCCGACGCCTGGCCGGGGCTGGCCGCCGAGGAGGCCGGGGCGCTGGCCTGGGCGCTGCGCGAGGCGGTCACCAACGTGGTCCGGCACGGCGAGGGCGCCACCGTCTGCAGGGTGACCGCGGACGAGCTGTGGGAGGGCGACGGCGAGCGGTACGCCGTACTGGAGATCGCCGACGACGGGGCCGGGCCGGGCAAGTCCGTGCCGGGGAACGGGCTGTCCGGGCTGGACGAGCGGCTGGCGCTGGTCGGCGGGCGGCTGGAGACCGGGCCGGGCGCGCGCGGGAAGGGGTTCCGCCTGCGGGCGCTGGTGCCGCTGCGGACGGCCGCCGTCCCGGCCTCACCGTAGGGCCCCTGCCCCCGGAGCCCCGGGGCGGTTGCTGCGGGCGGCGGAACTCTCGGTGCCGCCGCCCCGGCTGCGGCGCCGGTGGCCGGGGCGGCGGGCAGCATGACGGGCATGTCGAAGCCTGCCGTGCTGGTGCTCGTCGTCCTGCTCGTCGCGCTGATCCCCTGCGCCGCCCTCACCGAGGCCGGGGGACCGGACGCGGGGGCGTGCACGGTCGGCTCCTTCTCGTACGGGCCGCTCGACGGCCCGGTGCCCGCCCTGCCGGGCTGCCGGCCCGCGGCCCCCGCCCGGCCGGCGCCCGCCGACCGGCCCCGGTGAACCGGCGGGCGCGGGGCCGCGGGCCACCGCCCCGGAGCGGTCGCGGCAACGCCGTAGGGTCGGGCGGTATGACTGACATTCAGAGCGGCGGCCCCTCCGTCCGGGTGCTGCTGGCGGAGGACCAGGGGATGGTCCGGGAGGCGCTGGCGGCGCTGCTCGGACTGGAGGGGGACATCGACGTCGTCGCCCAGGTGGGGCGCGGCGACGAGGTGGTGGACGCGGCGGTCGCGCACGACGTCCAGGTGGCCGTGCTGGACATCGAGATGCCGGGGATGACCGGCATCGAGGCGGCGGCGCTGCTGCGCGAGCGGCGGCCGCAGACGAAGGTGGTCATCGCGACGACCTTCGGCCGGCCCGGCTACCTGCGGCGGGCGATGGAGTCGGGCGCGGACGCGTTCCTGGTGAAGGACGCGCCGGCGGCCGAACTGGCCGAGGCGATCCGCCGGGTGCTGCGCGGCGAGCGGGTGATCGACCCGGTGCTGGCCGCCGCCGCGCTCGCCGAGGGGGCCAACCCGCTGACGGCCCGCGAGCGGGACGTGCTGGCGGCCGCGGCGGACGGCGCGGTGAACGCGGAGATCGCGAAGCGGCTGCACCTCTCCGAGGGGACGGTGCGCAACTACCTGTCGATGGCGATCCAGAAGACCGAGGCCCGCAACCGCACCGAGGCGGTCCGGATCGCCCGCGAGAAGGGCTGGCTGTAGGACGCCTGCGGCCGACGCCTCCGGCCCGCCCGGCCGCTCAGTTCAGCCTGTGCCGGGCCGCCCGGGCGTCCTGGCGGACCTTGGCGGCCGTGTCCGGGTCGAAGGCGTCCAGGATCTCGGCGTACTCGTCCATCTCCTCGGCCCCGCCCAGGAAGTCGCCGGTGCGGACCAGCAGCTCCGCCCGTTCCAGCCGGAGCTGGGCGGGGTGGCGGGGGAGGAGCAGGGCGAGTTCGGTGGCCCAGAGCTGGGTGCGGGCGTGTTCGGGGCGGTCGGCGGCCCAGACCCGGATGTTGCCGAGCACCCGCAGCACGATGTCCAGCGGCGGCGCGGGGGTGAGCAGTTCGGCGGTGAACTCGTGCCCGGTGGCGCGGACCAGTTCCGCCGCGTCCGGCAGGTCGAGCAGCCGGCCGCCGTGGAACGGGTCGGCCAGCACGTAGTCCTCGCCGCCGGCGGGGCCGCCGACCGCGACGATGAAGTGGCCGGGCAGGGCGATCCCGTGCACGGCGAGCCCGGCCCGCCGGCCGACGGCCATCCAGACCAGCGCGAGCATGATCGGCAGCCCGCGGCGGCGCCGCAGCACGTCGGGCAGCAGCGAGGACTCCAGCCGCCGGTAGTCGGACTTCCGTCCGTGGAACCGCTCCCGGCCGCCGAGGACGGCGGCCAGCAGGGCCGCGGTCTCCTCCGGCCCCGCCGGGGCCCGTTCGGCGACGGCGAGCCGGACCGCGGCCGCGTGCCGTTCGAGCGCGGCCTCGCAGGCGGCGAGCAGGGCCGCGAGGGCGGGCGGACCCGGCAGGTCGTCCGGGTCGTCCGGGTCGGGGGCGCGGGTGTGCTCGGCGGCCGCGAGCAGGCAGAGCAGCACCGGATCGGGGTGCTCGGCCCGGGCCTCGGTCCGGAAGCGTGCTCTGCTCTGCTCGGTCACAGTGGCTGCGGCGGCTTTCTGGGGACGGGCGGACAATCAGGCGGGTCACGCGTGGGCGCTACCCCTGGGGGAGGCGCGCGTAGTGGTAAGTGTGACTGGTCGTGAAGCCGAGTCCGTCATAGAGCGCGACGGCGCCGTCGTTCTCCGCCTCGACCTGCAGGTACCCGCCGGTGGCGCCCTCCTCGGCGGCCCGGGCGGCGAGCACCGCCATCAGCGCGGTGGCCAGTCCGGCCCGCCGCGCGTGGGCGGCGACCTCGACCGCGCCGAAGCAGGCCCAGGCACCGTCGACGACGCAGCGCCCGATCGCCAGCGGCGGCCGGCCCTCGGCCCCGGGCACGCTCGCGAACCAGACCGACGGCCCGCCGTGGATCACCCGCAGGGCCGCCTCCTCCACCGTCGGGTCGCCGCCGGCCCGCCGGTACAGCGACAGCCACTGCGGCCCGGCCGTCCGGGACAGCCGCACCCGCCCGACGGCCGCGGGGGCGCCCGCCCGGGCGAGCCCGGCCAGCGGCACGACCCGCACCAGGGTCGGCGAGTACGCCGCGCCCAGCCGGTCCAGCTCGGCGCGCAGCCGCTCCGGCGAGCCGGGCGTGGACACCTCGACCCAGGCGGGCAGCCCGCGCGCCGCGTACCAGGCGCGGACGGCCGCGAGCGCCTCGTCGAGCGGGAGCCCGGGGTCGCCGAGCGCCTGGACGGAGTTGGCCCGCCGGGTGAACCCGGCCGACGCCCGGAGCGTCCACGCACCGAGCGGCTCCTGCTCGACGGCGGGCCAGCCGCGTGCGGCGATCCGCTGGAGTTCGACCGGAGCGGTGGCCGGCAGCGGGGCACGGCGGGCCGGGAAGAGCGGCACGACCTTGCCCGCGACGAGCAGCCGTTCGTCGAAGGAGACCGGATCGCCGCTCCGCGGGACGACGGTCAGCCCCCGGTCGTCCCAGGATGCGAGCACGCCGATCACATCGCGGAACTCGGGCCGGTCGTCCACGAAGCCCGAGACACGCCGGACGGAGACCCGTCGGCCCACGTCCGTACGGTCCATCCGGACTTCCGGACGGTCCTGAACCGGCCCTTCGGCGGCCATCTGGGCACCTCCTGTGCATTTGCGGTCTCCGACCCGCGATACTAGGGGCGGGCATCGACGACGCCGCGCTCACCCGCGCACGCGAGAAAACAGAATGGGCCGACGTGCCCTTCCGAGGAGGAACGACAGCGTGACCTACGTCATCGCGCAGCCTTGTGTCGACGTCAAGGACAAGGCGTGCATCGAAGAGTGCCCGGTTGACTGCATCTACGAGGGCGAGCGATCGCTCTACATCCACCCGGATGAGTGTGTCGACTGTGGCGCTTGTGAGCCGGTCTGCCCGGTCGAGGCGATCTTCTACGAGGACGACACGCCGGAGGAGTGGAAGGACTACTACAAGGCGAACGTCGAGTTCTTCGACGACCTCGGTTCGCCCGGTGGTGCGTCCAAGCTCGGTCTGATCGAGCGCGACCACCCGTTCATCGCCGCTCTGCCGCCGCAGAACGCCGAGCACTGACCGATCGGTGGCAACTGAGCTGTGACTACCAAGAACAGCACGCACGCGCCGTTCCCGGGCCACCCGGGAGCGGCGCGCCGCGTTTCGGACCTCCTGCCGGTCTTCCCCTGGGACAAGCTGGAGCCGTACAAGAAGACCGCCCTCGCCCACCCCGGCGGGCTCTGCGACTTCTCGGTGGGGACGCCGGTCGACCCGGTGCCCGAGGTGGTGCAGAAGGCGCTCGCCGCCGCCACCGACACCCCCGGCTACCCGACCGTCTGGGGCCCGGTGGAGCTCCGCGAGGCGATCGCCGGCTGGCTGCACCGCCGGGTCGGCGCCGAGATCGGCCCGCAGGCCGTGCTGCCGACCGTCGGCTCCAAGGAGCTGGTGGCCTGGCTGCCGACCCAGCTCGGCCTCGGCCCCGGCGACCAGGTCGCCTACCCGCGGCTGGCCTACCCGACGTACGAGGTGGGCGCCCGGCTCTGCGGCGCCGAGCCGGTGGAGTACGACTCGGTGGACGAGCTGGACGGTTCGCGGGTCCGCCTGATCTGGGTCAACTCGCCGTCCAACCCGACCGGTCGGGTGCTCGGCAAGGAGGAGCTGCGCCGCACGGTCGCGTGGGCGCGGGAGCACCGGGCGCTGCTGGTCAGCGACGAGTGCTACCTGGAGCTGGGCTGGGAGGCCGACCCGGCCTCCGTCCTGCACCCGGACGTCTGCGGGGCCGCCGACGACGGCCGGCAGCACGAGGGCCTGCTGGCCGTCCACTCGCTGTCCAAGCGCTCCAACCTGGCCGGCTACCGCGCCTCCTTCGTGGCGGGCGACCCGGTGGTGGTCGGGGAGCTGCTGGAGGTGCGCAAGCACGGCGGCATGATCGTGCCGGCGCCGGTCCAGGCGGCGACGGCCGCGGCGCTGTCGGACGACGCGCACGTGGCCGAGCAGCGGGAGCGGTACGCGGCCCGGCGCGCGGCGCTGCGGGCGGCGCTGGAGGCGTACGGGTTCCGGGTCGAGCACTCGGAGGCGAGCCTGTACCTGTGGGCGACCCAGGACCGGCCGTGCTGGGAGACGGTGGCCGAACTGGCCGCGCTGGGCATCCTGGTCGCGCCGGGCGACTTCTACGGGCCGGCCGGCGGGCGGTTCGTCCGGGTCGCCTTCACCGCGACCGACGAGCGGGTCGCCGCGGCCGTGGAGCGGCTGAACGCGGCGGCCGCCGGGTAGTCGGCGCGGTCCGTGCGAGGCCGTCGTACGGACCGCCGTCGTAGGGACCGCCGTCGTACGGACCGCGCGAGGGGCCGGCGTCCCGATCGGACGCCGGCCCCTCGCGCGTGCGGCGGGCGGGGGTCAGCCGATCGGCAGGCCGCCGAGCGAGCCGCCGTTGACGCCGCCGAGCAGGCTGCCGATCGGGCCGGTGAGACCGGTCAGGCCGTTCAGCGGGCTGTTCGGGCCGAGGTCGGCGCCGCCCAGGCGGTTGGCGGAGCCGTGCTCGGCCAGGCCGAGCACGTCGGCGCCCGGCAGGTCGGCCGGGAGGCCGCCGGGGAGGGCGCGGGTGACGGCGCCGAGCGGGAGCGCGTCGGTGACGGTGCTGGTGCTGGGGACGGCGCTGGTGAGGCCCGAGGCGCCGGGGACGGCCTGGGTGACGGCGCCGGCCTGGGAGAGCCCGCCGACCGGGTTGGCGCCGGCGCCGGCGCTGCGCGGGGCGGCGCCGTGGCCGGTGACGGCCTCGCCGAGCTTGCCGGCCAGGGCCTTGGCGACCTTCGGGGTGACGCCGGAGAGCTGGCCGGTGACGGCGGCGGTCTGGTCGACCGGGGCCGTCAGCGAGCTGGCCTTCTCGTTGGCCTCGGGGAGCTGCTGCGCGACGATGTTGCCGGTGGCGTCGGCGGTGGCGGGGACGCCCGCGGCGACGGTGGCGGCGCCGGTGTTCCCGGCCGCCTGGCCCAGCTCGTGGGTGGTGTGCTGGAGGGTGGAACCCGTGTCGGTGTTGGTCAGCTGGCCCAGCGGCGCGGCCAGGTCGCTCTTGGGCAGCAGCGCGTCGGCGGCGGACGCGGAGCCGGCTGCGACCAGCGGGGTCGCGCCGGCCGCCACGAGCAGCGCGGCCTGGGCGATCCGGCGCGTGAGGGGGTGAGACATGGGGCTCCTCGAAGGGGTCTGGTGTCCGTCTCGTCCGCCGGGCGGACGACGTTGTTACCGCTTGAGAAGCCAGAAGGTTTCGGTCGGTGCAAGGAAAGCGTCGCGCCGACCATCGGATGGTAGGACCGCGCTCGGGCCCGGTCCGGAGGTCGGACCGGAGCCCTGCGGAGACGGCGGGGCAAGGGGAGTGACGGTTCTGCGCCCGGCCCGTCCGCGAAAGCCCCGCGTCCACCTGCGTTGACGGGAATCACTCGTCCGGCGGCAACCCGGACACCAGTGCGTCAGCCGCCCGGTCCGGGCGGGTTCAGCCGTCCGGAAACGCCGCCGCGCCGGGCCGCCCGGTCACCCGGACGACCCGGCGCGGCGCGGGCTCAGCTCTTCGCGGGGGGTGCCAGCGAGACCAGTACCAGCTTGGTCGAGGTCCCGGTCGGCTGCGGCTTCCAGCCGTCCTCGGACTTCGACTTCCGCCAGACCTTCCCGTCGTACGCGACGGTCTCGATGCCCAGCTTCTGGGCCTGGGTCACCGCCCAGTGCGCCACCGCCCAGCCGTTCTGCCGCTCGGCGTTCGGCCCGGCGTCGGTGGAGGCGGTCGGGTCCGGGGTCAGCGAGACGGCGTTCTCGGCGCCCTTGACGGTGGACGAGTAGCCGGCGGCCGGGGTCACCGTGCGGCCGAACTCGCGGCGGACCCGGTCGCTCAGCACCTGGGTCCGGTCCGTCCCGGCGGCGGCCGGGGCCGTGGCGCCGGGGGAGGCGGCGGCCGCCGGGGCGGCGCTCTCCGCGTCCTCGTCGGGGGCGGCGAAGTCGTGCACCACGCAGTTCAGCGAGGCCGCCTCACGGCCGGTCAGCGCGGAGGCCAGCAGGGTGGCCTTGGTCTCGTGCTTGGCGTAGGCCTGCGGGTAGCCGCTCTTCTGCACCTGCTGGGCCGCGTCGGTCAGCGGCAGCCGGGTGTAGCCGGGCACCTTCACCAGGCCGTCGAGGAACTTGTTGGTCGCGTAGACCGGGTCCATGATCTGCTGCACGGTGCCCCAGCCCTGCGAGGGACGCTGCTGGAACAGGCCGACCGAGTCCCGGTCGCCGCCGGTCAGGTTGCGGATCTTGGACTCCTGCATCGCGGTGGCCAGCGAGATGGTCACCGCCCGGTCCGGCAGGGCGCGGGCGTGCGCGACGGCGGCGATCGTCGCCGCGTTGGCCGCCTGCGGGACCTCCAGTTCGCCCTCTCCCGCCGGGGTCTTCACGGTGCAGCCCTCGGGGGTCAGCAGCTTCTGGTCGCGCAGCCAGAACAGGCCGACCGCCACCACGGCCAGCGCCAGCAGGCCGATCAGCACCGCCCGCAGCCCGCGGCGCCCCCGGGGCGCCGCGCCGTCGCCCCGACCGCCGCTCCTTCTCCTGGCCACCGCCGCCCCTCTCCACCGAGCTTCCGAACCGACACCGTACCCACTCGGACGGGTGTGCGGTGACCGTCGGTTGCGGGCGACGGTGTCACAGCACCGCTACGGCGGGGCCGTGGCGGCACCGGTCGGCGGACTAGGCTGGGCGACCATGAGCAGCCCGAAGACGTCCCTGGACCTCACCCTCGACGGCGGCGCGCTGACCGCCCAACTGGTGGACTTCCCCTCCGTCAGCGGCGACGAGCAGGCACTCGCCGATGCCGTGGAGGCCGCCCTGCGCGTCCACCCGCACCTGACCGTCGACCGGTACGGCAACAACGTGGTGGCCCGCACCGGCCTCGGCCGCGCCGAACGCGTGCTGCTCGCCGGGCACCTGGACACCGTGCCGATCGCCGACAACGTGCCCTCCTACGTCGAGGGCGACCTGCTCTACGGCTGCGGCACCTCCGACATGAAGTCCGGCGTCGCCGTCCAGCTCCGGCTCGCCGCCACCCTGCGGGAGCCCAACCGGGACCTCACCTTCGTGTTCTACGACTGCGAGGAGGTGGAGGCCCACCGCAACGGCCTCGGCCACCTCGCCCAGGCCCACCCCGACTGGCTCGCCGCCGACTTCGCGGTGCTGATGGAGCCCAGCGGGGCCGCCGTCGAGGGCGGCTGCCAGGGCACCCTGCGCGCACAGGTCCGGCTCACCGGCGTGCGTGCCCACTCGGCCCGCAGCTGGCTCGGCGACAACGCGATCCACCACGCCGCCGAGGTGCTCGGCCGGCTCGCGGCGTACGAGCCGCGCCGGGTGGACATCGACGGACTGGAGTACCGCGAGGGCCTCAACGCGGTGCGGATCGACGGCGGTGTGGCCGGGAACGTGATCCCCGACGAGTGCGTGGTGACGGTCAACTTCCGCTTCGCCCCGGACCGCGACGAGGCCGACGCCGAGAAGCACGTGCGCGAGGTCTTCGACGGTTTCGACGTCACCGTCACCGACTTCGCCCCGGGCGCGCTGCCCGGTCTGAACCAGCCGGCCGCCCAGGCCTTCCTCGCCGCGACCGGCGGGACGGCCCGCGCCAAGTTCGGCTGGACCGACGTCGCGCGGTTCAGCGCGCTGGGCGTCCCGGCGGTCAACTACGGCCCCGGCGACCCGAACATGGCGCACAAGCGGGACGAGCACTGCTCGCTCAGCGCCATCGCCGAGACCGAGGAGCGGCTGCGCGCCTGGCTGACCAGCTGAGGCGACAAGCAGATCAACGGTCGAACGCCACCTTCCGGTTGCCCAACCGACCTTCCACCGTTGCCTTGAAACGGGGATCGGCGGGCGTAGGGTTTCGTCATGACAGGCACTGGAGACGAAAAGCACTACGGACACGGTCCTGAGCAGGTGGGCGAGCCGCACCCGAAGAAGGCGTGGCCCGAGAAGCAGAAGGGCCCGGTGCTGGTGCGCCGGGACCAGGTCGGCGAGAGCACGACGGACCAGCGCCTGCTGGACACCACCGGCCCGACGGACTGGCTGCACACCGACCCCTGGCGGGTCCTGCGGATCACCTCGGAGTTCGTCGAGGGCTTCGGCGCCCTGGCCGAACTCCCGCCCGCGATCAGCGTCTTCGGCTCCGCCCGGACCCCGGTCGACTCGCCCGAGTACGCGGCGGGCGTGGCGATCGGCCGGGCGCTGGCCGAGGCCGGCTACGCGGTGATCACCGGGGGCGGGCCGGGCGCGATGGAGGCGGCCAACCGGGGCGCCTCGGACGCCGGCGGGCTCAGCGTCGGGCTCGGCATCGAGCTGCCCTTCGAGCAGGGGCTCAACGAGTTCGTCGACCTCGGGCTGAACTTCCGCTACTTCTTCGTCCGCAAGACGATGTTCGTGAAGTACGCGCAGGGGTTCGTCGTGCTGCCCGGCGGACTCGGCACGCTGGACGAGCTGTTCGAGGCGCTCACCCTGGTGCAGACGAAGAAGGTCACCCGCTTCCCGGTGGTCCTCTTCGGCAGCGAGTACTGGGGCGGGCTGGCCGACTGGTTGAAGAACACCCTGGTCGCGCAGGGCAAGGCGGCCCCGCACGACCTGGAGCTCTTCCACATCACCGACGACATCGACGAGGTCATGAAGATCCTCGCCGAAGCCCGCCGGCCGATGAACGGGATCTAGGGAGAGGACCGAGGGCGCCCGCCCGTGCGAGCGCGAGCCGAGCGCCCTCGGGACGAGCGCTCCCTCAGGCCAGCCCCCGGCGGGCGACCGCCGGGGGACGGGTGCCGCGGATCGAGGCCACCATGTCCAGCACCTGCCGGGTCTCCGCGACCTGGTGCACCCGGTACACCCGGGCGCCCAGCCACGCGGAGACCGCCGTGGTGGCCAGCGTGCCGAGCAGCCGCTGGTCCACCGGCAGGTCCAGGGTCTCGCCGACGAAGTCCTTGTTGGAGAGCGAGACCAGCACCGGGAACCCGGTCGCGGTCATCTCCGGCAGCCGCCGGGTCGCCTCCAGCGAGTGCCGGGTGTTCTTGCCGAAGTCGTGCCCCGGGTCGATGATCACCGCGTCCCGTCGCACGCCCAGCTCCACCGCCCGCTCGGCCAGCCCGACGGTCACCCGCAGGATGTCCGCCATCACGTCCGCGTAGCCGGCCCGGTGCGGCCGGGTCCGCGGCTCCGCGCCGCCGGCGTGGGTGCAGACCAGCCCGGCGTCGTACCGGGCGGCCACCTCGGCCAGCCGCGGGTCCACCCCGCCCCAGGCGTCGTTCAGCAGGTCCGCGCCGACCTCGCAGACCGCCTCGCCGACCTCGTGCCGCCAGGTGTCGACGCTGATCACGGCCTCCGGGTGGCGCTTGCGCAGCTCCGCCACGAACGGCACGGTGCGCCGGAGTTCCTCCTCGACGGTGACCTCGTCGCCGGGCCCCGCCTTCACCCCGCCGATGTCCAGGATCGCGGCCCCCTCGGCCACCGCACGGTCGGCCGCGGCGAACGCGGCCTCGTCGGCGAACGTGGCGCCCTTGTCGAAGAACGAGTCAGGAGTCCGGTTGACGATCGCCATGATCACCAGCTCGTCGTCGCCGAATTCCCGTGGTCCCAGGCGCAGTGCCACCGATGTCTCCTCCACAGCTGCTGCGAGTGCGATGATGGCCCCCCGGCCCATCGGGACCATGATCCCACTCCTGTCGGGGCCGGCCGGAAAATCGGGAGGACCGCTCGTGTTCTGGGTGATCGTGGTGGCGATGGCCGTGGTGGTCGGCGGCGCCGCGCTGGTGGCGCTGGGCGGGGGCGGCTCGCTGCCGGAGGCGGTGCACGACCGGATCGCCGCCCGGCTGCCGCAGGACCGCCCGCTCGGCCAGGAGGACGTCGACGCGATCCGGCTGCCGATGGCCGTCCGCGGCTACCGGATGGACGAGGTGGACGACGTGCTCGACCGGCTGGGTGCCGAACTCGCCCACCGCGACGCGCGGATCGCCGAACTGGAGGCGCTGGCCGCCGTGCGCGGCGCGGTGGAGGTCTCCGACGGCCCCGAGGTGGGTGCCGAGCCGCTGCCCGGCCTGGAGGAGTTCGCCAAGGTCGTCGAGCCCGCCGTCGCCCTCACCAAGGCCCCGGCGGGCCCCGAGGACGCCAGGCCGGCGGACGGCCGGTGAGCGCCGACCCGGGGGCCGGAGCCGGGACGGGCACCGACACCGACACCGGCACCGGCGCTGACGCGGGCGTCACGGCCGGCGGCGCCGTCCTCGGCCCGGACGGCCTGCGCCGCTGCGCCTGGGGCGACTCGGCGGACGACTACCGGACCTACCACGACACCGAGTGGGGCCGCCCGGTGCGCGGCGACGACGCCCTGTTCGAGCGGGTCTGCCTGGAGGCCTTCCAGTCCGGGCTCTCCTGGATCACCATCCTGCGCCGCCGCGAGGGGTTCCGGTCCGCCTTCGCGGGCTTCGAGATCGCCAGGGTCGCCGAGTTCGACGGGACCGACGTCGAGCGGCTGCTCGGCGACACCGGGATCATCCGCAACCGGGCCAAGATCGAGGCCTCGATCGCCAACGCCAGGGTCGCCCGCGACCTCGACGGCGGGCTGGACGCGCTGATCTGGCAGTTCGCCGGCGACCCGGACCGGCCGGCCCCCCGTTCGATGGACGAGGTGCCGGCCGTCACGCCCGAGTCGACCGCCCTGGCCAAGGCGCTGAAGAAGGCGGGCTTCCGGTTCGTCGGCCCGACCACCGCGTACGCGCTGATGCAGGCCTGCGGACTGGTCGACGACCACCTCGCCGACTGCCACGTCCGGACCGCCCTCGACGGGGCACGGCCCGCGGCGTAGGCACGCGCGCCGTTCAGCGCCCCAGGTACCCCGGCTTCTCCTTGGCGATGAAGGCGCGGACCGCGATCCGGTGGTCCTCGCTCTCGCCCGCCAGCGTCTGCAGCTCGTCCTCCTTGTCGAGCAGCTCGCTCAGCGAGTGCGAGGCGCCGTACGCCAGCGACTCCTTGATCGCGCCGTACGCCACGGTCGGGCCCTCGGCCAGCTCCCGGGCGAACACCCGGGCGGTGGCGGCCAGTTCCGCGGCCGGCACCACCTTGGTGGCCAGGCCCAGCTCCATCGCCTCGGCCGCCTTCACGGTGCGCGGCAGCATCAGCAGCTCGGTCGCCTTGGCGTGCCCGACCAGGCGGGGCAGCGTCCAGGACGCCCCCGAGTCGGCGGTCAGCGCGATCCCGGCGAAGGCGGTGTTGAAGCCGGCCGTCTCGGAGACGATCCGGAAGTCGCAGGCGAAGGCCAGCGAGGCGCCCGCGCCGGCCGCCACCCCGCCGACCGCGGCGACCGTCGGCTTGCGCATCCCCGCCAGCGCCCGCAGCAGCGGGTTGTAGTGCTCCGCGACCGTCTTCAGCGCGCCCTCGCCGGTCTCCTCGGCCCGCTTGAGCATGCCCAGGTGCTCCTTGAGGTCCTGGCCGACGCAGAACGCCCGGTCGCCCGCGCCGGTCAGCAGGACGGCCCGCACCGCCGGGTCCTCGGCGGCGGCGGTCACGATGTCACGCAGCGCTACCTTGGTGGCCACGTCCAGCGCGTTCATGGCCTCCGGCCGGTTGATGGTGACGACGGCCAGGCCGCCGTCCAGTTCGTACAGCACGGAATCGGACATGGGCGAGGGCTCCCTTGCTCGTCGCACGGTGATCGCACGGTGGTCGTCGTGTGCCAGGATGCCGGAGCCCGGGGCCGGCTGGGGAGTGTGAGGTATCGCACCTTCCGGTGGCGTACGGACCACCGCCGCGCCGGGGCTTATGGCGGGAAATGCGACGGTTGGGGACGGTCCGGCCGAGGTTGCACCGAGAGTGATGTTGGTCATCAGGCCGTGGCATGCGGGATAATGGCTTCCGATCAATGCGTTCGATACCGGCGGTGGACGGACTGCCGGTGCGTAGCTGAGCGTTGCAGGAAGGGGAACGAGCATGGCGGCCATGAAGCCGCGGACGGGTGACGGCCCGCTCGAAGTCACCAAAGAGGGGCGGGGCATCATCATGCGCGTTCCGCTCGAAGGCGGCGGACGCCTCGTGGTGGAGCTCACGCCTGACGAGGCCGACGCCCTCGGCGAGGCCCTGAAGAAGGCCTGCGGCTGACCGCAGCAGGTGCTCGCCATCTCCTGGAGATGTGCCGCCGAGCCCGGGTACGACGATCGCGTCGGCCCGGGCTCTGTGGTTCCCGGGCCTCCGCGGGGCCCAGGAGGCCCCGCCGCACGGCCGCCGGACCCCGCCCGCCGCACGGCCGGGCGGACCCCGCAGACGGCCCTCAGCGTTTGACGGCGCAGAGCAGCCCGTCCGAGACCGGCAGCAGCGCCGGCAGCAGCTTGTCGCTCTCCCGGACGTCCCGCACCAGGTCGCGGACCGAGCGGGTCTGCGGGTCCTGCTGCTCGGGCTCGGCCAGTCGGCCCTCCTGGAAGACGCCCTCGAAGCAGACCATCCCGCCCGGCCGCAGCAGCCGCAGCGACTCCGCCAGGTACTCCTGCGACTCCGCCGGGTCCCCGTCGCAGAACACCAGGTCGTACTGGCCGTCGGCGAGCCGCGGCAGCACCTCCAGCGCCCGGCCCGGTATGAACCGCGACCGGTTGGCCGCGAAACCGGCCGCCTGGTAGGCCTCCCGCGCCAACTGCTGGCGGACCGGCTCGGAGTCGACGGTGGTGAGCACCCCGTCGGGCCGCATCCCGCGCAGCAGGTAGACCCCGGAGACGCCCGTCCCGGTGCCGATCTCGGCCACCGCCTTGGCGTCCAGCGCGGCCGCCAGCAGCCGCAGGCAGGCGCCGCCGCTGGGCCCGATCGCCCTGATTCCGGTCCGCGCGGACTGTGCCCGGGCGTAGGTCAGCACCGCGTCCTCGCCGACGTAGGTGTCCGCGAGAGCCGCACGCGCGGGCCCGAACTCGCTGATGGCTGCCTCTTTCGGAGCCCCGGGTGGCGGCCCGGCGCCGAGCGGATGTCGATATTTCCTGCCACAGATTACTGGCCGGGCGGGAACCGCGTACGGCGGCGGGCCGTTGGTGAGGCAGGGACCCGGGGAAAGGGACGCTCCCGGGCCAGTTCTCCGGCTTGACGGCCGCGGGCACTTTTATCCGGGCTTGACGGGTGAGGTGGATATGGTGGTGGCCCTGCTGGGCAGAAGAGCCGACCGAGGAGGTGTGGCCGAGGGCGACGTTCCTGTGCGGCGGCACTCCCGCGGCACCGCGTCGGCCCGTACGCCGAAGCCCGTGATGAACCAGCCTGCGCACTCCACCCTGGACCAGCCGGCCGCCGCGCCCGAGACGCCGGCCGCCGGTCCCGCCGAGGCCCCCGCCCTCGCGACCTTCGCCGAGGGCCCTGACGCGCAGACCTGGACTCCGCCCAGCTGGGAGGAGATCGTCGAGGCCCACAGTGCCCGCGTCTACCGCCTGGCCTACCGACTGACGGGCAACCAGCACGACGCCGAGGACCTCACCCAGGAGGTCTTCGTCCGGGTGTTCCGGTCGCTGTCCACGTACACCCCCGGCACGTTCGAGGGCTGGCTGCACCGGATCACCACCAACCTGTTCCTGGACATGGTCCGCCGCCGCCAGCGCATCCGCTTCGACGCGCTCGGCGAGGACGCGGCCGAGCGGCTGGCCTCCCGCGAGCCCAGCCCGGCCCAGCACTTCAGCGACACCCACTTCGACGCCGACGTCCAGCACGCGCTGGACACCCTGGCGCCCGAGTTCCGTGCCGCCGTGGTGCTCTGCGACATCGAGGGCCTCTCCTACGAGGAGATCGCCGCGACGCTCGGCGTGAAGCTCGGCACCGTCCGCAGCCGCATCCACCGCGGACGCTCGCACCTGCGCGCCGCGCTCAAGCACCGCGCGCCCGGTGCGGCCCCCGGCCGCGAGCGCCGCGGCGGCGGCGCCGAGGAGCCGGTGCCGGTCGGCGCCGCGGTGGGCGAGGCCCCCGCCGGGCCGGGCGGTCGCGGGCGGAGGCGATCGTGAGCGCAACCGGCCGGTCAGGGCCGGGCCACTCCTCCGACGTGCCCGGACGGGCCGCGGCCCGCCGGAGCGGCTGGGCCGCCCTGGGGCGGCGCGGCCACGACGGGACCGACCCGGCCGGGGAAGCCCAGCCGGAACGGGGCCGGGCCGCCGCGCCGGGCGAACCCGCACTGCGCGCCGTCGCCGTCCGCCCGGTCGAGCCGGCCGCGGAGGAGCACCACCTCGGGGAGCGGCTCTCCGCCTTCGTCGACGGTGAACTCGGCCACGACTCGCGCGACCGAGTCCAGGCCCACCTCGCCACCTGTCCGCAGTGCCTCGCCGAGGCCGACGAGGGCCGCGCCGTCAAGCACCTGCTCACCCGTACCGGCACCCCCGGCCCGTCCTCCTCGCTGATGGCCCGGCTGATGGCCGTCGGGGCGCTCCCGGAGGACGAGCGGCCCCCGGCCGACCGTCCGGGCCGGGACGACGACGACCTGCCCGGCGGCGGCGTGCCGGCCGCCGGGACGCTCGGCGGCAGCCGGCTGGACGGCGGCTCGTTCGGCCGGGGCGCCGGAGCCTCCTTCGGAGCGGGCGCGCTGGGCGCCGACGCGCCACTGCCCGGGGTCGACCCGCGGGCGTTCGGCCGCGGCGGCTCGGTGCTGCGCCCGCTGATGGGCCGGCGGACCGCCCGCCCGGTGGCCCCGGTCGGCCCGCAGCCGCTGGCCGCGGCGGCCCCGGTGGTGCGGCAGGCGCCGCCGCGCGGACGCCGCTTCGTCTTCGCCGCCGCCGGCGCCTTCTCGGTCGCCGCGGTGACGCTCGGCGGGGTCGGCGGGTTCGCCGGCCCGGGCGAGGAGCAGCACGGCACCACGATCAGCCCGGCCGGCGGCAACGGCCGCGGCGGCGGACTGGTCCCGATGAACGCCCAGGTGCCGGTCGACTTCCCGGTCCGCCCGGTGGCGGTCACCCGGGACGCCCACACACCGCACGAGGTGCCGGACCGGACCCCGAGCTCCGGGGTCGCGGGCCTGCACCACGAGAACAGGTAGACCACGGCGGCCCCTGCGGCCACGGTCATCGGCGGGTCTTCACCACGGCTTCATCACACGGGGGGTCGTGAACCCGCCGATGGCCATTACGCTGTGAGGGACGTTGTCCGATCGCGAGCTTAGGGAGCTTTGGTGTTCAGCGACGTGGGCACACTGGAGGTCCTGACCCTGGCCATCATGGCCATCGTGATCTTCGGTCCGGACAAGCTGCCGAAGCTGATCCAGGACACCATGGGCTTCATCCGGAAGATCCGTTCCTTCGCCGACACCGCGAAGGAGGACATCCGCAGCGAGCTCGGCCCGGAGTTCAAGGACTTCGAGTTCGAGGACCTCAACCCGAAGACCTTCGTCCGCAAGCAGCTCATGGGCGGCGAGGAGGACCCGCTGGGCCTCAAGGACATGCGGGACAGCCTCGACATCCGCTCGGTGCTGGACGACAAGCCCGCCGCCGCCGTGAACGGCCACGGCCGGGTCGGCACCGTCTCGGTGGACAAGTCCTCGGTCGCGGCCCCGGTGGCCGCCTCCGCCGGCACCCCGCTGCAGCCCGGCGAGCGCCCCCCGTTCGACCCGGACGCCACCTGAGCTGTGACTCGCCCGCTCGCCTCCGGGCCGCTCGACCCGGTGCCGACAGTCGGCGCCGGCGCGGCCCTTCGGCTCGGGGCAGGGTGACTCGCCCGCCCGACGGAACCACCGCCCCGCCCGGCCGCACGGCTGAGCGGGGCGGCGGCGTGTGCGCCGCTATTGTGCTGATTGTTCCCGCTGTGCCGTCTGTCACTTTCCGGTCCCTTCCGGACCGAAGACGGTCGGCGGGGACGCCGCGGTACGCCACGATGGGAGCGCGCCACGGCAGGACACGTGCGGTTGAGGAGGCCCGGGGATGGACACGACGAGTCAGGCGGTGGGAACGGCCACGGCCGGCGGACCGGTGGTCGGCGGGCAGGCCGGTCCGGCGGACCCGCTGGTGCCGTACCTGTCCGCGGACTTCCCCTGGTACGGCCTGGACGACGGCTGGACCGGCCGCCGCTACCTGCAGCCCGGCGGCTTCGGTGCCGCCGGCCCGCGCGCGGGGGCCAGGGGCAGCGTCGACTACGGCAGCCTGGGGCACGGCGAGGAGCCGGCCCGCCAGTACGAGCCGCGGGACGTGCGGAAGTTCGCCGTGGTCGTCACCGTGGCCCGCCGGGACAGCCGGCGCAGCGCCGACAACACCGGCACCCTGGAGGCGACCTCCGCCTCCTCCGCCGCGTGGCTGGCCGGCTCCGGCCTGCTCGCCGCGACCTGGCCGGGCCAGCTGGACCGGGCGCGGCGCCAGGACTGGCTGGACCAGCAGTCCGGGCTCGCCTGGGACCTCGCCGACGACCTGGCCGGCCCCGGCTGGTCCACCCTCAGCCTCCCGGTCAACGGCCTGCCGCAGCCGTTCCGCTACCGCGAGTCCGAGTACGGCTGGGTCCTGGCCGGCGAGGCCCCCGGCGTCCTGCTGGGCGCCTACGGCCGCGGCGTCAGCGCCTACGGCGCCGGCTTCGCCACCGTCCCCGACCTGACCGCCTACACCCGCCCGTAGCCCGCGGTGCGCACGAAGGGGCCCGCCGGATACCGGCGGGCCCCTTCCACGGCCTCACGGCCCCTGGCGACGCGTCAGAACTTGTTCTTCGGGGTGAGGCCGAGGGAGAGGCCGGAGAGGCCGCGCTGGCGGCCGCCGAGCTTGCCGGCGACGGCGCGCAGGGCGGCGGCGGCCGGGGAGTCGGGGGCGGCCAGGACGACCGGGCGGCCGTCGTCGCCGCCCTCGCGCAGCCGGACGTCGATCGGGATCGAGCCGAGCACCGGGACGGTGGCGCCGACGGTGCGGGTGAGCGCGTCGGCCACGGTCTGGCCGCCGCCGGTGCCGAACACGTCGATCATCTCGTCGCAGTGCGGGCAGGGCATGCCGGACATGTTCTCGATCACGCCGACGATCTTCTGGTGGGTCTGCACCGCGATGGTGCCGGCCCGCTCGGCCACCTCGGCGGCGGCCATCTGCGGGGTGGTGACGATCAGGATCTCCGCGTTGGGGACCAGCTGGGCCACCGAGATGGCGATGTCGCCGGTGCCGGGCGGCAGGTCCAGCAGCAGGACGTCCAGGTCGCCCCAGTACACGTCGGCCAGGAACTGCTGGAGCGCGCGGTGCAGCATCGGGCCGCGCCAGACCACCGGGGCGTTGCCCGGGGTGAACATGCCGATCGAGATGACCTTCACGCCGTTCGCCTGCGGCGGCATGATCATGTCCTGGACCTGGGTGGGCCGGCCCTCGACGCCCAGCATGCGCGGCACGCTGTGGCCGTAGATGTCGGCGTCGACCACGGCGACCTTCAGGCCGTCCGCGGCCATCGCGGCCGCGAGGTTGACGGTGACCGAGGACTTGCCGACGCCGCCCTTGCCGGAGGCGACCGCGTAGACCCGGGTCAGGGTGCCGGGCTTGGCGAACGGGATCTCCCGCTCGGGGGCGCCGCCGCGCAGCAGCTGGGAGAGCTCCTTGCGCTGCTCGTCGCTCATCACGTCGAGCTCGACCTCGACGCCGGTCACGCCGGGGACCCTGCCGACGGCCTCGCGGACCCGGGCGGTGATGGTGTCGCGCATCGGACAGCCGGAGACGGTCAGGTAGACCGCGACGCGCACGGCGCCGCCCTCGTCGATCCCGACCGATTTCACCATGCCGATCTCGGTGATCGGGCGGTTGATCTCCGGGTCGTTGACGGTCGCGAGCGCCTGGCGTACGGACTCTTCCGTGACGCCGGCCGCGACCTCTGTCTCGTTGGCCATGTCTCGATGGTACGGCGCCGGGTGTGTCGGTTGACCCGTCGGTAGCGGTGCCGAGGGTCACAGCACCTCGGAGGCCTCCCGGCGCTCGTCGATCTCCTTGAGCAGGGACTGGAGTTCGGAGCGGAGGAAGTCGCGGGTGGCGACCTCGCCGAGGCCCTGGCGCAGGGCGGCCACCTCGCGGGTGAGGTACTCGGTGTCGGCGATGTTGCGGTCGCTCCGGGCGCGGTCCTGCTCCATGTTGACGCGGTCCCGGTCGTCCTGGCGGTTCTGTGCGAGCAGGATCAGCGGCGCCGCGTACGAGGCCTGGAGCGAGAGCATCAGGGTGAGGAAGATGAACGGGTAGTCGTCGAAGTGCACCTGGTCCGGCAGGACGGTGTTCCAGCCCACCCAGACGACCACCACGATCGTCATCCAGACGATGAACCGGCCGGTGCCGAGGAAGCGTGCGATCCGCTCGGAGAGCTTGCCGAAGGCCTCCGGATCGTACGTCGGCAGGGTGATCAGGCCGGGGCGGGTGGTGCGCGGCTGGTCGAGCCGGCTGCGGCCGCCGCCGGGGGCCGGGGGTTCGGCGCGCTGGGTGCGGCCGCGTTCGCGGGCGCGCAGTTCGCGCAGCTGGCGCAGTTCGCCCTGGAGGCGCTGGCGGGGGGTGTCGTCCCGGCGGCCCTTGCGGTCAGCGTCCACCGGTCACCTCTCTCTCGTCGGCCGGCCCGTGCGGGGCGGCCTCGCGCCAGTCCTCGGGCAGCAGGTGGTCGAGGACGTCGTCGACGGTGACGGCGCCGACCAGGTGGTCGGCCTCGTCGACCACGGGGGCGGCGACCATGTTGTAGGTCGCCAGGTAGCTGGTGATCAGGGTCAGCGGGGTGTCCGGCGGCAGCGGGTCGAGGTCGTCGTCCACCAGCGAGCCGACCAGGGTGTACGGGGGTTCGCGCAGCAGCCGCTGGAAGTGCACGGTGCCCAGGTACTTGCCGGTCGGCGTCTCGTTGGGCGGGCGGCAGACGAAGACCTGTGCGGCCAGTGCGGGCTTGTTGTCGGAGACCCGCACGCGGGCCAGCGCCTCGGCGACGGTGGCGTCGGGTTCCAGCACGATCGGCTCGGTGGTCATCAGGCCGCCGGCGGTGTTCTCCTCGTAGGTGAGCAGGCGGCGGACCGGTTCGGCCTCCTCCGGTTCCATCAGCTGGAGCAGCCGCTCGGCCTCGTCGCCGGGCAGTTCGGAGAGCAGGTCGGCGGCGTCGTCCGGGTCCATCGCCTCCAGGACGTCGGCGGCCCGTTCGTCCTTGAGCTTGCCGATGATCTCGACCTGGTCGTCCTCGGGCAGCTCCTCCAGGACGTCGGCGAGCCGTTCGTCGTCGAGCGCGGCGGCGACCTCGGCGCGGCGCTTGGCGGAGAGGTGGTGCATGACGTTGGCGAGGTCGGCGGGGCGCAGCTGGTCGAAGGTGGCGAGCAGGTTGGCGGCGCCCTGGTTCTCCTCGGCGAGGGCGAAGCCGGTGACGTCCTTCCAGTCCAGGGTGAGCGTCTCGCCCTTGGACTTGCGAAGCCGGCCGGGCCGGCCGACCTGGACGAAGACCTTGCTGATCTCCCACTCGCGCAGCCGGGTCTGCACCATCGCGACGTCCAGGACGGTGACGTCCTGCTCGGTCTTGCTCCAGGTGACGGTGCGGTCCAGCAGTTCGCCGAGGACGAGGGTCTCGGACGGGCGCTGTTCGAAGCGGCGCATGTTGATCACGCCGGTGGTCAGCACCTGGCCGGATTCGAGGCTGGTCACCCTGGTCATGGGGAGGAAGATCCGGCGGCGGCCGATCACCTCGACGACCAGGCCGAGCACCCGGGGCGGGCGGCCGCCGAGGCGGAGCGTGACCACCACGTCCCGGACCCGGCCGACCTGGTCGCCGATCGGGTCGAAGACGGCGACGCCGGAGAGGTGCGAGATGAAGACCCGGCTGCCTGCCCCTGCCATGGACTCCCTCGCCTCGCTCGACGCCCGGTCGGGCGCACGGGTGCACGGGCACGCCCCGCGGCCAAGGCTACTCGTGGACCGGTGCCCGGGCTCGGTGGAAACCGGGGCGAATCGGGCGCCTGGGTGGTGCCGGGGCGGCGGCGGGAGGGGTGTCGGGAGGGGTGTCGGGTACCGCGCCCGCGGTCGGAGCGCGGGACGGTCGGCGGTACGGGGCGCGCGGCCGGGCTCAGCCCTTGCGGCGCTTGAACAGCAGCTTCGGCAGGCCGGCCGGGATCGGCCGCCGGGTGGTGGCCGGGGTGGGCATCGGGGCGGCGGCGTGCGAGGCGTCCGGCATCGCGCCCGGGTACTCGGTGAGTTCGCCGCCCGCCGTGCCGGCCGGCTCCAGCCGGAGCACCCGGCACTCGCGGGCCCAGCGGTCGGCGATGGTGTCGGTGTCGGGCGCGTTCAGCCGCTTGCCCTTGAGCTCCTCGACGGCGCCCAGCCAGGCCTCGCTCCCCGGTGCGAGCTCGACGACCCGGGCCGGCCAGCCGGTCAGCCGGCCGCCCTTGTCCTTGCTCCGGACGGTCACCACCGCGCCCGCTCCGCCGGTCAGTCCGTGCAGCGGCTGCTCGCCGCCGTCGCCGACGACCACGACCGCGCCGTCGTGCCAGGCGTGCCAGACCGCCCGGCCGTGCTCCTGGCCGTCCGCCCGGACCCAGAGCAGGCCGGACTTCTTCGCGGCCTCCTCCAGCAGGGCCCGGTCGAGGAAGTCGTCGGCGGTCGCGGCTGCGGCAGGCGTACGGTCCATGGCGCACAGCGTACGGCCTGAGCCGTCCGGGCGATGTCTCGCGGTTCGGGCGACAGTTCCGTCACCGCCGCACGGGCCTTACGGTAGGAGCCGCCAGCCCCGCACCCCTCACTCCGAAGCAGAGGAGCGCCGTGCCCGCCGTCCCGCCAGAGACCGCCGCCGCCCCCGCCGTCCCCGACGTCCCCGTCACCGGCGGGCCCGTCACCGGCGGGCCCGTCACCGCCGGGCCCGCCGGGGCCCGTTCGCAGCCGCTCCCCAGGTTCGACCTGCTGCTGCTCGCCGTCTCCGTCACGGGCATCTCGCTGTCCGCGCCGCTGATCAGCGCCACGGCCGCGCCCGCCCTGGCGATCGCCCTCTGGCGCAACGTCATGTCGGTCGGCGTGCTCGGCCCCTACGCGCTGCTGCGCCACCGGGCCGAGCTGCGCGGCATCTCCCGGCGGGCGCTGCTGCTGGCCGTCGCGGCCGGCGCCCTGCTCGCCGTCCACTTCGCGCTCTGGATGCCCAGCCTGCGGATGACCTCGGTCGCCTCGGCGACCGCGCTGGTCACCACCACCCCGCTCTGGACCATCCTGCTGATGCGGCTGCTCGGGGTGCGGGCGCCGCGGATGGTCTGGCTCGGGATGGCGGTGGCGTTCGCCGGCGTCCTGGTGCTGACCGGGGTCGACCTGTCGCTCTCGCCGCGCGCCCTGGCCGGCGACGCGCTCGCGCTCGGCGCGGGCCTGGCCGCCGCCGGGTACGTGCTGCTCGGCGCCGAGGTCCGCCGGACCGTCAGCACCACCGCGTACACGCTGGTCTGCTACACCACCACCGCCGTGGTCCTGCTGGCGGTCTGCCTGGCCGCCGGGACGCCGCTGTCCGGCTGGCCGGCCGGGGCCTGGTGGCAGATCGTGCTGCTGATGGTCACCGCCCAGCTGCTGGGCCACTCGCTGAGCAACCGGGTGGTGCGCACGCTCGGCCCCTCGGTCACCTCCACCGCGGTGCTGCTGGAGACCCCGGGTGCCGCGCTGATCGCCGCGCTCTGGCTCGGCCAGTGGCCCCCGGTGGCCGCCTACCCGGCGGTGGTGCTGATCCTGCTCGGCCTGGTGCTGGTCGCCCGGGCCGGTCGCCGGTAGCGGCTTCCGGTCGGGGCCGTCGGCCGCGGGCGCCGCCCCGCGGCCGGCCGTGGCGCGGCGCCTACAGCCAGCCGTTGCGGCGGAAGCCGCGGTACATCCCGACGCAGATCAGCACCACGCTGCCGAGCACCATCGGGTAGCCGTACCGGTGGTGCAGCTCCGGCATGTAGTCGAAGTTCATGCCGTACACGCCGGTGATCATGGTCGGCACGGCGAAGATCGCCGCCCAGGCGGTGATCTTGCGCATGTCCTCGTTCTGCGCCACCGAGACCTGCGCCAGATTGGCCTGGAGCAGCGAGTTCAGCAGCTCGTCGAAGCCGTGCACCTGCTCGGTGACCCGGGCCAGGTGGTCGGCGACGTCCCGGAAGTACTTCTGGATCTCCGGGTCGACCAGCCGCTGCAGCGGCTCCGAGAGCTGCTGCATCGGCCGCAGCAGCGGCGCCACCGCCCGCTTGAACTCCAGCACTTCGCGCTTGAGCTGGTAGACCCGGCCGACGTCGGTGCCCCGGCCGCCCCGGTTGGAGAAGACGTCGAACTCGATCTCGTCCACGTCGGTCTGCAGCCGGTCGGCGACCAGCAGGTAGTTGTCCACCACCTGGTCGGCGATCGCGTGCAGCACCGCCGACGGGCCCTTGCCGAGCAGCCCGGTGCCGTCCGCGTCGGCCTCCAGCCGGTGCCGCAGCGCCTTCAGCGAGCTGTGTCCGCCGTGCCGGACGGTGATCACGAAGTCCCGCCCGGCGAACACCATCAGCTCGCCGGTCTCGACCACCTCGCTGGTCGGCGTGAGCTGGTCGTGGTCGACGTACCGGATCGTCTTGAAGACGGCGAACAGTACGTCGTCGTATCGTTCGACCTTCGGCCGCTGGTGCGCGTGCACCGCGTCCTCGACCGCCAGCGGGTGCAGCCCGAACCGCTGCGCGATCCCCTCGAACTCCGCCTCGGTCGGCTCGTGCAGTCCGATCCAGCTGAACGACCCGGAGCCGTCGGGCAGTTGCTTCGAGGCCTTGACCAGCCGGGCCGCCTCGCGCGGGCTGCAGCTCTCGCCCAGGCGCTTGCCGTCCTGGTAGACCGCGCAGTCCACCACCGCGGAAGGGCTCTGGCCCGGGTGGATCGTGTCGAACAGCGCCGACGCCGAGCGACGGCGGTTGGTGCGGACGGCTGCGCGCAGGCTGTTGATCATCGACATGGCAGGCTCCCTTGGGCAGGAGCCGCCGCACGGCGGCGCGGTGACGGGTGGCCGTGGTGCGACGGCAGAGGAACACCGATGGAATCCGGCGCCTGCGGTCGGTCCTCGGCCTTGCTGGGGCACGCGAGACGGAACGACCGGACGTCGGTGAGGGTGCTCTCCCGGCCGGACCGGAAACCGCCGTGCCGTCGGTGCGGGGCGACTGGTCCAGCTGCTGCCGAGGTTTCTCAGGCCCGCTGTTTCAGCCCGCGTGGCGAGGGGTACGGGGAAGGCGTCCGGGCCGGGTAGAGCTGCCGGTACTGCATGGTCGGCTGGTATCCACCGCAACCACCTCCTTCGCGCCGCTGCCCCGGAGGAAAGGATCCCCGGTAGCCAGTCGCTCACACTAACATCTGACCGGCCCTCGCCGCTCCGGTGTTCGCATGGCGGCCGTGCCTACGGCGCGGGGCGCCCGGGTTACGCTCACCGGCATGGCGCACGACTTCCCGCTCTTCGGCGATCCCTCCCCGGCCTCCGGTGACCCGTCCCCGGCCTCCGGCGGTGGCTCCCCGGCCTCCGGCGGTGCCTCTCCGGCCCCCGGCGGCACCGGCCTCTCCCGCGAGGAGGTGCTGGCGGCCGTCGAGGCCCGGCTGCTCACCAGCTTCGGCGAGCCGAGCGGCCGCGCCGCCGTCACCTTCCTGGGCGCCGACCGGATCGAGGTGCTGCGCTTCGGCCCCGACCCCGAGGGCATGGTCCGCTACGCCACGCTCGGGATGGCCGCCGCACCGATGGCCGATCCGACCGCCATGGTCGCCGACCAGGTCCGCGGCCCGCGCGCCGAACTGGTTCTGACGGTCCGTGGCGGGCGCGACAGCGTGCTCCGCACGCTGGCCACCTTCGCCGCGACGCCGCAGGTCGAGGGGCTGGTGGTGGCCCCCGGCGGCTCGCTGGACCTCGGCTCCCCGCTCTGGGACGGCGCGCCGTTCACCTCGGTGCTGGCCGCCGAACCCGGCGGTCTGGTCGAGGACCTGGAGCTGGACGAGCCCGCCGACCCGGTCCGCTTCCTGCCGCTGCTGCCGATGACCCCCAACGAGGCCGGCTGGAAGCGGGTGCACGGCGCGACGGCGCTGCAGGAGCGCTGGCTCCAGCACGGCACCGACCTGCGCGACCCGGACCGCCGGGGCGTCCCGCTGGACTGAGGCCCCGTCATGGGGCGTGCGGGGGCGGCCGCACCACGTCGGCCGCCCCCGCACACCGGCGCGAGGGGCGCCGGGTGCTCAGCCGCCGATGGGCTTCGCGCCGGTCGCCTGGTCCACCAGCGCCTCGTAGGCGGCGGGATCGGTGGTGTGCGCTCCGAGCCGGACCGTCTTGCGGGCGCCGTGGTAGTCGCTGGACCCGGTGGTCAGCAGCCCCAACTCGGCCGCCAGTCCGCGCAGCCGGTCCCGGGCCGGCTCGTCGTGGTCGATGTGGTCGACCTCCAGCCCGGCCAGCCCGGCGGCCGCGAGGTCGGCGATGACCTGGTCGGAGACGGTCCGCCCGCGCTTCACCGCCCCCGGGTGGGCGAACACCGGCACCCCGCCGGCCGCCCGGACCAGCCGGACCGCCGTCACCGGGTCGGTCTCGTGCTTGGGGACGTCCGCCCGCCCGCCGTTGGCCAGCCAGTCCGCGGTGAACGCGTCCGAGACCTCCGCCACCATGCCCGCCTCGACCAGTGCGCTGGCGATGTGCGGCCGGCCCACCGAGCCGCTTCCCGCGATCCGCTGCACCTGCTCCCAGCTGATGTCCGCGCCCAGCTCGCGGCAGCGCTCGACGATCGCCCGGCCGCGCCGGAACCGGTCGGTGCGCACCAGTTCGCGCTCGGCCGCGAAGTCCGGCTCGGCGGGGTCGAACAGGTAGGCCAGCAGGTGCATCGAGATGTCGTCCACCCGGCAGGAGAGCTCGGCACCGGGGACGAGCGTCAGCCGGGTGCCGGCGGGCAGCGCGTGCACCGCCTCGGCCGCCTCGGTGTGGCCCGCCACCGTGTCGTGGTCGGTCAGTGCCACGACGTCCAGTCCGGCCGCGACCGCCGCCGCGACCAGTTCGGCCGGGCTGTCCGTGCCGTCGGAGGCGTTGCTGTGGGCGTGCAGGTCGATGCGCACGGGCGGTGCTCCCTGGGTCGTCGGCTGAGTGCGGCCCAGGATAGTGCGCCCGGGTGTCGGGCCACAGGCCGTCCGGCGTCAGCCGAGCAGCCGGGGGGAGACCGCCCCGCAGGGCAGCAGGTCCAGCTCCGCACCGGCCTCCCTGAGGTCGGTCAGCACCAGCTCGTCGTACATCACCAGCGCCGACTGCTCCGGCCAGGCCACCGCCCAGAGCCAGAGGCCGCGGGCCTCGCCGACGAAGACCGCGCGGTCGGCCGGTGCGTCCGGGACGTGGAACATCGGGGTGGGCCGCCCGGCGGCAAGCAGCTTGGCGTCCGCCGGCTTGTAGAGGGAGACCGACTCGCCCGGGTCCGGCCCGGGGAGCCCGGCGTAGCGGGCGCCGAGGCCTACGCCCAGCTCCTCGGCGACCAGCACCAGTTCGCCGAACCCGCCGAGCGGCGCCGGCCCGGCGCAGGCGACGGCGGTGGCGCGGGCCCCCGAGACGTCGTCACCGACGTGCGCGATGCCGGTGTACAGCCAGCCGACCGGGAGCGGCCAGGGGAGCCAGACGGGGACCTGGGACCGGGCGACGGCGACGCCGAGCGCCTCCACGCTCGGGGGCAGCACCGGTTGCATCGGATGCACGGCGCCGTGCCGGTCGCACTGCCAGGTGTCTGAGAACAGACCGGGGGCGCGGACCCGACCGGCGCACCTCGGGCAGCTTGGCTCGCCCCTCATAGCCGACAACGCTCCTCCCTCCGGACCGCCGCGTCAAGGACGATCACCCGTACGGAGGGCGGTCCGGCGGCACCTGTCGGTGGCGGACGCCCGTCCGGCGCGGGGTGGGCGCGGTGCGGGCGGATCCCGTTGGGGAATTGTCCAGCGCGGGGCGGCGGCAAACGTCCGCGGCGCGGGCCGGTGTGCGGCACCGGTCGGTCCCGGACGCACTGACGCCCCGTCCTCGCTGGTGCGGTGACGGGGCGTCAGTGCGGTATCGGAACGTCCGGGTCGGACGGTCCCGGCTCGTCGGCGGCGGGTGAGGGCTCTCTGCCGGAGACGCCGCGGAGGCCGGTCAGACGGCCGGGCACGGACGGATGAGCAGGCGTTCGCCGGTGCGGGCGGCGGCCTGGACGAGCTCGCGGACGGTCTCGGCGTCGGCGATCAGGCGGTCGGTGGCGGTGCCGTGGATGTCGTCCAGTCGGAGGATCTCGAAGCGCATGGGCGTCTCCTTTCCTGGCCCCGTCGGGCGGGGCGCGCGTGGCTGAGTCGGTATCAGCCCTTTCGGGGTCTGTCGGGTCGAACGGTCGACCGACCGTTGCGGCAAAGAGGGCTCCCCCCTGCTTGCCAAGGGCGTCCGGTCCCTCGCGAACCACTCTGCGGTGGCGCTGCTACCGGGCCGTTGCCCGTCCGTGAAGTCCTGGTTTCGGATGATGCGCGTCGATGGCACGCCGACGTCACTGTCGACGATGCTTCCAGGACCAAATCAAATATTACCGCAACTAACGAATTTTGTCGCCATGCCTTTTACCAGGGCCCCCGGAGAGGCCCTACGGCGGGGCCCCGGTCGGCGCTGCCGGCGGGGTGTCGGGAGGAGCGGAGGCGGTCAGGCCCAGAAGGAGGCCAGGGCGGCGGCGGTGGCGGCCGGCTGCTCGGCGTTGGGGGAGTGGCCGGCGTCCTCGACCACCACCCGGAGCGCGCCCAGCCGGGCGGCCATCGCGGTCTGCTCCGGCACCGGCCACGCGTAGTCCCGCACCCCGGAGAGGACCAGGGCGGGCAGCCCGGCGGCCACCACCGCGGCGAGTTCGTCCGCCCGGTCCGGCGCGGCGACCAGGTGGCCGCCGGTGGTGATCAGCGACTGCGGCACGTTGGCCAGCCAGCGGCGGTGCAGGAACGCGGCCACCTCGGGGGCGGGGCGGCGGGCGCGGTCGCCGCTGCCCTCCTCCATCTGCCGCATCACCTGCCAGATCTCCTCCAGGGACATCGTCGGCAGCACGTCGACCAGCAGCTTGGTCCGCTCCGCCTCGCCGGGGTCGATCGGGCCCGGCCCGGTGGACATCAGCGTCAGCGTCGCCCACGGCGGCGGAACGGCGGTCCCGGCGAGGGCCGCCGCCCCGGCCGAGGAGGCCAGGACGGCCTCCCGGACCACCTGGCCGCCGAAGGAGTGGCCGAGCAGGTGCAGCCGTCCGGCTCCGCCGTCGGCCGCGCGGGCCTCGGCCAGCAGCGCGTCGGTGAGGGCCCGCACGTCGGCGCCCAGCGCGGCCACCGCGTAGGCGGCGGGGTCGTCCGGGCCGCCGGTCTCGTACTGCCCGCGCTGGTCGACCGCCGTCACCCGGTAGCCCGCCGCCGCCAGCGGCTCCAGCAGCGCGATGAAGTCCTCCTTGCTGCCGGTGAACCCGGGCACCAGCAGCGCGGACCCGCGCACCGCCCCCGCCGGCTCCGCCCGCAGCGCGGCGAACCCGCCGCGTGCCGTCGCCACCCGCAGTGCACGTGCGCAGGGCGGGAGGGTGAGGAACGGCGGCGTGCTCATGGACGGGACCTCCTGGGGACCTGGGCGGCGGGGCCGCACCGGGGCGGACGGCTCCGAGCCTAGGGTCTGCCGTTGGTCTGTCGGTCCGTCGGTCCGTCGGTCCGCTGAGCCGTCGAGCCGTCGTCCGCCCGGTGGTGCCGGGTGTGCCGATGCCGAAGGGGGCGGCCGGAAGGTTCCGGCCGCCCCCTTCGGACAGGGCGGGTCAGCTCTCCGGGGTCGCCTCGGGGGCGGCCGCCGGGCGGCGGGTGCGGGTGCGCCGACGCGGGGCCGGAGCCTCGCCGGCGGCCTCGCCAGCGGCCTCGGGGGCGGCCTCGGGGGCGGCCTCGGCGGCCTCCGCCGGGGCGGTCTCGGCGGGCGCCGCGACCTTCTTGGCCCGGGTGCGGGTGCGCTTCGGCTTCTCCTCGGCGACCGGCTCGGCGGCCGGAGCCGCGACGGCGGCCTCGGCGACGGCGGCCGGAGCCTCCGCCACGGCGGCGGTGGCGTCCTCGCCGGACGCCGCACCGCGCGAGCGGCGACGGCGGCGGCGCGGGGCCGCGGAATCGCCCTCGGCGCCCTCGACGGCCGGGGTCCCCGGCACGGTGGCCTCGGCGACGGCGGCGTCGGTGGCGGTGCCCTCGACGGCCTCGTCGACCGCGCTGCCGCGGCGGGTGCGGCGGCGCTCGCGGGTCTTGCGGGCCGGCTTCTCCTCGGTGGCGACGGTCTCGGCGGGGCCGGACCGGCCGGGGCCGCCCGCCCGTCCGCCGCGGCCCCGGGCGGCACCGGCCGAGCGCGAACCGCGCCCGCCGGTCTCGCCGAGGTCCTCGACCTCCTCCGCGCCGAGCCCGGCCCGGGTCCGCTCCGAGCGCGGCAGCACACCGGTGGTGCCCTTGGCGATCTTCAGCAGCTCGAACAGGTGCGGCGAGGTGGAGTAGGTCTCCTCCGGCTCGTTGAACTTCAGGTCGAGCGCCTTGTTGATCAGCTGCCAGCGCGGGATGTCGTCCCAGTCGACCAGCGTGACGGCGGTGCCCGAGGCGCCGGCCCGGCCGGTGCGGCCGATCCGGTGCAGGTAGGTCTTCTCGTCCTCGGGGCACTGGTAGTTGATCACGTGCGTGACGCCCTCGACGTCGATGCCGCGGGCCGCGACGTCGGTGCAGACCAGCACGTCGACCTTGCCGTTGCGGAACGCCCGCAGGGCCTGCTCGCGGGCGCCCTGGCCGAGGTCGCCGTGGACGGCGCCGGCCGCGAAGCCGCGCTGGGTCAGCTGGTCGGCGACGTCGGCGGCGGTCCGCTTGGTCCGGCAGAAGATCATCGCCAGCCCGCGGCCGTCGGCCTGCAGGATGCGCGAGACCATCTCGACCTTGTCGAGCGAGTGCGCACGGAAGATGTGCTGCTCGGTGTTGGCGACGGTGCTGCCGGTGTCGTCCGGAGCGGTGGCCCGGATGTGGGTCGGCTGGCTCATGTACCGGCGGGCGAGGCTGATGACCTGGCCCGGCATGGTGGCCGAGAACAGCAGGGTCTGCCGCTTGGCCGGCAGCATGGTGATGATCTTCTCGACGTCCGGCAGGAAGCCGAGGTCGAGCATCTCGTCGGCCTCGTCCAGGACCAGCGCGCGGACCTTGGAGAGGTTCAGCTTCTTCTGGCCGGCCAGGTCGAGCAGGCGGCCCGGGGTGCCGACGACGATGTCGACGCCCTTCTTCAGCGCCTCGACCTGCGGCTCGTAGGCCCGGCCGCCGTAGACGGCGAGCACGCGGACGTCGCGGACCTTGCCGGCGGTCTGCAGGTCGTTGGTGACCTGGGTGCAGAGCTCGCGGGTCGGGACGACGATCAGTGCCTGCGGCGCGTCGGTGAGCTGGTCCTCGTCGGCGCGGCCGGCGTCGATGTCGGCCCGCACGACGACGCGCTCGATCAGCGGCAGGCCGAAGCCGAGCGTCTTGCCGGTGCCGGTCTTGGCCTGGCCGATGACGTCGTGGCCGGTCAGCGCGACCGGCAGGGTCATCTCCTGGATGGGGAAGGGGTGGACGATGCCGACGGACTCGAGGGCCTCGGCGGTCTCCGGGAGGATCCCCAGGTCCCGGAAGGTGGTCTTTGCGGGTTCAGCGGTGGTGGACAGGGTGCTGCCTCTTCCGTGTGGAGGGGCCGAGAGCGAGCGGCGGGCGGGCAGCCGCGCGGCTGTGCAGGGCCTGTTCGGCCCCGGATACAGCTGCGCGGACGCACAACCGCGCCGGTCCCTGCGGCCGGCCGGTGCGCGCGGCCCAGTGGGGCGCGTCGCCGGCGGCGTCGGGGAGGATTCCCGTGAGGGACCTGCGCGGGACCTGCGCCGGGATGGCGCGGTCTCGGCGGCCCTCGCTCGGCCACTGATGCGGTGCCAAGGCTTGAAGTCCAAGCCCTGGTCGGAGCCGATCGGCTCTCCGACCGGGCATCCGCGTACGTTGAGGTCCCGGCTTCCGGTACGGACACGTCCTGACGGACGGTGCCGCTTCGGAGCGGGCTTGCCCGGCACACCGAGACGGCGGTGACACCGTGCGAGCACGACGGGCCTCCGTACCACCATACAGTCACCCGACGACTCGAACACGTGACGCGGACGACATCGCAGGTCGGAGCGGTCCGACCCGGCCGCCCGCGGGGCCCCGCCGGGGCCGGGCGGAGCGGATGGGCCGGGCGTGTGCGGGGAGCGACCCGGGACGGATCGGGACTAAGGTGGCGGGTCATGGAGAACCGTGGTGAGACGCAGGACGTGGCGGACGGCTCGATCGGGGACTGGGCGAGCTGCTCGGCCGACCCCGGCTACCGGGCGGCCGTGCTGGACCTGCTCGGCGCCCTCGCGTACGGCGAGCTGAGCGCCTTCGAGCGGCTCGCCGAGGACGCCAAGCTGGCGCCCGACCTGGCCGACAAGGCGGCGCTGGCCCGGATGGCCTCCGCCGAGTTCCAGCACTACCAGCGGCTGCACGACCGGCTGGCCGAGGTCGGCGCGGACCCGCAGGAGGCGATGCGGCCCTTCGTCGAGCCGCTGGAGCTGTTCCACCGGATGACCGCGCCCTCGGACTGGCTGGAGGGCCTGGTCAAGGCGTACGTCGGCGACGCGATCGCGACCGACTTCTACCGCGAGGTGGCCGTCCGGCTGGACGACGACACCCGTGACCTGGTCCTCGGCGTCATGTCGGACACCGGCCACGCCCAGTTCGCCGTCGACAAGGTCCGCCAGGCCATCGAGGCCGACCCGCGGGCCGGCGGCCGGCTGGCGCTCTGGGGCCGCCGGCTGATGGGCGAGGCGCTCAGCCAGGCCCAGCGGGTGGTCGCCGAGCGGGACGCGCTCTCCAACCTGCTGGTCGGCGGCGTCAGCGTGCAGGGCTTCGACCTGGTCGAGGTCGGCAAGATGTTCAACCGGATCACCGAGGCGCACACCCGGCGGATGGCCGCGCTCGGCCTCGCCTCCTAGCCGGTCGGGCCGCGGCCTCCCCGGGGCCCCGGCCTTCTCCGGACCCCGGCCTCCCCGGGGCCGGGCGGCTCAGGCGTGCCGGTGCCGCCGGTGGGAGCCCGTCCGGTGCGGGCGGTGCCGGTGGGCCGGCTGCCGGCCGGCGGCGAGGTCGGGCCGCGCCAGTACCGAGGTGAGCAGGGCCGAGGCGACCGCCGAGACCGCGATGCCGGCCGCCGGGTACTCGCCGTCCAGCGTGAAGTGCGCGATCACCCCGGCCAGCAGCGCGGAGACCAGCGCCGTCCCCATCGTCAGCCCCCACCCGGAGGGGAAGTACGCGGGCAGCGACAGCAGCGCGGTGGCGCCGACGAACAGGCCGACGAGGACGAAGGCGAGCGTCTCGACCAGCAAGGGTGCCTCCCCGGGGCGCGAGTGTGCGGCCACGCGGCCGGCCGCACTCTCGCCGTACCCCGCTCCCCCCGGCCGTACACGCGACGGTGCCCCGCCCCCTCGGCGAGGGGACGGGGCACCGCAGGACAGCTCAGAGCGTGCCGAAACCGACCTTGCGGGCGGCCTGCTCGCCGATCTCCACGTACGCCAGGCGCTCGGCCGGGACGATGACGCGGCGGCCGTGCTCGTCGGTCAGCGTGAAGAGCTTCGAGGTGCCCTCCAGCGCCTTGGCGACCGCACTCTCGACCTCATCGGCAGTCTGCGAGCTCTCGATGACGATCTCGCGCGGCGCGTTCTGCACGCCGATCTTGACCTCCACGGCTTCCGTCCCTCCGGGGTTGCAGCCATCCACGCGCGGGCACCGGACCGCCTGGGACAAGCGTTCGCGGCGACCGCGCCGTACGGCTTCACCATAGAGCACCGGATCGGTGCCGAGGCGAAGGTCCGGTGATCACCGCCCGGGGGCGGGGGCCTCCGGGGAATCGAGGTTCGGGTGCATCGGGAAGCCCTTCAGGCCGCGCCACGCCAGGCTGGCGACCAGCCGGACCGCCTCGTCGCGCGGGATCTCCAGTCCCTGGGAGAGCCAGTACCGCGCGGTGATCTGGGCCAGGCCGCAGACCCCGGCCGCGAGCAGCTTGGACTCCGACTCCGGGAGGTCGGTGTCCTCCTGGATGACCTTGCTGACCAGCGTCGCGCTGGCCTCCGCGGCCCGCTCGACGCGCTCGCGCACGGCCGGCTCGTTGGTCAGGTCGGACTCGAAGACCAGCCGGAAGGCACCGGACTCGCTGGAGACGTAGTTGAAGTACGCCTCCATCGTCGCGGCCACCCGCAGCTTGTTGTCGGTGGTCGTCTCCAGCGCCTCGCGGGTCGAATCGACCAGGGCGTCGCAGTGCTTGTCCAGCAGCGCCAGGTAGAGGTCCAGCTTCCCGGGGAAGTGCTGGTAGAGCACCGGCTTGCTCACCCCGGCGCGGTCGGCGATGTCGTCCATGGCGGCCGCGTGGTAACCCTGCGCGACGAACACCTCCTGGGCGGCACCGAGCAGTTGTTCACGGCGGGCGCTTCGCGGCAGGCGGGCACCGCGCGGGCGCTCCTGCGCCTCCTGGATGGCCGTCACGGCGCTCCTCATTTCACGGGTCGTACGGGGTTGGCAAGATGACCGATTCTACTTTCGGGTAACCGCCTTCGCGCTTGGCAGGCGTGAGAAAAGCGGCCAGCCCCCTTGTCAGGAGCCCACAATACGGCGCTGACCACGGCCACCGGCAGTGGTGTGACAAGGGCAGGGACGACCATTCCGGGCGCGGCCCGTGCGCAGGACGCGGCGGCACCGGCTCACTACCATCGTCCACCATGAGCAGCGCTGAGCAGCAGGTACGACCGGAGACGGCCGCCCCGGCGCCGTCGCGCACCGTGGAGGTCCCCGGCGCTGTCGTGGCGGTGCACCGGCTCGACCCCGCCCCGGCCGCGCCCGACGGCCGGGCGCCGGCGCTCTTCGTGCACGGCCTCGGCGGCTCGGCCGCCAACTGGACGGCGCTCCTGGGCCGGCTCACCGACCTGGTCGACGGCGAGGCCGTGGACCTCCCCGGCTTCGGTGACTCCGCCCCGCCCCGGGACGGCGACCTCTCCCTCTCCGGGCACGTCCGCGCGGTCATCGGCTACCTGGAGGCGTCCGGCCGCGGCCCGGTCCACCTCTTCGGCAACTCGCTCGGCGGCGCCGTCACCGTCCGGCTCGCCGCCCTGCGCCCGGACCTCGTCCGCAGCCTCACCCTGATCTCGCCGGCCCTGCCCGAACTCCCGCCGCAGCGCACCGCCTGGCCGACCGGGCTGCTCGCGGTGCCCGGCGTCCCCGGGCTGCTGCGCCGGCTGCGGGCCGACGGGCGCGGTCCCGAGGAGGCCGCCGGTGACGTGCTGCGGCTGGTCTACGGGGACCCGGACGCCCTGTCCCCGGCCGTCCGGGCGGAGGCGGTGGCCGAGTACCGGCGGCGGCAGGAGCTGCCGTACGCGGTGCCGGCGCTGGTCGGGTCGGTGCGCGGGATCGTCTCCGCCTACACCGAGCGCGGCGACCAGGCGCTCTGGCGGCAGGCCGCGCAGGTGAAGGCGCCGGTGCTGCTCGTGTACGGGCTGCGCGACAAGCTGGTCTCGTACCGCTCGGCGCGCCGGGCCTGCACGGCCTTCGCGGACTCCCGGCTGCTGGTCCTGCCGGACTCCGGGCACGTCTCGATGATGGAGCACCCCGGCGAGGTGGCCCGGGCGGTGCGGGAGCTGCTGGCGCGGGCCGGCTGACCCGGGCACGGGTCGTGTGGGGCACGACGGATACCCCTTGATCGGACGCCGTTAACGCCCTGATCGGGAAGTGGTCACTCCGGTTCACTCGTTCAGGTGGCAACCAGGCATGTGACCGATGGATTGCCGTAGGCCGGTCCTACCTTTCTGCTGTCGGACCGAACAGGTGTGGGGGGACGCGGCCGCCGGAGAACCCGGAGGGCGGCCGCCGAGGGATACCGGCGGCCGGGGGACGGCCGCCGGTCCGGGCCGCGATGCCCCCGGCGGGCCGGCTCCTCCGCCCCGGGCCGCCCCCGCGTCGGACGCGGGGGCGGCCGGGCGCCGATCGAGCCGCTCAGCAATCCGTCGATCCGCTCTGCTCTGGAGGTCTCCCGTGCGCGTTGCCCTGCTCACCGAGGGTGTGCGTCCACATGCCCGGCGTGGCGCCGACGGCTGGTGCGACCGGCTGGTGGACGGCCTGCGCGAGCACGACTTCGAGTGGTACGTGCTGGGCGGGGACGCCGGACCGGGCACCGGCGACGGAGACCCGGACGGCCGGCGGTCCGCGGTGCACGGGTTCGCCCTCCGGGGCCGGCGCCCGGCCGACCGCGCGCCCGGCGCCCTGCGCGGACGCCAGTACGCCCGGGCGTACGAACAGCTCGTCGGGGCGCTGCTGCGGCCGGGCGAGCGGCCCGCCTTCGGCACCGCCCTGTACCGGCTGGCCGGACTCGCCCGCGAGGACGGCGGGCTGCCGGCCTTCCTGGTCTCCGCCCAGGCCCGGCGCACCCTGGAGCGGGTCTGGCGCTCGCCCGGCGCCGACACCTCCGCCGGGCAGCCGCTGGTCCGCGACGTCCTGGTCGGTGCGGACCTGCTCGAACAGTGCCTGCGGCCGCTCTCCGCCCCCTGGTACGGCAGCGGGCCCGGCGGGCTCGGCGCCGCCGACCTCTGCCACGTGGTCGGCGGCGGGCCCGCCGCCCTGCCCGCGCTGGTCGCCAAGCAGCTGCACGGGGTGCCGTTCGTGGTCACCGAGCACGGCCTGCACCTGCGCGAGCAGTACCTCGGCTACCGGGAGACGCCGTACCTCCGGCCGGTCCGGGCGCTGCTGCTCGCCTTCTTCCGGGCGCTCACCGAGGAGACCTACCGGCAGGCCGCCGTCCTGACCCCCGGCAGCGCCCACGACCAGCAGTGGCAGCAGCGCTGCGGGGCCGATCCGGCGCGCATCCGCGTCGTGTACGAGGGCACCCCGGCGGTGGACCGGCCCGCCGCGGGCCCGGAGCCGCAGGCCCCGACCCTGGTCTGGGCCGGGGCCCTGGAGCCGGGGCGGGACCCGGAACCGGCGCTGCACGCCTTCGCCCTGGTCCGGGCCGAACTGCCGCAGGCGCGGCTGGTCCTCCACGGCGAGGAAGCCGCCCCCGGCTACCGGGCGCACTGTGCGGCGGTCGCCGAACGGCTCGGGGTGGCCGGGGCGGTCCGGTTCGCCGGCCGCCCCCGGTCCACGGCCCTGGCCTGGGCGGAGGGCTCCGTGGTCCTCTTCTCCGCGCTCTCCCGGCGCGGCCCCCGGCTGCTGGCCGACGCGATGCTCAGCGGGCGGGCCGTGGTGGCGACCGACGTCGGCGTGACCCGGGAGGTGGTCGGGCCGACCGGGCTGCTCGTCCCGCCGCGTGACCCGCGGGCGCTGGCCGGTGCCTGCCTGGCCCTGCTGCGGGACGAGGAGCGCCGGGCCCGGCTCGGTCTGGCCGGCCGCCTGCGGGCGCAGGAACGCTTCGCCGTCGAGCCGGTGACCGGGGCCTTCCGGGAGATCTACCTGGAGCTGGTCTCGCAGTGGCCGGCCTACCCGGCCGCCGCCGGGGCGGCCGGCGCACCGGGCGGTCCCCGGCCGCGTCCGTTCGCCCGGCCCGCCGAGTACTGGCTCACCGAGCGGGGGCGCGGCGCGGAGGCGGGCGGCGGTGCCGCGGGCAGCGGTGCGGCCGCCGGGGCGGGGGCTGAGGGGCCCGGAGCAGTCGGGGCAGGGGCGGTCGGGGCAGGGGCAGCCGGGTCGGGAGCTTCCGGGCCGGGGTCCGCCGTCGGGCCGCGGGCCGAGGAGGCGGGGGCGGGTGCGGGCGCCGAGGGTGCGGACGGGGCGTCCGACCGGTCCGCCGCGCTCGCGGAGGCGGTCTGATGGCGGGCGGTGTGGACGCTGCCGCAGGGGTGGCCGGGGGAGCCCGCCCGCCGGGCGCGGCCGGTGCGGGCGGCGTCCCCGGGGCCACCGGGCTTCCGGGGCTCTCCGGGGACCCGGTCCGGGAGGTGATGGCGGAGCACCGGGAGCTGTGCGAGCGGGCCGTCGACCCGCTGGAGATCGCCGCGGGTCTGGAGGAGGCCGGGCTCGGCCCGGCGGCGGCCGCCCGGTGCCGGCACGCCGACCTGTTCTCGCTCGCCGAGGAGCTGTACGCCCGGGTGCCGCGCCGCCCGGGCGGGGCGGTGGCGGCGGTGCCCGGCGAGAGCTGGCAGCGGCGCTGCGGCGTGGCGCTCCGCACGGCGGTGCTGGCCGCGCTCCCGTGCGCGGCGGCCGCCGGGCTCGGCGCCGGGCGGCCCGTCCTGCTGGCGGCGGCCGTACCGCTGGCGCTCGTCCCGGCCGCGTCCGGCGCGTCTGGCGCGTCCGGTCCGGCCGGTCCGGACGGGTGGCCGGCGGTGCTCCGGCCCGTGCGGCCCGGTCCGGCCGGTCCGGGCGGACCCGTGGACCACGAGTGCCCGGCAGGCGGGCCCGAGGAGGAGTTGGGGCCGGTCCCGGGCGGCACGCGCCGGGCGGCGGCCCCGGGCGGGTGGCGGCGGTGGTGGTGGCCGGGGGTCCAGGGGGCCGGGGTGGCCGGGCTGCTGCTGGGCCCGCTGGCGGTGGCGGCCGGCGGACCGGAGGACCGGCGGGTGACGGCGGCCCTGGTGCTGGCGGCGGCGCTGTCGGCCGGGTCGGCGGAGTGGGCCGCCCGCTGGTTCCGGCACGTCGGCCGGGGCCACCTGGGGACGGCGGCGACGCTGGCCGAGTTCCGGGCCCGGATGCGGCCGGTACTTCCGGTGGCGGTGGCGCTGCACTTGGCGGTGCTGGCCGTGCTGACCTTCGCCGCGCTCGCCGTGCTGACCGCCGTCGCGCCGCGCCCGGGGCCGGGGCACGGCGGCGGCCTGCTGCACCTGGCGGTGGAGCGCGCCGGCCCGGGGCAGTGGGCGGCGCAGGGGCTGCTGGGCCTGCTGCTGGTGCTGCCCGCGCTGCTGGCGCGCTGCGGCCGGCCCGCGGCCGCCGCGTTCGGCGCGCTGGCCGGGGCGGCGGCGCCGGCGGTGCCGCCGCCGGTGGCCGGTCCGCTGGGCGGCGGTGCCGTCGCGCTGGCCCTGCTGGCGTACGCGTGGCCGGTGCTCGGCCGTCCCGATGCGCACCGCTGACCGCCGGGCCGGGCCGGGCGGGCGGTCGCCGTGCGCATCGGTCCGCCCTCCGGCTGTCGGTCCGCGCCGCCCGCCGGGGCGACCGTTCGTTCCGCTCGTTGCCCCGTTCCGTTTCGATCTCCCGTTGTTCACTCGGACCCGCCAGGCCGTACCCGGTCTGGCTTCGTGGAAGGACGCCCCCGATGAGGGTGCTGCTGCTGGGCGCCGACGGCTTCATCGGCCGTCGGGTCACCGACCGTCTGCTCGTGGACCCGGAGTTGCAGGTGACGGTGCTCGGCCGGCGTGACTCCGCCGACATCCGCTTCGACCTGACCACCGGCAGCCCGGGCGCGCTGGCCCGGTTCCTGGACGCGGTCGCGCCACAGGTGGTGATCAACTGCGCGGGTGCCACCTACGGCAGCTCGCGCACGCTGATCCGGGCCAACACGCTGGCCGTGGCCACCGTCTGCGAGGCGATCCGGCGCAGCCGGGAGCCGGCCCGGCTGGTGCACGTCGGCTCGGCGGCCGAGTACGGGCCGGTGCCGGGCGGGGTGCCGGTGTCGGAGGGCGCCGAGCCGCGCCCGGTCGGTCCGTACGGGGTGTCGAAGCTGGCCGGGACGGAGCTGGTGCTGGCCTCCGGGCTGGACGCGGCGGTGCTGCGGGTGTTCGACGTGGTCGGGCCGGGGGCGCCGACCGCCTCGCTGTTCGGGCGGCTGGCCGAGGGGCTGCGGCGGGCGCTGGAGCGGGAGGAGTCCCAGGTGCGGATGCCGGACCTGTCCGGGTACCGGGATTTCGTGGACGTCCGGGACGTCGCGCGGGCGATCCAGGCGGCGGCGGTGTCGGCGGCCACGGGGGTGATCAACATCGGCAGCGGGCACGCCGTCCGGGCCCGGGAGGCGGCCCAGCTGCTGGTCCGGGCGTCCGGCTTCGAGGGGTCGATCGTGGAGGAGAACCGGCAGGTCCTGCTGCCCGCGCAGACCGGCGGGCAGGCGGACCACCTGCCCGGGCACGTGGTCGGGCACCACCTGCCGGGCCACCGTCCGGCGGAGCCGCGGCAGGCCGAGGGGAGGGGGCCGGCGGGCGAGCCGGTGCCGTGGCGGCAGGCGGACGTGCGGACGGCGCGGGACCGTCTCGGCTGGCGGACACAGGTGCCGCTGGAGGAGTCCCTGGGCGACGTCTGGCTGGAGACGGCCTGCCGGGTCTGACCCGCGTCCGCCCCGCGGGGCGGCCCGCCGCCGGCCCGTCCGGGAGGTGCCAACGGCCCGCCGCCGTCGGCGTGTCGCCTCCCGGGCGGACCGGGTTTCCCGGCGTCCCGGCGGTGCGGTCCGTGGTCCCACCATCCGACGCCGGGCGTCTCGCCCATCGGACGGGCTGTCTCGGAATACCGGACCGGCATGACACTGTTGGCGTAGCAGAGCCACCTCGGTGGCGGAGCAACAAGCCACAAGAGGTTGGCCCTGGCCACCTGAACTGACGACTTTCGGAGTCCCCGTGTCGCTGCCACCCCTGGTCGAGCCGGCCGACGAGATCACCGTTGACGAGGTCCGCAGGTACTCCCGCCACCTGATCATCCCCGACGTGGGCATGGCCGGGCAGAAGCGGCTGAAGAACGCCAAGGTGCTGTGCGTCGGCGCCGGCGGCCTGGGCTCGCCCGCCCTGATGTACCTGGCGGCGGCCGGCGTCGGCACGCTCGGCATCGTCGAGTTCGACGTGGTCGACGAGTCGAACCTGCAGCGTCAGATCATCCACGGCCAGTCGGACATCGGCCGCTCCAAGGGCGAGTCGGCACGGGACTCCGTCAAGGAGATCAACCCCTACGTCGACGTGATCCTCCACGAGGAGCGCCTCGACAACTCCAACGTCCTGGAGATCTTCTCCGGCTACGACCTGATCGTGGACGGCACCGACAACTTCGCCACCCGCTACCTGGTGAACGACGCCGCGGTGCTGCTCGGCAAGCCGTACGTGTGGGGTTCGATCTACCGCTTCGACGGCCAGGCGAGCGTGTTCTGGGCCGAGCACGGCCCCTGCTACCGCTGCCTCTACCCGGAGGCCCCGCCGCCGGGCATGGTCCCGTCCTGCGCCGAGGGCGGCGTGCTGGGCGTGCTCTGCGCGTCGATCGGCTCGATCCAGGTCACCGAGGCGATCAAGCTGCTGGCCGGGGTCGGCGACCCGCTGGTCGGCCGGCTGATGATCTACGACGCCCTGGAGATGAACTACCGCCAGGTGAAGGTCCGCAAGGACCCGAACTGCGCGGTCTGCGGCGAGAACCCGACCGTCACCGAGCTGATCGACTACGAGGCCTTCTGCGGCGTCGTGTCGGAGGAGGCCCAGGAGGCCGCCGCCGGTTCGACGATCACCTCGAAGCAGCTCAAGCAGTGGCAGGACGACCAGGAGGACATCTACCTGATCGACGTCCGCGAGCCCGGCGAGTACGAGATCGTCAGCATCCCCGGTGCCGTGCTGATCCCGAAGAACGAGTTCCTGATGGGCAACGCGCTGGAGCAGCTGCCGCAGGACCGGAAGATCGTGCTGCACTGCAAGTCGGGCGTCCGCTCGGCCGAGGTGCTGGCCGTGGTGAAGTCGGCCGGCTTCGCCAACGCCGTCCACCTGGGCGGCGGCGTGCTGGGCTGGGTGAACCAGATCGAGCCGCACAAGCCGGTGTACTGACCGGACCGGTGGAAGGGCCCGCTCCGGCGGGCCCTTTCGCGTACCCGGTGCCGCACGCGCCCCGCTCCGGCTACAGCGCTCCCTTGCGCTGGAGCACGTTGTAGGAGATCCAGCCGGGCAGCACCGGCAGCCAGAAGGTGAGCGCCCGGTAGAGGAAGACCGCCGGGGTGGCGACGGTGGGCGGCACGTCGGCGACGGTGAGCGCACCGATCAGCGCGACCTCGACCGGGCCGATGCCGCCGGGGGTGGGGATCGCGGAGCCGGCCGCGTTGGCGGTCAGGAAGACCACCGCGACCGCGGAGAACGAGATCGACCCGCCGAAGGCCTGCACCGAGGCGTCCAGGCAGGCGGTGAAGGAGAGCGTCAGCAGCAGGATGCCGCCGAAGCCGGTGACCAGCTTGCTCGGCGTCTGCATCAGGTCGAGCATCCGGGGCACCACGCCGAAGAACAGCGAGCGCAGCCGGTTCAGCACGAACCGCCGCAGCGGGGCGACCGCCGCGACCACCAGGGCCAGCACGGCGGCGGTCAGCACGCCGATGATCACCGCGCGGGACGCGGAGAGGTCCCCGTTGGTCTGGCTGCCGGTGATCAGGCCGAAGCTGAACAGCAGCAGCAGGTGCCCGGTCAGGCCCGCCAGCTGGGAGGCGCCGACCGAGGCGACCGCCTGGCCGGAGCGGATGCCCGCCTTCTGCAGGTAGCGGGTGTTCAGCGCGATGCCGCCGATCGCGGCGGGCGCGACCAGCTTGACGAAGGACCCGGCGAGCTGGGCGGCCACCGTGCGGCGGAACGGCAGCTTCTCGGGGACGAAACCGGTCAGGCTCATCGACGCGGCGATGTAGGAGAAGGCGGCCGCGGCGAGGGCCACCGCCGCCCAGGCCCAGTCCATCTGGGAGAGCTTGAGCTGGGCCGGCTTGATGGTGGTCAGCGCGAGGTAGGCGGCGAAGGTGAGCGCGATCACCATGATCAGGCTCTTCGGCTTGAGCCGCTCCAGCTTGGCCGGCTCCATCGGCGCCTCGGGGGCGATCTGCAGGATCTGGCCGCGGATCCGGCTGAGCAGGTCCTCGCCGGCCAGCGCGATGTCCTCCTCGGCCTGCTGCTGGGTGCGCTCCCCGGCGGCGACCTGCTCCAGCGCCCTGGCCTGGGCGGCGGCCTTCCGCTCCTTGCTGAGCCGCTTGAGGTCGACGCGGGTGGAGCGGCTCATCCCGACCGGCTGGAGCAGCGGCAGCGCCTGGGCGACCCGGTCGGCGCCGAGCACCGCGTTGGCCGTGGCGACCGTCCGCTCGGGCCCGATCCGCAGGGCGAAGGTGGTGAGCAACTGGGCGACGTCGATGCGCAGCGTCAGGTCGGTGGCGGCGATGTCCCCGCCGGAGAGGTTGACCAGGCAGGCCGTCTTCCCGTCGGTCACCAGCAGCGACTCGCCGGTGAGCCGCCGGTGGGCGATCCGGCGCTCGTGCAGGGCGGCGACCGACTCCCACAGTGAGGCCATCACCTGGTCGGTGATCTCTTCGTCGGCGAGGTCGTCCAGGGTGCGGCCCTCGACGTTCTCGTAGACCAGGATCGCGGCGTCCGGGCCCAGCTCGGAGGTGGCGACCAGCTGCGGGGCGCGGGCGCCCGAGGCGGCGGCCGCGTAGGCGATCAGCGCCTCCTGCTCCAGTGCCTGGCGCAGTGACTGGGGGCTGCGCCGGACGGCCACCGAGCGCAGCCGCAGCCGCCGCCAGGCCCGGTAGAAGAAGCCGGAGGCCTGCTGTTCGCGGTCGACGATGTGGACGTCCAGCGGCGGGCCGCTCTGCTGGGCGACGAGGTAGCGGCGGGTGCCGCCGGGGGCGTCCGGCGCGCGGTGGGCGCTGGCCGGGGTGAAGCCGACCTTGCGCAGGCCGATCATCAGGTGCTGGCCGGTGGGCCGGATGTTCGGCGAGCCGATCGCGTACAGGGTGCCGTAGGCGACGGACCAGCCGATCAGCACGGTGAGCAGCAGGGAGAGCGGGGTGGTGTAGCCGCCGAGCAGCTCGGTGATCCCGCTGAAGATCACCACCACCCAGAGGGCGACCCGCCAGCGCGGGCGGCTCGACATGCCGACCGCCGTCATGTAGGCGATCACCGGGGCGAGGTAGCCGTGCACCGGGTCGGTCAGGGTGCCGTTGGAGTCCAGCGGGAGGCGGGTGAGGGCGTCCCGGATGTGGTCGGAGGCGCCCTCGGCGACCCACCAGTCGATGCCCAGGGAGACGCCGTAGGCGAGCACCGAGGCGAGGACGCCGTCGGCGACCCGCAGGCCGTCGCGCTTGATCAGCCGTTCGACCGCGAAGGCGAGCGGCACGGCCAGGACGGCGACGCTGGAGACCAGGCCGGTGATGGTGGCGAGGACCGGGGAGAAGCGGGGCGCGTTGGACGCGATGTCCAGTTCGATGCCGGTGGTGGTCGAGGTCGCGACGCCGGCCAGCACGAAGACCGCGATCAGGCCGAGCACGCCGGCCAGGAAGCGGATCAGGTCGGAGGGGCGGTGCGCGCGGGCGGCGAGCAGCGGCTCGTCGACGTCCAGGTGCGGTGCGTCGTCCAGCGGGTCGTAGCCGTCCGGGTCGGGCCGCTCCGGGTCGGGTCGACCCGGGGCGTGGCCGTTCAGCACGGGGCCGTCCGTCGCGTGGCCGTTCGTCCCGTGGCTGTTCGGTGCGGGCTCGTCCGGCGCGGGCCCGTCCGGGCCGGTCGCGGTGGGCGGCTCGGCGGCGGGTGCGGGCGGCTGGGCCGGGAGGGTGGCGGGCGCCCCCGTCCCGGGGCCGGTCGGCTGAGGGGTCTTGATCGTCCGGTCCTTGATCAGGGAGACTTCCGGCGACGGCTCGGTGACGGGCACACCGCCGGGACCTGCGGGCACGGCGCCGGAGGACTCGTCGGAGCCCTCGTCCACACCCACGTCAGCCGTCCCGGTCATCTGGTCTTGTCCTCGTATCACCACTCACCGCCCCGAAGATGGTGGCATGCCGCGGCGCCCCGCGCTGGACAGGGGCCGGATCGGGCGCGGCGGATCGTTCGCACAGGCCCCCGCGTCCGGCCGGATGCGGAAGAATGCCGCAGGTGACGGACGCCCACGACGACGGTGACCGCGGCGAGCTGCCGCCCTTCGCCGAACTGGTGCTCGACCTGGCCGAGCGGATTCCACCCGGCAGGGTGATGACCTACGGCGACATCGCCGAGTACCTCGGCCAGGGCGGTCCGCGCCAGGTCGGCCGGGTGCTGGCCCTGTACGGCGGCGCCGTGCCCTGGTGGCGGGTGATCCGCGCCGACGGCCGCTTCCTCCCCGGCCACGAGCACCGCGCCCTCTCCCACTACGCCGAGGAGGGCACCCCGCTGCGCGAGCTCGCCGACCCGCCCCGGGTCGACCTCAAGCGGGCCCGCTGGGACGGCGAGCCGTCCGGGGAGTAGCCGCGGGGCGGGCGCGTGCGGGGGCGGTCCGGTCCTCCGACGGCGAACGTCGGCGAACATCGGCCGACGGCGACGGCGACGGCGACGGCGACGGCGACGACGACGGCGATGCCGAAACCGACGCCGACGAACCGGCGCGAAACCCGTGCGCGGACGGGAATGACGGGGCAGGATCGTAGGCTCGATACGGCGGGCCCCTCGGCGGGCCCGCCCGCCGTTGCCCGAAGCACGACCCCCAGGACGTCCGTGAGCTCCCCCTACCGTCTGGTGCGCAGCCCCCTCGTGCCGCCCGCCCCGCCCGTGCTCGACGAGTACCAGCGCGCCGTGGCGGAGCACACGGGCGGCCCGCTGCTGGTGCTCGCGGGACCGGGGACGGGCAAGACCACCACCCTGGTCGAGGCCGTCGCGCGGCGCATCGAGCGCGGCACCGACCCCGACCGGATCCTCGTCCTCACCTTCAGCCGCAAGGCGGCGATGGAACTGCGCGACCGGATGGCCGGCCGGCTCGGCGTCACCGCGGCCGGCGCCGGGGCCGCCGCCCCGCAGGCGACCACCTTCCACTCCTTCTGCTACGCCCTGCTCCGCGCCCACCAGGACCCGGCCGACTACGCCGAGCCGCTGCGCCTGCTCTCCGGCCCCGAGCAGGACGTCATGGTCCGCGAACTGCTCGCCGGCGGGGCCGAGGACGCCCGGCTCGGCAGGTCGCGGATCGGCTGGCCGCTCGACCTGCGGGCCTGCCTCACCACCCGCGGCTTCGCCGACGAGGTCCGCGCCGTCCTCGCCCGCAGCCGTGAGCTGGGCCTCGGCGAGGCCGAGCTGGCCCGGTTCGCCGAGGGCGTCCAGCGCCCCGACTGGGCCGCCGCCGCCCACTTCCTCGCCGAGTACCTCGACGTCCTCGACCTGCGGGGGGTCCTCGACTACGCGGAGCTCGTCCACCGCGCCGTGCTGCTCGCCGAGCGCCCCGAGGTCGAGCAGCGGCTGCGGGACCGGTACGACGCGGTCTTCGTCGACGAGTACCAGGACACCGACCCCGCCCAGGTCCGGCTGCTGTGCCGGCTGGCCGGCGACGGGCGCGAACTGATCGCCGTCGGCGACCCCGACCAGTCCATCTACGCGTTCCGCGGCGCCGACATCAACGGCATCCTGGAGTTCCCGCAGACCTTCCGGCACGCCGACGGCCGCCCCGCCGACGTCAAGGTCCTGCGGGTCTCCCGCCGCTCCGGCGCCGTCCTGCTCGCCGCCGCCCGCGAGCTCACCCGCCGGATGCCGATGGGCCGGCTGCCCGCCGACAAGCTCGCCCAGCACCGCGCCCTGCTGCCCTCCCGCGAGGGCGGCCGGGTCGAGGTCTACACCTACCCCACCCCCGGCACCGAACTGGACTCCGTCGCCGACCTGCTGCGCCGCGCCCACCTGGAGGACGGCGTGCCGTGGGGCGAGATGGCCGTCCTGGTCCGGGCCGGGGCCCGGTCCATCCCCGGGGTCCGGCGGGCGCTCGGCGCGGCCGGCGTCCCGCTGGAGATCGACGGCGACGACCTGCCCCTGCGCGAGGAGCCGGCCGTCGCCCAGCTGCTGCTCGCCCTGCGGGTCTGCGCCGAGCAGGCCGTCCGGGACCGGCACGCCCCCGACGCGCCCGACCCGCTGACCACCGACCTCGCGCACACCCTGCTCACCGGCCCGCTCGGCGGCCTCGACGGCGCCGACCTGCGCCGGCTCGGCCGCGCCCTGCGCGAGGAGGAGCGGGCCGCGCTGCGCGCCGAGGCCCGGCGCGCCGAGGCCGCCGGGGCCGACGCCGACGCCGCGACCGGAGCCGACGCCGGGACCGGAGCGGAGGCCGGAGCGGAGACCGTCGCCGGAGCCGGCGCCCCGGCCGCCGCCGTGCCCGCCCAGGCCCGTCCCGCCGCCGTGCCGCGCCCGGCCGGCGAGCTGATCCGCGAGGCCCTCGCCGAACCCGAGCAGCTCGTCGTCCTCGACGCCCCCTACGCCCGCCGCGCCCACGACCTCGGCACGCTGCTGCGCAAGGTCCGCGAGCGCCTCGCCGGCGGCTGCACCGCCGAGGAGGCCCTCTGGGAGCTGTGGGACGGCTCCCGGCGCTGGCGCGAACGCCTGGAGCGGGCCGCCCTGCGCGGCGGCGCCGCCGGCCGCAACGCCGACCGCGACCTCGACGCGCTCTGCGCCCTGTTCGAGACCGCCGCCCGCGCCGAGGAGCAGGTCACCGGCCACCGCGGCGCCCTCGACCTGCTCGCCGAGCTGGAGGCCCAGGACATCGCCGCCGACACCCTCACCGTGCGGGCCGTCCGCCCCGAGGCGGTGCGCCTGATGACCGCCCACCGGGCCAAGGGCCTGGAGTGGCGGCTCGTCGTCGTCGCCGGTGTCCAGGACGGCCTCTGGCCCGACCTGCGCCGCCGCGGCTCGCTCCTGGAGGCCGACCGGATCGGCCGCGACGGCCTCGCCGAACCGCTCACCCCGGCCGCCCTGCTCGCCGAGGAGCGCCGGCTCTTCTACGTCGCCGCCACCCGGGCCAAGGAGCGGCTGGTCGTCACCGCCGTCAAGGCACCCGCCGACGACGGCGACCAGCCGTCCCGGTTCCTGCGCGAGCTCTACCGCGAGGACGTCGACCCCAGGACCGGCCGGGTCGTCCGCCGTACCCCGCCGGTCACCGTCGAGGACGTCACCCACCGCCCGCGCCGCCCGCTCTCCGTCCCCGCGCTGGTCGCCGAGCTGCGCGCGGTCACCGTCGACCCGGCCCGCTCGCCCGAGCTGCGCAGGGCCGCCGCCGAACGGCTCGCCACCCTCGCCCTCGCCACCGACGAGGAGGACCGGCCGCTCGTCCCCGCCGCCCGGCCCGACGCCTGGTGGGGCCTGGACGACGCCACCGCCGCCCCCGACCCGCTGCGCGACGCCGACCTCCCGATCCGGCTCTCCGGCAGCGGCCTGGAGCAGCTGGAGAACTGCTCGCTGCAGTGGTTCCTGGACAAGGAGGTCAAGGCGCGCGGCACCTCCTCCGCCGCGCAGGGCTTCGGCAACGTCGTGCACGCCCTCGCCGACGAGGTCGGCTCCGGCCGCACCCCCGCCGACCTCGCCGTCCTGATGGAGCGCCTCGACACCGTGTGGGACGCGCTGGCCTTCGACGCCCCGTGGAAGTCCCAGCAGGAGAAGACCGAGGCCCGGGCCGCCCTGGAGCGCTTCCTCACCTGGCACGTGATGGGCCGCGGCCGCGACGTCGTCGCCACCGAGCACGGCTTCGACGTCACCCTCGACGCCGGCGGGGTCCGGGTGCGGATCCGCGGTTCGATGGACCGGGTCGAGAAGGACGAGGCCGGGCGCGCCTACGTGGTGGACTTCAAGACCGGCAAGGAACTGCCCACCGACAAGTCGCTGCCCGAGCACAAGCAGCTCGCCGTCTACCAGCTCGCCGTCCGGGCCGGCGCGCTCAACGAGCTGCCCGGCTTCGACGGCTCGGCCCCGGAGACGGGCGGCGCCGAGCTGGTCCAGCTGCGCAAGCCCGACAAGGCCGTGCCGGACGCGCCCAAGGTGCAGCGGCAGGAGCCGCCCGAGGGCGAGCCGTGGATCGAGAACCTGCTCGCCGACGCCGCCGGGCGGATCCTCGCCGAGCGGTTCGTCCCGCAGACCGGCACCGGCTGCGACCGCTGCTCCTTCCGCCGCAGCTGCTCCGCCCAGCGCGACGGCGCCCAGGTCGTGGAGTAGGCCGGGCGCGGGGCGCGTCCCGGGCGCCGGGCCGGCCGGGTCCGGTCCGCGGGGTCCGGTCGGCGGGGTTCGGTCGGCGGGCGCCGGGCCGGCCGGGTCCGATCCGCGGGGTCCGGTCGGCCGGGTCCGGTCCGCGGGGCCCGGGCCGCCGAGCGCCGGCGGACGGCGCGGCAGTGAGGGTCGCCACAGGAGCCCTCCCGTACGGCCCGACCTGTCCGTACCCCCCGTTACCGTTACGGGGTGACCGCCGTGCTCAGCCACCCCGACCAGCTCAAGGAGCTGCTGGGCATCCCCTTCAACCGGGAGCAGATGGCGGCCATCGGCGCCCCCCTCCGGCCGGCCGTCATCGTCGCCGGCGCGGGCTCCGGCAAGACCACCGTGATGGCCGCCCGGGTCGTCTGGCTGGTCGGCTCCGGCGCCGTCCGCCCCGAGGAGGTGCTCGGCCTCACCTTCACCAACAAGGCCGCCGGCGAACTCGCCGAACGCGTCCGCACCGCCCTGCGCCAGTGCGGGTTGGGGACAGCCCCGGCCGAGGGCTGGGGGAGCGCCGCCGGTCTCGCCGAGGAGGCGCTCGGCGAGCCCGAGATCTCCACCTACCACGCCTTCGCCGGCCGCCTCCTCAAGGAGCACGGCCTGCGGATCGGCATCGAGCCCGACGTCCGGCTGCTCGCCGACGCCACCCGGTTCCAGCTCGCCGCCAAGGTGCTGCGCACCGCCCGCGGCCCCTTCCCGGCCCTCACCGGCACCTTCGCCAACCTGGTCGCCGACCTCACCGCACTGGACGGCGAACTCGCCGAGCACCTCGTCGACCCGGACACCCTGCGCGCCCACGACGAGGAGCTCCTCGACACCCTCGCCACCGCCAGGCTCACCAACGACGACCTGCGGGCCGTCCCCGCCACCGCCCGGGCCCGCCTGGAGCTGCTCCGCCTGGTCGAGGACTACCGGCGCCGCAAGACCGCCGCCGGCCTGATGGACTTCGGCGACCAGATCGCCGCCGCCGCCCGGCTCGCCCAGCAGCGCCCCGAGGTCGGCGCCCTGCTGCGCGGCCAGTACCGGGTCGTCCTGCTCGACGAGTACCAGGACACCTCGGTCGCCCAGCGGCTGATGCTGGCCGGCCTCTTCGGCGCCGGCCCGGACGGGCAGCCGTCCGGGCACCCGGTCACCGCCGTCGGCGACCCATGCCAGGCCATCTACGGCTGGCGCGGCGCCTCCGTCGCCAACCTGGACGAGTTCCCCCACCACTTCCCGCGGGCCGACGGCGCCCCGGCCGACCGGTACGCGCTCAGCGAGAACCGCCGCAGCGGCGGCCGGCTGCTCGCCTTCGCCAACCGGCTGGCCGCGCCGCTGCGCGAGATGCACGAGGGCGTCGAGGCGTTGCGCCCCGCCCCCGGCGCCGAGCAGGACGGCTTCGTCCGGGCCGCGCTGCTGCCCACCCACGCCGAGGAGATCGACTGGCTGGCCGACTCGGTCGCCCACCTGGTGCGCACCGGCACCGCGCCCGGCCGGATCGCCGTGCTCTGCCGCGGCGGCGCGGCCTTCCCCGACATCCACGCCGCGCTGGTCGCCCGCGACGTGCCGGTCGAGGTGGTCGGCCTCGGCGGGCTGCTCCACCTGCCCGAGGTCGCGGACCTGGTCGCGGTCTGCGAGGTGCTCCAGGACCCGACCGCCAACGCCGCCCTGGTTCGGCTGCTGATCGGCCCGCGCTGGCGGATCGGCCCGCGCGACCTCGCCATGCTCGGCCGGCGCGCCGCCGATCTGGTCCGCACCGCCCGGCCCGACGGCGTCGAACCGCTCGCCGCCGCGGTCGCCGAGACCGACCCCACCGAGGTGGTCTCGCTCGCCGACGCCCTGGAGACCTTCCTCGACCGCGAGCAGCCCGACGAACTGCCGTTCTCCGCCGAGGCCCGGGTGCGCTTCGCCCGGCTCGCCCGGGAGCTGCGCGAACTGCGCCGCTCGCTGGCCGAGCCGCTGATGGACGTGCTGCACCGGGTCCTCGCCGCGACCGGTCTGGAGGTCGAACTCGCCGCCTCCCCGCAGGCGCTGGCCGCCCGCCGCCGGGAGACCCTGCACGCCTTCCTGGACGTCGCCGCCTCCTTCGCCGACCTCGACGGCGACCCGGGCCTGGCCGCCTTCCTCGGCTTCCTGCGCGCCGCCCAGGAGCACGACCGCGGGCTGGACGCCGGCCTGCCCGGCGGCGAGGACACCGTCAAGGTGCTCACCGCGCACAAGTCGAAGGGCCTGGAGTGGGACGTCGTCGCCGTCCCCGGCCTGGTCAGGGGCGCGTTCCCGTCCTCGAACGCGCGCGAGCGCTGGACCAGCACCAAGCGCGTCCTGCCGCACGCCCTGCGCGGCGACGGCGCCACCCTGCCCGACGTGCGCGACGGCTGGAACGGCAAGTCGATGGCCGCCTTCAAGGCGGCGCTCGCCGAGCACTCCGGCACCGAGGAACTGCGCCTCGGCTACGTCGCCTTCACCCGGCCCCGCGGCCTGCTGCTCGCCTCCGGCCACTGGTGGGGACCGAGCCAGAAGACGGCGCGCGGCCCGTCCGCCTTCCTGGAGCAGCTGCGCGCCCACTGCGAGGAGCCCGGCAACGGCGAGATCGAGCACTGGACCGAGCCGCCGGCCAAGGGCGCCGAGAACCCGGCGCTGGCCGCGCCCGTCGAACGCCCCTGGCCGCTGCCGCTCGACCCGGCCGCCCAGCACGCCCGCCGCCGGGTCGCCGAGGTGGTGCACCGCCGCCTCGCCGGGCAGCCCGCCCCGGAACCCGGGCCGATGGCCCCCGAGGACCGCCGGCTGGTCGAGTCCTGGGACCGCGACCTGAACGCGCTGACGGGGGAGTTGGAGCGCTCCCGGCGCGGCGTGCGGGAGGTCCCGCTGCCCGCCTCGCTGTCCGCCACCCAGCTGCTGCGCCTGGCCGCCGACCCGGACGGCTTCGCCCGCGACCTGGCCCGGCCGATGCCGCGCCCGCCGCAGCCCGCAGCCCGCCGCGGCACCCGCTTCCACGCCTGGGTGCAGTCCAGGATCGAGCCGCTGATGCTGATCGGGCCGGGTGCGCTGCCCGGCGCCGACGACGACGGCATCGAGGACGAGCAGGACCTGGAGCGGCTCAAGGAGGCGTTCCTGCGCACGCCGTACGCGGACCGGGAGCCGTACCGGGTCGAGACGCCGTTCCACCTGGTGCTGGCGGGCCGGGTGGTGCGCGGCCGGATCGACGCGGTCTACCGGGAAGGTGACGGCGGGTCAGAATTCGGCGGCGCGTCACGCTACGAAGTGGTGGACTGGAAGACGCACCGCGAGGAGACCGCCGATCCGCTCCAACTCGCCGTCTACCGGCTCGCCTGGGCCGAACAGGCGGGCGTCCCCCTGGAGCAGGTCACGGCCTCGTTCCTGTACGTCCGCAGCGGCCGGATCGAACAACCCGCAGGACTTCCCGACCGAAAAGAGTTGGAACGGCTCCTGATCGGGAACAGTGAAGAATGAGTCACGGAGAGCATTCAAGTCATCACGGCATCGGGCGAAACCTGTGCGTAGTGCACGTTTCGCGCCTATTGTGGGGTCGGTAACCGGTCAACCCCCGTACTCCGGCCGCCAGCGAGGCCCGCATTCCCTAACCCTCAGTCATCACCGCAGGTGCCCCTCGGGCACCGGCGTCTTCTGCTGGAGAGACCGAAGTTGAGCGCGACCGGATGGATCAGAGAACGGTTCGCCGGACCGACCCCGGGAACCGCACCCGGCGCGACCGGCACCTGGCCGAGGACGGCACTCACGCTGCCGTTCATCGGCATGGCGCTGGTCGTCGTCCTCGACTACTTCACCGACGCCGCGGTCACCGTCGAACCGGCGCTCACCGCCGTCCCGGCACTGGCCGCCGTGGTCAGCCGGCGCACCTGGTACCCGCTGGCCATCGGCGCCTGCACCGAGGCCGCCGCCTTCCTGATGGCCTTCCACAACGACGTGCTCGGCGAGTCCGTGCACAGCGCCACCGTCTTCGCCATCGTCCTGGTCGCCGCGATCGGCTGGGTCAGCGCCACCCTGCGGCTGCGCCAGGAGCGCCTGCTCGCCGACGCCCAACTGGTCGCCTCGATCGCCCGCCGGGTCCTGCTGCGGCCCGTCCCCGAACGGGTCGGCACCGTCAAGGCCGCCGTCCACTACGAGGCCGCCGCCGCCCACGCCAGGATCGGCGGTGACCTCTACGAGGTCGTCAACACCCGGCACGGCGTCCGGGCGGTGGTCGGCGACGTCCGCGGCAAGGGGCTCGGCGCCGTGGAGACCGCCGCGGCCGTGCTCGGCGCCTTCCGCGAGGCCGCCCACCAGGAGGCCGCGCTCGACCGGGTGGCCGGCTGGCTCGCCGTCAGCCTCGACCGCGCCCTGCACGAGAACGACCACCCGGGCGTGGAGGAGGAGTTCGTCACCCTCGTCCTGATCGGCGTCCGGTCCGACGGCACCGCCGAGATCGTCAACTGCGGCCACCCCGCCCCGCTGCTGCTGCGCGGCACCGAGCCCGTGCGGCCGCTCGAACTCGCCGAGACGGTGCCCCCGCTCGGCGTCCTCGACCCGGCCGACGTCCGGCCGCCGGTGCACCGCGTGCCGCTGCGCCGGGACGACCGGGTGCTGCTGTTCACCGACGGCGTCATCGAGGCCCGCGACCGGGCGGGTGTCTTCTACCCGCTCGCCGAACGGCTCCCGGTCTGCGCCGAGGGCCGCCCGGTCGACGTGCTGCGGCGCCTGCACGAGGACGTCGTCCGCCACGTCGGCCGCCAACTCGGCGACGACGCGGCGATGCTGCTGCTGCAGTACGACCCGCCGCCGGTCGCGGACCGCCCCGACCCGGCCGCACCCGTCCCGCACGTCCCGCACCAGAACGGCCAGTTCTCCCGGCAGTGACGGGCCCCGGCCCCTGCTGCCCGCCGGCCTGACCGCCTGACCGCCTGCCCGGACCGGGTCAGGTGGTCAGGCGGCCGGTCGGTCAGAGCGAGGCCTCCACCACCAGCGGCCGGTGGTCCGACACCCCGGTGCTCGGGGCGGCGGCCGGGCCGACGGCGGCGCGCGGCACGCCGATCGCCAGCACGTGGTCGAACTGCACCGCCGGCCGGTGCGACGGGTAGGTGGGCGTGCGGGCGAGGTCGTACCAGCCCTGCAGCCGGGGCCGCGGCTCGCGCACCCGGCGCCGGCGGGCGTCGGTGAACTGCGGCCGGGCCCGCCGGGCCGCCCGCAGTTCGCGGACCTTCTCCCGGGGGGCGGTGCGGTCCAGCGCGGCCGCCGAACCGAGGACCGTGCGCGGCACCGCGCCGATCAGGTTGAAGTCGCCCAGCACCAGGTAGGGCTGCGGCAGGTCGGCGATCCAGCGCCGGATCCCGGCGAGCTGCGCCATGTTCCAGCCCGGCACGAACGACAGGTGCGCCGCCACCACGGTGAACGGTCCGCGCCCGCCCTCCAGCACCGCGGCCAGCGCGGCCCGCGGCTCGTCCGGGACGGGCGTGAGCCCACGCCTCCCGGCGACCCGGAGCGGCAGCCCGAACGGCGCCGGCGCGAACCTGCGGGCCCGCCAGTGCAGCACCGGCAGCCGGGTCAGCAGCGCCGTGCCGTACGAGGGCGGGGCGTCGTCGCCGACCTCGCCCGGCCCGTACACCCGGATCCCGGGGGGCGCCGAGAGGTCGGGCACCCAGCCGGCCACCGGCGCCGGCCGGCCGTGCAGGGCGGCGGCGAACCGCCAGTCGGCCGCGCCCATCGCCTTGGCGGCGACGGCGGCCTGGTCGGTGCCGCCGGAGCGGGCCTGGTGGCGGTCCACCTCCTGGAGCGCCAGCACGTCGGCGTCCAGCGCGGCCACGGCCTCCGCGAGCGGCCCGCCGGGGTCGGCCGGGTAGGGGCGGGGGGCGCCGTCCGGGGCGAGCGGCTGACCGTGCAGCAGATTGAAGGTGGCGATGCGCAACTGGCTCACACCGCACGACGGTACCCGCTCGCCGGGGGCCGGTGCGCGGCCGCGGCCCCGACCCGTCCGGCTTGACCCGTCGAGCATACCCGGTATACATACTCGGTATGTCCATCCGTCACGGCCTGCTCGCCCTGCTCGACCAGGGCCCGCGTTACGGCTACCAGCTGCGAACCGAGTTCGAGGCGCGCACCGGCGCCACCTGGCCGCTCAACGTCGGCCAGGTCTACACCACCCTCGCCCGCCTGGAGCGCGACGGGCTGGTCGTCCCCGCGGGGGAGGACGACGAGGGACACCAGTTCTACGCCGTCACCGACGCCGGCCGGGCCGAACTGCGGACCTGGTTCGACAGCCCGGTGCCGCGCACCAACCCGCCGCGCGACGAACTCGCCATCAAGCTCGCGATGGCCGTCACCGTCCCGGGCGTCGACGTGCCCGCCGTCGTCCAGGGCCAGCGCCGGCACAGCATCAAGGCGCTCCAGGACTACACCCGGCTCAAGGCCCGCGCCCTCGCGGGCACCGAGGCCGCCGGGCACGACGCCGGCGGGGCCGACCTCGCCTGGCTGCTCGTCCTCGAACAGCTCATCTTCCAGACCGAGGCCGAGGTCCGCTGGCTCGACCACTGCGAGACCCGGCTCGCCCGGCGCGCCGAGGTCGAACAGGCCCGCGCCGCCGAGAACCGGCAGAACGAGCCCGCGCCCCCGGCCTCCCGGCTCGGACGCCGTCGCACCAGGACCTGAGCCGCCCCGGCGGCCCACCCCGTACGGACCCGACCACACCGTACGGACCCACGAACCACCGGTCCGCCGCACCACGCGAGCGGCGGGCCCCTTCACAGCAGGGGGAAGTGTGTCCCACACCGATCCGACCGGGAACGGCCGCAACGCGGTCCTGCACCTGGACAACGTCACCCGCGTCCACGGGCAGGGAGCCGCCGAGGTCCAGGCGCTGCGCGGCGTCGACCTCAAGGTGCACCCCGGCGAGTTCGTCGCCGTCATGGGCCCCTCCGGGTCCGGCAAGTCCACCCTGCTGACCCTCGCGGGCGGCCTGGACACCCCCAGCACCGGCCAGGTCCTCGTCGAGGGCGTCGCCCTCGGCGGACTCGACCGCAAGCGCCTCGCCGAGGTCCGCCGCCGCTCCGTCGGCTACGTCTTCCAGGACTACAACCTGATACCGGCGCTCACCGCCGCCGAGAACATCTCCCTCCCGCGCGAACTCGACGGCCTCTCCGGCCGCGCCGCCCGCCGCGAGGCCCTCACCGCCCTGGAGGAGCTCGGCATCCCCGAGCTCGCCGACCGCTTCCCCGACGACATGTCCGGCGGCCAGCAGCAGCGCGTCGCCATCGCCCGCGCCCTCATCGGCGACCGCCGCCTCGTCCTCGCCGACGAACCCACCGGCGCCCTCGACTCCACCACCGGCGAGTCGGTCCTCGCGGTCCTGCGCGCCCGCTGCGACGCCGGCGCCGCCGCCATGATGGTCACCCACGAGCCCCGGCACGCCGCCTGGGCCGACCGCGTCGTCTTCCTCCGCGACGGCCGCATGGTCGACGAGAGCGTCAGCCAGGACGCCGGAAGCCTCCTCGTCGCCGCCGCGGCGAACGCGAAGGGCCCGGTGGAGCGGTGAAGCTCAGCGCCTGGCGGGTCGCCCTGCGCATCGCCCGCCGTGACGCCCTGCGCGCCAAGGGCCGCAGCGCCCTCGTCGTCGCCATGGTCGCCCTTCCCGTCCTCGGCGTCGCCGGCGCCGACGTGGTCTTCCGCAGCGCCGAACTCGACCCGGGCGAGAAGGTCGTCCGCACCATGGGCCAGTCCGCGGCCGAGATCCGCATGCTCGAACGCGGCTCCCTCGTCCTCCAGGCGCCGGACCCGGAGAACGACTTCCACATCGAGAGCCCCGACGACGCCAAGAAGCCGGGCGAGCAGCCCAGCTACACCCCCGAGCAGCGGCGCAGCCTCGACACCGAGCCCGCCGAACTCGTGAGGCAGCTCCTGCCGTCCGGCGCCACCCTCGTCCCGGTGCGCCAGGGCCCCTACACCGCCGCCAGCACCCGCGAGGGCCTCACCAACGTCCGGATCGTCGAGGCCGACCTCGCCGACCCGGTCTGGCGCGGCCGGGTCGACGTCGTCGAGGGCCGGGCCCCGAGCGCCGACCACGAGGTCGCCGTCACCCGGGACTTCCTCGACCGCTCCGGCCTGAGCCTCGGCGGGCACACCTCCCCGCGCGGCCTCGAAGCCACCCCCTTCACCATCACCGGCGTCGCCGAGTACCCCGGCGACCTGCGCGCCTCCACCGTCATCGGCCGGCCCGGCGCCCTGATCACCCCGCTCGCCAAGCTGCCCGGCGCCGAGCAGTCCCGCGGCGGGCGCGGCCCCTCGTCCGACGGCGAGGACCGCTGGCTGGTCAAGCTCCCCGCCGGGACCGCCGTCGACTGGCCCAAGGTCCTGGAGTTCAACAAGTACGGCTTCACGGTCAGCTCCCGCGCGGTCCTGCTCGACCCGCCGGCCCGCGCCGACGTGCCGTTCTACGCCTACCAGGACAGCCAGGGCGGCGGCGCGACCCCGTTCTTCGACAAGACCTCCGTCGTCATCCTGGCGACCGTCGTAGGCATGGCCCTGCTGGAGATCGTGCTCCTCGCGGGCCCCGCCTTCGCCGTCGGGGCCCGGCGCTCCCGGCGGCAGCTCGGCCTGCTCGCCGCCGGCGGCGGTGACCGCGCCAACGTCCGCGCCGTCGTCCTCGGCGGCGGCGTCGTCCTCGGCCTCACCGGCGCGGCCGTCGGCCTCGCCGCGGGCATCGGCCTGGTCGCCCTGCTGCGGGGCTACGCCGAGGGCTCCGCCGGAAAGCGGTTCGGGCACTTCGACCTGCAGCCGCTCGACCTGGCCGGCATCCTGCTGATCGGCCTGGTCACCGGCCTGCTGGCCGCCGTCGTCCCCGCCGTCCAGGCCTCCCGCCAGGACGTCGTGGCCGCGCTCACCGGCCGGGACAGCCTCAAGCCGCCGAGCCGCAAGCTCGCCCTGCTCGGCCTGACGATGCTCGGCGCCGGCTCCGCCCTCGCCCTGTTCGGCGCGACCGGGGGCTTCGGCAGCCGCTCGATGGCCGTCCTCGGTGGCTCGGTCGTCGCCGAACTCGGCATGGTCGCCCTCACTCCCTACCTGGTCGGCCTCTTCGGGCGGATCGGCCGCTGGCTGCCGCTCGGCCCCCGCCTCGCGCTGCGCGACTCCGTCCGCCACCGCGGCCGCACCGCGCCCGCCGTCGCCGCCGTGATGGCCGCCGTCGCCGGGTCCGTGGCCGTCGGCGTCTACGTGGCCAGCAGCGACGAGCAGCACCGTCGCGAGTACACCGCCTCCGGCCCCGCCAACGCGGTCATCGTGGCCAGCGGCTGGGGCGCCGCCGCCGACGGTTCGATGCTGCCGCGGCTGCGCGGCGCCGTCCAGGACAACATCCCCGCCCTCGGCAAGCGCGCCGACGTCGGGCGCGTCAACTACAAGGGCGACTGCATGGTGCGCGGCGGCGCCTGCGGCCACGTCGCCGTCGTCCTGCCCGAGGAGCTGCGCTGCCCGGTCTGGGGCCGGCGGTCCGTCATGATCGAGGGCGAGACCGAGCGGCTGCTGCGCGAGGACCCGCGCTGCAGGCAGGCGACGATCTCGCACGGCAGCGTCTTCGGCGGGGTCCAGGCGGGCGACGCCAACCTGCTGCACAACCTCTACGGCTCCACCGACCCGGCCGGCGCGCAGGCGCTCGCCGCGGGCAAGGCGGTGGTCTTCGACCAGCGCTACATCAAGGACGGGAAGATCACGCTCGAACTCACCGAGCCGGACGACCCGAACCACCCGCCCACCCCCGACACGGAGCCGGTCGTCCACCCGGTCACCGTCGAGGCCGTCCACGTCGCGGTGCCGGTCCAGGCCGGCGGTGACGTCGTGCTCACCTCCGAGACCGCCGCCCGGCTCGGCCTCACCACCAGCGACTCCGGCTCGGTCTGGCTGCCCGAGGCCGCCCCGACCGACCGGGCCGAGCAGAAGGCCCGCGGCGCCCTCGCCAAGCTGTCCGACGGCACCGACTTCGAGGTCGAACGCGGCTACCGCTCGGAGGGCGACCTGGTCAGCCTCGGGCTCACCGGCTTCGCGGGCCTGGTCGCCCTCGGCGCCGCGGGCATCGCCACCGGCCTCGCGGCCGCCGACTCCCAGCGCGACCTGACCACCCTCGCGGCGGTCGGCGCGGCACCCCGGATCCGGCGCACCCTCTCCGGCTTCCAGTGCGGGGTCATCGCCGCGATGGGCGCCCTGCTCGGGGCCGCCGCCGGGATCGTGCCCGCGGTGGCGCTGCGCAAGGTCGAGGCGGCCTCGATGGCCTACCCGGGGATGAGCCTGCAGGAGGAGGCTGCCAAGGGCATCGTGGTGTTCCCCTGGCTCAACGTCGTGGGAACCGTGGTGGTGCTGCCGCTGCTCGCGGTGGGGCTGGCCGCGCTGCTCACCCGCTCGCGGATCTCGCTGCTGCGCCGCTCCGGCTGAGCTCCCCGCCCGGACGGCACCCGTGTCCGGGTGCCCCGCCCGGGACGTCTCCCGGGCACCCCGCCCCGCCCCCGTCACCCCCGGCCGCCGTCTCCGTGCGGCCGGGGGTGACGGACGTTACAGGCCTTCCGGTGTCCACCGGCCGGGATCGGGGCCTGTCCGACCCGCACGGGCGAACTAAAGTCGTCCGTATGACGAGAACCCCGGACAGCGTCGTCCGCTCCTTCATCGACCAGCACCAGGCCGCCTTCCTCGCGGACCTCGCCGACTGGCTCCGCATCCCCTCGGTCTCCGCCGATCCCGGCCGGGCCGACGACGTGCGCCGCTCCGCCGAGTGGCTGGCCGCGAAGCTGCGCGACACCGGCTTCCCGGTGGCCGAGGTGTGGGAGACGGACGGCCTTCCGGCGGTCTTCGCCGAGTGGCCGTCCGGGGACCCGTCCGCCCCGACCGTGCTGGTCTACGGGCACCACGACGTGCAGCCGGCGGCGAAGGAGGACGGCTGGGCGACCGAGCCGTTCGAGCCGACGGTGGTCGGGAAGCAGCTGTTCGCCCGCGGCGCCGCCGACGACAAGGGCCAGGTCTTCTTCCACACGCTGGGGGTGCGGGCCCACCTGGCCGCCACCGGCCGCACCGCGCCGGCCGTCAACCTCAAGCTGCTGGTCGAGGGCGAGGAGGAGTCCGGCTCGCCGAACTTCGCCGGCCTGGTCCGGCGCGAGGCCGACCGGCTCGCCGCCGACGTGGTGATCATCTCGGACACCGGGATGTGGTCCGAGACCACGCCGACCGTCTGCACCGGCATGCGCGGTCTGGCCGACGCCCAGATCGACCTGTACGGGCCGGACACCGACATCCACTCCGGCTCGTTCGGCGGGGCCGTGCCCAACCCGGCCGCCGTCGCCGCCGAGCTGGCCGCCGGCCTGCACGACGCCGACCGCCGGGTCGCCGTCCCCGGCTTCTACGACGGCGTGATCGAGCTGACCGAGCGTGAGCGCGAGCTCTTCGCCGAGCTGCCCTTCGACGAGGCGCAGTGGCTGAAGGTCGCCAAGTCGTACGGCACCACCGGCGAGGCCGGCTACTCCACCCTGGAGCGGATCTGGGCCCGCCCGACCGCCGAGGTCAACGGCATCTGGGGCGGCTACACCGGCCCCGGCGGCAAGACCATCGTGCCCTCCTCGGCGCACCTCAAGCTCTCCTTCCGGCTGGTCGCCGGACAGGAGGTGGAGAAGGTCCGCGAGGCCGTCCGGTCCTGGGTGGCCGACCGGGTGCCGGAGGGCATCCGCTACGAGCTGGTCTTCCCGGGCGCGACCCGGCCGTGCCTGACCCCGCTCGACCACCCGGCGCTGCAGTCCACCGTCCGGGCGATGGGGCGGGCCTTCGAGCAGAAGATCCTCTTCACCCGCGAGGGCGGGTCCGGCCCGGCCGCGGACCTCCAGGACGTGCTCGGCGCGCCGGTGCTGTTCCTCGGCATCTCGGTGCCCTCGGACGGCTGGCACTCGGTCGACGAGAAGGTCGAGCTGGACCTGCTGGCCAAGGGCGTGGAGACGGCCGCCTACCTCTGGGCCGACCTGGCCGAGAGCTGGCGGCCGGGCAGCACGAGCGAGTGAACCCGAACCGTCCGGAAGACTCATCACGTGGGGATGGAACAGTTGAGCACCGTGCCTGAGACCGAACGCCCGCTGCACCTGGCGCTGGCCCGGGCCGGGGTGGACCGGGCGGCCCAGCACCGGTTCGACGAGCCCTGGCTGGCGGCCGCCTGGAGCCACCCGAGCACCAAGGTACTGCCGATCGCCGGCGGCGAGGCCTTCGTGGTGGACAGCGGCCAGGGGACCGAGCTGGTCCTGATGCCCTCCTTCGAGGCGCCGCAGACCGGCGACCGGTACTTCCTCGGCACCGACGAGGAGGGCGTCTCCTACTTCGCGCTGGCCGGCGAGAGCCTGCCGGGCCGGCTGGACGGCGACGCCCGCCCGGCCGGGCTGCGCGAGGTCGGTGCGCTGCTCTCCGACCGGGACGCCGGGCTGCTGGTGCACGCCGTCGCACTGGAGCACTGGCACCGGCTGCACAGCTTCTGCTCGCGCTGCGGCCACCCGACCGAGAAGGCCGGGGCCGGGCACGTGCGGCGGTGCACCTCCTGCGCGGCCGAGCACTACCCGCGCACCGACCCGGCGGTGATCATGATGATCACCGACGAGGAGGACCGCTGCCTGCTCGGCCGTCAGGCGCTCTGGCCCGAGGGCCGCTGGTCGACCCTGGCCGGCTTCGTCGAGCCGGGGGAGTCGATCGAGCAGGCGGTGGTCCGCGAGGTGCACGAGGAGGCCGGGGTGCGGGTCGCCGAGGTCTCCTACGTGGCCAGCCAGCCGTGGCCGTTCCCGTCCAGCCTGATGCTCGGCTTCATGGGCAAGGCGGACCCGGAGGGCACCGCGATCACCGTGGACGGCGAGGAGCTGGCCGAGGCGCGCTGGTTCTCCCGGGAGGAGCTGCGGGCCGGGATGGCGGCGGGGGAGATCCTGCCGCCGTCGGGGATCTCGATCGCCCGGCACCTGGTCGAACTCTGGTACGGGGAGCCGCTGCCGTCGGCGGCCCGCTGGTAATTCCGGCGGATTGAAGCGTTCTCGATATTGGGGGCGCGCGGACTGGCTCCGTGCGCCCCCAATTTTCTTTCCGAACCCGTCTCCCCACGATGTTCGTAATCGGAGCGGCCCTGTCCAGTACGGCACCCGCGCGAGCGGCGGCCGCCGTCACCGATACCGGGCGACTTTGCCGTAAACGCCTGAAAGCCCGTCGCCGCGCTCGCTACATTCACTCGGGTGACAATCCCACGGGGCACCGCCCAATCCCCCAAATACCAGCGCCTCGCCGCGGACCTGCGCCGCCGGATCGCCGAGGGCGAGTTCACCACCGAGGCCGCCCTCCCGGTCGAGAGCGAACTGGAGCGCCAGTACGGGGTGGCCCGCAACACCGTCCGGCTGGCCGTCGACGTGCTGGTCAACGAAGGCCGCCTGGTCCGGCTCCAGGGCAAGGGGACCTACCTGCGCGAACATCCCGTCCTCGACCACCGCGCCTACGGGCCCGCCCCCGGCCGCGACGTCCGCGGCGGCGGCCTCCAGGGCGGGGGCGGCCCGTCCGCCGCCGCGGGCGGACCAGGCATCCCCGGGCCGGGGTCCGGCTCCGCCGGGGCCTCCGGGGCTCCGGGGTCCGCCGGGTCCGCCGGGGTCCTCGGGTCCTTCGCGGCCGAGGACGGCCCGCGTGACTGCCTCGCCGTCCCCAGCGCCGTCTACCGCGGCGAGGCCGCCGACGCCGGGCGGGAGCTCACCGTCGACTTCGAGATGATGATCGTCCGGGCCCGGATCGACATCGCCGAGCGGCTCGGCCTGCGCCCCGGCGAGGCCATCGTGGTCCGCCGCCAGCTGCGCCTGCTGGACCGCGAGCCGTACTCCATCGAGGAGAGCCACTACCGGGCCGGACTCGCCGCCGGCACCCCGCTGATGGAGCCCGACCAGATCGACGGCGGCGACGAGGCGGTGCTCGCCGCCCTCGGCCGCACCGAGATCGGCGCCGTCGACCACCTGATCGCCCGGATGCCCGGCCCCGAGGAGGCCCAGTGGTTCCAGGGCGGCCCGGGCGTGCCGCTGGTGGTCCAGACCCGGGTCACCTACGACCGGCGCGGACCGGTCCGGGTCATCGAGACCCGCTACTCGGCCGACCGCAGCCGGCTGGTCTACGGCGTCGGCGACCTCGCCGCCCGCGCCTCGCTGCCCGCACCGGCCGCCCCCGTCGACCCGGCCCGGGCGGACGCGCCGTAGCGCGCGCACCCGGGCCGTGCGGTCCTCAGGCGGCCAGGGCCTTCTTCACCTGGATCAGGCTCGGGTTGGTCATCACGACCCGCTCGCCGCCGCCCGCCGGCTGCACGAGCACCGTCGGGACGGTCTGGTTGCCGTTGTTCACCGACTCGACGAAGGACGCCGACGCCGGGTCCTCCTCGATGTTGATCTCGGTGTAGCCGATGCCTTCACGGTCCAGCTGGCTCTTGAGCCGGTTGCAGTAGCCGCACCAGGTCGTGCTGTACATCGTCACGCTGCCGGACATCGAGGGGACTCCTTCGAAAGAGAGAGGGGGCGTACGGTTCCAGGGGGAGAACGTCCGCCGCACGGCGGTCATTCCGCGCCCCGACCGGCGGTCCCGCGCGGTTCCGCGAGGTCGTAGGGAGGCGCACCCCTGGCGCGCGACGGACCGAACGCGCCCCCGAGTGCGACAACCCGCCGGCCCGCGCGGCGATCATCCTGCGATCACACCGCCCCTGTGGACAACCCCGCCACGGTTGTCCGAGCGGACTGAGAGGATGGAACGCATGCAGGAAGACCTCTTGAGCGGCATCCCGTTCGACGACCACGGCAGTGACCGGTCCGGCCACCCCGACGCCACCGGTCCCGACGCGGTCCTCGCCGGGCTCGACCCCGAACAGCGGGCCGTCGCCACCGCCCTGCACGGGCCCGTCTGCGTCCTCGCCGGAGCCGGCACCGGCAAGACCCGGGCCATCACCCACCGCATCGCCTACGGCGTGCGCAGCGGCGTCTACCAGCCCCAGCAGGTCCTCGCGGTCACCTTCACCGCCCGCGCCGCCGGCGAGATGCGCGGCCGCCTGCGCCAGCTCGGCGCCGACGGCGTCCAGGCCCGCACCTTCCACGCCGCCGCCCTCCGCCAGCTCCAGTACTTCTGGCCGCGCGCCGTCGGCGGACCGGTCCCGCAGCTGCTGGAGCGCAAGGTCCAGCTGGTCGCCGAGGCCGCGAGCCGCTGCGGCCTGCGCGTCCAGCGCACCGAACTGCGCGACCTCACCGCCGAGGTCGAATGGGCCAAGGTCACCCAGATCGGCCCCGACGACTACCCCGCCGCCGTCCAGAAGTCCGGCCGCGACGCCCCCCGCGACCCGGCCGAGACCGCCCAGGTCTACCGCGTCTACGAGGAGGCCAAGACCCGCCGCGGCGTCATCGACTTCGAGGACGTCCTGCTGCTCACCGCCGCCATCCTGGAGGACCGCCCCGACATCGCCGACCAGGTCCGGTCCCAGTACCGGCACTTCACCGTCGACGAGTACCAGGACGTCTCCCCGCTCCAGCAGCGCCTCCTCGACCAGTGGACCGGCCCGGGCGGCGGCGCCAGCCTCTGCGTCGTCGGCGACGCCAGCCAGACCATCTACTCCTTCACCGGCGCCACCCCGGACTACCTGCTCAACTTCCGCACCCGCCACCCCGAGGCGACGGTCGTCAAGCTGGTCCGCGACTACCGCTCCACCCCGCAGGTCGTCCACCTCGCCAACGGGCTGCTCGCCCAGGCCCGCGGCGAGGCCGCCCGGCACCGCCTCGAACTCGTCTCCCAGCGCGAGGCCGGCCCCGAGCCCGTCTACACCGAGTACGAGGACGAGCCGACCGAGGCGGAGACCACAGCCCGCCGGATCAAGGACCTCCTCGCCGCCGGCGTCCGCGCCAGCGAGGTCGCCGTCCTGTTCCGCACCAACGGCCAGTCCGAGGTCTACGAGCAGGCCCTCGCCGACCTCGGCGTCCCCTACCAGCTCAAGGGCGCCGAGCGGTTCTTCGAACGGCCCGAGGTCCGCGACGCCGGCGTCCTGCTGCGCGGCGCCGCCCGGGCCGGCTCCGACCCGCTCACCGACGACGCCCCCGACCTCGCCGGCCAGGTCCGCGCCGTCCTCGCCACCCGCGGCTTCACCGCCGAGCCGCCGGCCGGCTCCGGGGCCGTCCGCGACCGCTGGGAGTCCCTCGCGGCGCTGGTCCGCCTCGCCGAGGAGTTCGAGCGCACCCGGACCGCCGAGGGCCTGGCCGCCGACCTCGCCGCCTACGTCGCCGAGCTCGACGCCCGCGCCGCCGCCCAGCACGCCCCCGCCGTCGAGGGCGTCACGCTGGCCTCCCTGCACGCCGCCAAGGGCCTCGAATGGGACGCCGTCTTCCTCGTCGGCCTCACCGAGGGCACCCTGCCGATCATCTACGCCAAGACCGACGAGCAGATCGAGGAGGAGCGCCGCCTCCTCTACGTCGGCGTCACCCGGGCCCGCAAGCACCTCTCCCTCTCCTGGGCGCTCTCCCGCTCCCCGGGGGGCCGGGCCTCCCGCAAGCCCAGCCGCTTCCTCGACGGCCTGCGCCCCGGCTCCAGCGCCCCCGGCACCCGCTCCGCCGGGCGCGGCGGGCGCGGCGGCGTCGAGCCGGGCGAGCGCTCCGCCGCCCGCCGGGCCCGCGGACCGGTCAAGTGCCGGGTCTGCGACCGGGCCCTCACCGAGGCCGTCGAGCGCAAGCTCCGCCGCTGCGAGAGCTGCCCGTCCACGATGGACGAGGCGCTCTACGAGCGGCTGCGCGAGTGGCGGGCCGCCCAGGCCCGCAAGCAGGGCGCCCCGGCCTACGTCGTCTTCACCGACGCCACCCTGATGGCCATCGCCGAGGACGTCCCCGGCACCCGCCAGGAGCTGGCCGTCATCTCCGGGGTCGGTGCCATGAAGCTGGACAAATACGGGGCCGCCGTGCTCTCGTTGTGTGCGGGGGAGGAGCCCGAGGAGGATCCGGGGGACGTCGAGGACGGCCGGTCGGACGAACCGGCCTGAGCCGGTCCGGGGCGATCACAGCCGGCGTCGCGAGGCGCCGAGGAGACCGTCGGGAAACTCGCCGGAAAAATAGTTTGCGCGCCATACCGGGAGCGCAATAGCCTGCCGGAGCGGTCAAGGGGACGCGGTCGCACGGGGTGACGCCTGTGCCACACTCCCCTGCACCCACCAGCTTGAACAGCTTGACCAGCTCCACGCTCGACCAGCTTCACCGAGACAGACATCCGAACAGTTCGGAGCCCGGGAGACCAGGCTCCGCGAGACGCCGAGAGGAGGCGAATGACGTGGGAACCATCATGATCACCAAAATGACTGGCCAGACCGTCGACGCCGCCTCGCTGCGTGCTGCCCGCCTGCGGGCCCTCGCTGAGCTGTGCGGAACCGGTCTGGGCCTCGACACCAGCGGTGTCTCCGTCGTTCCCGCCACCCCCGCCCTCGCTGTCAGTGGTCTTGGCCACACTGACCTCGGCAGCACCGGCATCAAGGGCGGCGACCTCGACGGCACCAGTGTCGAGAGCGGTCTGTCCCGTGACTGGGCGTCGGTCGACACGTCGCGCTCCCTGCGTGATGAGCGACCGACCCAGGCACCGAAGGCAGCCGTAGCCGTCGCCGAGCATGGCGGCTATGCGCAGGTCATCGGTGCCGGAAACGCCCAGAAGCAGAACGAGCAGCAGATCAAGCAGGCCATGGCCGCCTTTATCGGCGCCACGGCCATCCGGATGCAGGCCTTCCGCGGCCCTGAACCCTGGAGAGAACGAACCTGAGCCAGTCTCAGGTCGGCACCTCCAGGGCCGCGGAACCCGTCACACCGGGATCCGCGGCCCTTCTGTTTTGTCCGGTACGCAAGACCACCCAGGCCCTCCGGGGCCTCCGGCCCAGCCCCACCAGTCAGCTGAGCCGGACCCACTGAGAAGACGAGGAAGACGCCCACAGTGTCCACGGTCATCACGCCGCCCACCCCGTCCGTACCGCCGACAAGCCAGATCAAGGCCGACCAGGCCGACCCCCCGGAGGTTTCCCCCATGCAGATCACCTCGATCGACCAGGCCGAGGAGCTCGGCCTCCCCGTTCCGTGCCGCGCCTTCGACCCCGAGGTCTTCTTCGCCGAGACGCCCGCCGACGTCGAGTACGCGAAGTCCCTCTGCGGCACCTGCCCCGTCAAGGAGGCCTGTCTCGCCGGCGCCCTGGAGCGCCGCGAGCCCTGGGGCGTCTGGGGCGGCGAGCTCTTCGTCCAGGGTGTCGTCGTGGCCCGCAAGCGGCCGCGTGGCCGCCCGCGCAAGACCGAGGTCGCGGCGTGAACCCCGCGTCCGGAGCCGAGGCCGTTCGCCGGGGAGAGCAGCCCCCGCTGGACAGCATCCTCCGCCGCTCCGTACGCATAGCCGCAGCCAAGGCCGACACGGCCCGCGTCCACCCCTTCCCGACAACGCACCACGAGCAGGACCACCACATGACCGCCGCCGCCATCGATCCCACCGTCCGCGCAGAGCAGACCACCGAACGTCAGATCCAGAACAGGACCCTCGAAATGCAACTTCTCCACGAATCCCTGGCTCGTGCGCATATGCAAGAGCGCCTCCAGGAGGCGGAGCACCAACGACTCGTCGTCCGGGTCGCCCGGGCCCACCGGCTCAAGCAGAAGGCCGAACGCGCCTCGCTGCGGGCCCGCAAGGCCCTCGCCGTCGCCCTGATGTAGGCGCCCGCGACGACGTCGCACCGCCCGCACCACCCCGGTCACCACCGGACCCCCGTCGTGCCGCAGGCCGCCCCCCGAATCCGGGGAGCGGCCTGCGGCCGTTGTCGCGCGGAGGGCACGGGCCCCCGGGTTCTCACCCGTTGCCCGCGCCCTCCGCGCGACCCGGCGTCCTGCGACGCGGTTCAGTCCTTCTTCGCCGGCCCCCGCCGCTTCGGCGGGGCCGGCCGCTCCTCCGCGAACTCCGGCAGCCACTCCAGCATCTCCGCCCGGAACGGCGCCTTCGCCCCCAGCTGGCAGAGCACCCCGATCGTGCTCAGCGTCACCCGGTGGATCAGCAGGTAGGACGGCGGCAGGTTCAACTGCTTGCCCAGGTTGTACGCCGGCGACCGGGGATCGGCGATCCGCGCCGCCTGCGCCCGCATCCACGCCCGGGTGAAGTGGAACGAGTCCACCGCCGCGGGCTCGATGATCGGCAGCAGGTAGTCCAGCACCGCGTCCGGGTCCAGCTCGATCGAGGGCTTCACGAAGCCCTCCTCCCGCAGCATCGCCAGCACACCCGCCGCGTCCCCGGCCAGGGCCATCCGCAACGACGCCCCGATCGGCGCCGGCAACCCGCCGGGCAGCCGGTCGACCGTCCCGAAGTCCAGCACCCCCAGCCGCCAGCCCTCCACCGGGCCGTCGTCCTTCAGCAGCCGGAAGTTGCCCGGGTGCGGATCGGCGTGCAGCAGCCCCGTCCGCGACGGACCGGCGAACAGGAACCGTGCCAGCAACCGGCCCGCCCGGTCCCGCTCCTCCTGGGTCCCGTTGGCGATCACCTCGGAGAGCGGTGTGCCGTCCATCCACTCCGACACCAGCACCTGGTCGGCCTGCGCCACCACGCCCGGCACCACGATCTCCGGGTCGCCCGCGAACTCCTCGGCGTGGCGCTGCTGGGCCTGCGCCTCCAGCTCGTAGTCCAGCTCCTCGGCGACCCGCTCGCGCAGTTCGGTGATCAGCGGCTTGATGTCCAGACCCGGAATCAGCGGGCCCAGCAGCCAGGCCACCCGGCTCAGCTGCGAGAGGTCCGCCAGCAGCGCGTCCCCCGCCCCCGGGTACTGCACCTTGACCGCCACCGCGCGGCCGTCGTGCCAGACCGCCCGGTGCACCTGTCCGATCGACGCGGCCGCCGCCGGCCGGTCGTCGAACTCCCGGAACAGCTCCCGCCAGTGCGCGCCCAGCCGCTGCTCCAGCGCCGTGTGCACGGTGGCGGCCGGCATCGGCGGCGCGGCGTCCTGCAGCTTGGTCAGCGCCGCCCGGTACGGGCCGGCGACCTCCTCGGGCAGTGCGGCCTCGAAGACGGACAGCACCTGCCCGAACTTCATCGCCCCGCCCTTGAGTTCCCCCAGGACCTTGAACAGCTGGTCGGCGGTGGCCTGTTGCAGCTCGGCCGTCACCACCTCGGCCGACCGGCCGCCGATCCGCTTCCCCAGCCCGAGGGTGGCCCGGCCGGCTATCCCCAACGGCAGGGCGGCGAGTCTTGCCGTGCGGGTCATTGCCTTGCGCGGAAGATCGCTCACCCGGGCCTCCAATCGACACGCCCCCGGCCCCCGCAGCGGAGGCCGGCTGTCATACGCCATTGTGCCCGCTCGCCGCCCCGGCCCCGGCCGGATTGCGCACCCCGCCCGGGACCGGGGGGCTCCCGCCGTCCGCCCCCGGCCCCGGCGGTGCCTCAGCCCTGGGCGCCCGGCCTCGGGCGGGTGCCGATGGCCTGGGGAAAGGAGAACAGGCGGTGCGGGTCGTACCGGTGCTTGACCCCGACCAGCCGCGGATAGTTCTCCCCGTAGTAGGCGCGCTGCCAGTCCGGCAGCCCCGGGTCGATGAAGTTCTGGTAGCTCTCGCCGCTGGAGTGCGGGTCGAGCAGCGCGAACCCGCCGTCCGCCCAGCTGCGCGCGGCCGCGACGGCGGCCTGGTCCACCGGGCCGGTGGCGATGACCGCGCCGAAGCTCGCGTTGAACTGCGCCCCGCGGTGGACGTACGCGGTGGCGGTCCGCGCCGGGTCGTTGGCCGCGCCGCCCAGTGCGCTCAGCTGGACCATCCGCTGGTGGCCGGTCTGCCGGTCGCCGTCGATGCGGCCGACCGCGGCGTCCCAGAGCGCCCGCGGCGGCGGGCCGTCGAACAGCCGGCCCCGGTCCACCGCGGCGGTCGGCCGGGCCAGCACGGCGGCCGGACCGGTGCCCGCCCGGTGGCACTGGTCCCGGGTGTGGGAACCGCAGCCGTAGAGGCCCATCATGACCGAGAGGTAGGGCGCGGTGAAGCTGTTCCGCGTGGCCGGGACGGCGCCGACCAGCGAGACCAGCCGCCCGATCTCCGCCGACAGCTCGGCCTCGGTGCCGACCGAGCCGATCAGCACCGAGACGAACGGGGACGCGCCGGGGAAGGGTGGCAGGCCGACCACGGCCCCGCCGCCCAGGGTCCGCGGGGCGTCGGGCAGCCAGTGCGCCCAGGCGTCGAGCAGGTCGACCGCGTGGTCGAAGGTCCAGGTGAGGTTGGCGAGGGTCAGCGTGGTCAGCGGGACGGGCTGCACCGTGTAGGAGGTGACGACGCCGAAGTTGCCGCCACCGCCGCCGCGCAGTGCCCAGTACAGGTCGTCGTGCTCGTCGGGCGAGGCGGTGACCGTCCGGCCGTCGGCCAGCACCACCCGGGCGGAGGTCACCTTGTCGCTGGAGATGCCGACGTGCCGGGTGAGCAGGCCGATCCCGCCGCCCTGCAGGAAGCCGCCCAGGGAGACGGTGGGACAGAACCCCCCGGAGACCGCGAGGCCGCGCGGGGCGACGGCGTTGGTCACGTCGACCAGCTGGGTGCCGCCGCCGAAGGTCGCCCTGCCGTCGGGGGTGACGGCGGCCGAGTCGAGGCGGGAGACGTCGATCACCAGGCCGGTGCCGGTGGAGTATCCGCCGCCGCTGTGGCCGCCGGCGCGGACGGCGATCGGGAGGTCGTGGTCCTGCGCGTAGCGGAGGCAGAGCGAGACGTCGGCCTCGTCGGCGCAGTAGGCGACGGCGGCCGGTTCGACGGCGTCGAAGCGGGCCTGGCCGATCTGCTTGGCGGTGCCGTAGGCCGGGTCGCCGGGGCGGACGAGGGTGCCGTGCAACCGGGCCGCCAGCCGGGACCAGCGCCGCCGCCGGGCGTCGGGTGCGGTGGCGGCGGCCGGGAGGGCGGTGGCCGCGGCCAGCGGGAGGGCCAGCGCGCCGGCGCCGCCGAGGAGCGATCTGCGAGTGATCATGCCGGGACCTTTCGGTGAGGTCGTGCACGAGCGTTGCGATCGGTGGGAGGGGCCGTCGTCCGGCTGTCGGCCGGGTGGCCGACGTCACAGTAGCGCAGGGGGCGGGTGGGGGACGGGGGGTTCGGAGCGGCCGTTCCCCGGTTCGGGACCAGCCCCCGCCCCGTCCCACCCACCCGCCACCCACGCCCCTTGAGCACCCTTCTCCCTCGCGTCCGTGACCCGTCGTCGGGTGCCGGGAGCGGGCGCTTCGCGGGCTCAGTTCGGTGGGGTCGGCCGCCAGAGGCACCCGCAGTCCGGGTGGCCCTTGAGCCGCAGACGGCGCGGCATGCCGTCGACGGCGGAGACCTCGCACCAGCCGTCGACGCTCGGCGGCCGGCCGCCGTCCAGGAACACCTGGACGTGCAGCGCCGCGAGTCCGGCGACCGCGGTCGCGAGGGCGGTGTCGCAGGCCGGTGCCGGGGCCCGCCCGGGCCCGTCGTCGGCGAGCTGGGCGAGGATGCGGGGCCAGGCCGCGTCCTCGTCCTCCCGGGTCAGCACCAGGCAGTGGCCGCAGGCCGACGCACCCGGCACGACCAGCGGACCGACCACCCCGAACTCCTCCACCACCCCGACGTACAGGTGCGGGACCCCGGCCCGGAGCAGCTCGCGGGCCTGGGGCGTGCCGCCGGCGAACGCCCCGCTGCCGTCCCGGGGCGCCAGCACCACCAGGTCGGGCAGCCCCGGTCTCGGCCGTCGGCTGCGCTGGGCCGGCGGCCGGGCCGAGGCCCGGTCGACCGCTTCGCGGGCGGCGGTGGTCCGCAGCCGCCCGACCTCCCTCGGCGGCAGGCCCGCGGGCGAGCAGTCCCCGGGGGTGACCCGGCCGGAGTCCACCACGCTGACGGCTCCCGTGCCGCCCGCCGCGAGCACGGCCGCGAGTGCCGCCCCGACGCGGCCCGCGCCGCGCACCTCCACCGCCTGGTCGACCCGGTGGGCCAGGACGGCCGGTGCGGCGCCGGGGCTCGAATGGATCAGGGAGAGCGAGGCGAGGTCGGGGCCGAGCAGTTCGCGGTGCGGCTGCGGGAAGCGGGCGAGGGCCCGGTCGGCCGCTTCGGCGTCGTCGAGCACCCCGGCCTCCTCCAGCAGGTCGAGCACGGTGTCGGCCGGGGCGCGCCCGAAGCCGGTCCGCTCGCCCTCGGCCAGCAGGGCGGGGCGGTCGCGCGTCCCGTCGACGAGTCCGAGGAAGTCGCAGAGGGCCTGGTCGGCGTGGGCGAGCACGCCGGCGTGCCGGGAGACGGTGCCGAACTGCAGGGTGTCCGAGTCCCGCCAGCTGCGGGAGAGGGCGGGCTTGAGGGCGGGGCGCACGGCGGTCTTCCTTCCGATCGGTTCCGGACGGTCGGCGGCAGCATGCCCGATCGGGGCGGTGGTGTGCGCCGCGTTATCCACAGACACGTGTGCATGATCAGATGATCCGTTCGCACACCCTGTGGATAACTTGACGTCCCGCGCGAGGTCGGATTCCGGACACCCTCCGTCGGCCTTTCGTTCCCGATCGCTCCACGAAACATTTCGGCCATGGCAGCGGACTTCTGTCTGCCCTACCGGGTAACGTCGTGTGCCATGGCAGCCGAACGGGACTCCCATCCCTCGGCGTCGCCTCGGCGTGCCCGTGCAGCGTCCGGGTCGCAGGTGGCGGCGCCGAGCACGCGCGGGCGTCCGGAGCAGCAACCGGGGGCCGCGCGGTCGGAGCCGTTCGACCGTTCCCGGGTGGAGGTGCGGCGCAGCGCCCGGCGCAGCCGGACGGTCTCCGCCTACCGGGAGGGCGACCGCACCGTCGTGCTGATCCCGGCGCGGATGTCGCACGCCGAGGAGCAGCGCTGGGTCGCGCAGATGCTGGACAAGCTCGCCGCCCAGGAGAGCCGCCGGGTGCTCGGCGACGATGCGCTGGTGGCCAGGGCCCGTGAGCTCTCGGCCGAGTACCTGGACGACCGGGCCGAGCCTGCCCAGGTCCGCTGGGTGACCAACCAGAACTCGCGCTGGGGTTCGTGCACCCCCAGTGAGCGGACGATCCGGCTCTCGCACCGCCTTCAGGGCATGCCGGAGTACGTCGTCGACTACGTGCTGCTGCACGAGCTGGCACACCTGCTGGTGCCGGACCACGGGCCGGCCTTCTGGGCGCTGCTGGAGGCGTACCCGAGGACGGAGCGGGCCCGCGGCTACCTGGAGGGCGTGGTGTCGGCGGCCCGGCTGCCGCACATTCCGGGGGCCCGGCACGCGGGCCAGCCCGACTCCGGGCCGACCGGCTCCTGCGGCTGAGGCGGCAGGCGGGGTCCGGCCGGGGGCCGGTCGGTGGAGCGCCGGCCGGTGGAGTTCGGCCGGGGGAGTCCGGTCGGTGGAACGGCGGTCAGCCCTCAGCGGACCGGGCCCTGCGGCCCCCCGGGGCGGGGGCGGAGCGACGCGGGTACGGAAAAGGGGCGCGGGCCACAAAGGCCCGCGCCCCTTCCTGGTCCGGACGCCCCCGAACACTTCAGCCGGTCGGCTCCCGGCCGCCCGCTTCGGCCGCTCGGCCTCAGCCGGTCAGCTTCCGGGCCCGGGCGACGAGGTCGCGCACCGAATGGTCGGTGAGCTCGGGCAGCCGGTCGAAGTCGAACCAGCGCAGGTCGAGGGACTCCTCGCTGATCAGCGCCTGCGAGCCGGGCGGCGCCACCGCGACGTACTGGACGTCGAGGTGGGTGTTCTCGGGCCGGTCCTTGCCGGTGCAGCGCACCTGGTGCCGGTCGAGCTTGACCGGGACGGGCGCGCCGTCGAGGGCCAGCAGCGAGAGGTCGGGGATGCCGGACTCCTCGGTGGCCTCGCGCAGCGCGGCCGCGGCGAGGTCACGGTCGCCGGGCTCGCAGTGGCCCCCCATCTGCAGCCAGAGGCCGACCTTGGGGTGCAGGGTGAGCAGCACCCGCCCGGCGGCCGGGTCGACGACCGCCGCGCTGGCCGTGATGTGGGCGGGCAGGCAGGAGCGGAACAGGCCCTCGGGCTGGTCGGCGAGGTGCCGCAGGTAGTCGCGCCGCAGCTGCTCCTGGTCCGGGTCGGCGGGGCGCCAGGCGTCCAGCGTGCGGACGGCGTCCGCGTGCAGGGCGCCCGCACCGGCGCCCCCGGGGGCGCCGTCGGTGCCCGTTCCGCCGGTGCCCGTCTCGGTGAGCGTCATGCGCCGGGCTCGTCCTTTCCGTCCTCGTCGTCCTTCTTCGTCAGGTCGGGCTTCGGACCGGACGTCCCGGTCCCGCCGCCCGCGGCGGCCTCGCCGAGGAGCTTGTCGATCGCGTCGAAGTCGATGCCGCCTTCGAGGCTGCCGGCGGTGTCCCGGTGCACGAAGGCGTCCGGGTCGTCGAGGTCGGCGGCGGTGGGCAGCATGTCGGGGTGCTGCCAGAGGTCGTCGCGGCCCTCGATGCCGCGGGCGTCGGCGAGCAGCGCCCAGAGCCGGGCGGCGTCGCGCAGCCGGCGCGGGCGCAGTTCGAGGCCGACCAGGGTGGCGAAGGTCTGCTCGGCGGGCCCGCCGGCCGCGCGGCGGCGGCGGACGGTCTCGCGCAGGGCGCCCGCCTGTGGCAGGTGGGGTTCGGCGGCGGCGTGCACGACGGCGTCGACCCAGCCCTCGACCAGCGCGAGCGCGGTCTCCAGGCGGGCGAGCGCGGCCTTCTGCTCGGGGGTGTCCTCGGGCTGGAGCAGGCCGCCGGCGAGCGCGTCCTGGAGGGCTTCGGGGTTGCTCGGGTCGAGCTGGCCGACCAGCTCCTCCATCCGGGAGGTGTCGACCTTGATGCCGCGGGCGTAGGCCTCGACGGCGCCGAGCAGGTGGGCGCGGAGCCACGGCACGTGGGCGAAGAGCCGCTGGTGGGCGGCCTCGCGCAGGGCGAGGTAGAGCCGGACCTCCTCGGCGGGCACGTTGAGGCCCTCGCCGAACTCGGCGACGTTCTGCGGCAGCAGCGCGGCCTTGCCGGCGGGGGCGAGCGGCAGGCCGACGTCGGTGGAGCCGACGACCTCGCCGGCGAGCGCGCCGAGCGCCTGGCCGATCTGGGTGCCGAACATGGCGCCGCCCATGGAGCGCATCATGCCCATCAGCGGGCCGGCCATGGCCTGCATCTCCTCGGGCAGGACGCCGCCCATGGCGTTGCCGACGCGCTCGGCGACCGGGTCGACGAGGTCCTTCCAGACCGGGAGGGTGGCCTCGATCCACTCGGCGCGGCTCCAGGCGACGGCGGTGCCGGCGCCGGAGGGGAACTCGGTGGAGCCGTCGAGCCAGAGGTCGGCGAGGCGGACGGCCTCGGCGACGGCGGCCTGCTCGGCGGCGCTGACCGAGCGGTCCTTGCTCTTGCCCTCGGCGGGTTCGGCGACGACGGTCTGCCGGGCGATGTCCTTGGCCAGCTCCCAGTTGACCGGGCCGCCCTCGAACGAGAGCATCTGGCCGAGCTGCTGGAAGGCGGCGCCGAGGTCGTTGGGGTTGAGGCCGCCGAACATGGCGGCGAAGGGGTTGTCGCCCGCGCCGGGGGTGCCGGGCCCGCCCGGCGCACCGGGCAGGCCGCCCATGCCGAAGAGGGCGCCGAGCGGGTTGCCGGCGCCGAAGCCGAAGGGCTGCGGGCCGCTCTGCTCGCCGCTGCCCTGGTCCTTCTTCTGCTCGTCGCCGGGCTTGGCCTTGCCGTCTTCGGGCTCCTCGGGCGGAACGCCGAATCCGAAGGGAAGGTCGCTCACGGGGTCCTCGATCCGGTCGGCCGTCATACGGGTGGTGGCGGTGAAATCTGCGTGCCCGGGGCGGTCGGCGGAGTGGGGGGACTCCCGGCCGGTGGGCGGCTCCCGCGCGGCTGGTCCGCGCCGGGTGCACCGCCGGGCCTCCGCCTCGGGCAGGATGGACGTACGTGACACACGTACGTACGCACATAAGCTAACCGTGGAGGATGGCCGGTGAGTTCCCCGCCTTCGGACGTTCGCTCTGGGCTGACCGGAGGAGAGGACGCCCCGGACATCACGGCGTCGCCGCCTCCAGCCTATGACGGAAGACCCCTGACCGTGGCGGTCACGGGTGCCGCCGGCGTGCTCGGCGAGCGGGTCGCGGCCCGGCTGGTGGCCTCGCCGGGCGTGAAGAAGGTGCTCGCGGTGGACGACCGGCGCGGCGAGGTGCCCGGCGTCCAGTGGCGGGTCCTGGACGTGCGGGACCCGGCGGTGGCCGAGCGGCTGGCCGGGGTGGACGTGGTGGTCCACCTGGCGATGGACCTGGGCATGGAGTCCGACCCGCGGGCGCGCAGCGCCTACAACGTGCGGGGCGCGCAGACGGTGCTGACGGCGGCCGCGGCCGCCGGGGTGCACCGGGTGGTGCTCTGCACCTCGGCGATGGTCTACGGCGCGCTGGCCGACAACGAGGTGCCGCTGGCGGAGGACTCCGAGCTGCGGGCGACCGAGGAGGCCTCGCTGGTCGGGGACCTGCTGGAGATCGAGCGGCTGGCCCGCCGGGCGCCGCGGGCGCACCCGGGGCTGCAGGTGACCGTGCTGCGGCCGGCGGTGGTGGTGGGCCCCGGGGTCGACACGGTGCTGACCCGGCACTTCGAGGCGCCGCGGCTGCTGGTGGTGGCGGGTTCGCGGCCCTGCTGGCAGTTCTGCCACGTGGACGACCTGGCGGTGGCGCTGGAGTACGCGGCGCTGGGCCTGGTCGAGGGCGAGGTGACGGTCGGCTGCGACGGCTGGCTGGAGCAGGAGGACGTGGAGCGGCTGTCGGGGATCCGGCGGATGGAGCTGCCGGCCTCGCTCGCGCTGGGGACGGCGGCGCGGCTGCACCGGCTGGGGCTGACGCCGGCACCGGCGGGGGACCTGGCCTACACGATGTACCCGTGGGTGGTGTCCGGCAGCCGGCTGCACGAGGCGGGCTGGCGGCCGCGGTACACCAACGAGGAGGTGCTGGCGGAGCTGCTGGCACAGGTGGCGGGGAAGCACGCGGTGGCCGGGCGGCGGCTGGGCGGCAAGGAGGCCGCGACCAGCCTGGGCGCGGCGGGGGCGACGGTGGCGCTGGTGGGTACGGCGGCGCTGGTGCGGCGGGCGCGGAAGCGGCGCCGCTTCTGAGGGCTGCGGCCCTCCGGCCGCGGCGCCTTCCCGGTCCTCCTGCGTCCCGGTCCCGACCCCGGGCGGGAGGGCGACCCCGCCCCGATCGTTCTCACGATGCGAAATTCTGCAATCGTGATGCGGAAGCCTCTTGCCCCGGACCGCCGGGGATGGGGGAACATGGGGTCATGTCCGAGAACCACGACCCGATCCGCCTGCTCGCGATCCGCGACACCCCGCTCTCGCTCGACGAGGTCTACGACGCGGTGGGCGACGACGCGGCCGGCGGGACGACCGTCTTCGTCGGGACGGTCCGCGACCACGACGGCGGCAAGTCGGTCTCCGCGCTGGAGTACAGCTGCCACCCCACGGCCGAGCAGGAGATGCGCCGGATCGCCGAGAAGGTCGTCGCCGACTTCCCGGTCCGGGCGCTCGCCGCGGTGCACCGGATCGGCCGGCTGGGGATCACCGACAAGGCGGTGATCGTCGCGGTCTCCTGCGCCCACCGCGGCGAGGCGTTCGCCGCCGCCCGCCGGCTGATCGACGACCTCAAGCACGAGGTGCCGATCTGGAAGCACCAGGTCTTCGCCGACGGCGAGGAGGAGTGGGTCGGCGCCGGGAACTGCTGACCGGCCCCCGCCGACGCGCAGGCGCGCCGAGCCCTCACTCGAACGGGTGTGGGCCTGTGCGCCGAATACTCCCTGGCAGTGAGCCGATCGGCCGTGCCGTAACCCGGAAGGCGCCGTCAACGTTGTCCGCCGGAGTGGTTAATCTGCTCATAGACACGACGAGCTGGGAGTACTGAGATGGCTGCGCTCGCCTGGTTGATCATTCCGGTAGTCGCCGCACTGCTCGCGGCCGTGTGGGCGGGGTGGGCCCAGCGGGCCCCCAGGGCGACGGGGGACCCGGCCTCGCTGGCCGAACACAAGCGGTTCATGGCCGCGATGGAACGCACGACGACGGGCACCGGTCAGGGCGAGCGCCCGGGCCGGTAGCCCGCCGGGCGTACCGTCGGTCGCGTCCCGTACTGTCGAGGCATGCCACGCCGCTCTGCGACGATGCTCGCCGCCACCCTGTTGCTCATAGCGCTGCTCTGTGCCTCGGTGCTGATGAAGGTGCCGTACACCGAGATGAGCCCGGGGCCGACGTACAACACGCTCGGGGTGCAGGAGAAGACGGGCACGCCGGTGATCACCATCACCGGCCACGAGTCGTTCCCGGCGAGCGGCCACCTCAACATGACCACCGTCCAGGTCACCGGGGCCAAGTACGAGCCCAGCCTGGTCAACGCGGTGGTCGGCTGGCTGCGGGACGACGTGCTGGTGGTGCCGCACGACAACGTCTACCCGAAGGGGCAGACCGACGCCGAGGCCAAGCAGCAGAACGCCGAGGAGTTCGCGCTCTCCGAGGACCACGCCCGCACCGCCGCGCTCAAGCAGCTCGGCATCCCGATGGGCAGCGAGCTGATCGTCCAGGCGGTCACCGCCGGTGCCCCGGCCGAGGGCCGGCTGCACGCCGGCGACCAGATCGTCGCCGTCGACGGCACCCCGGTGGGCGACGCGGAGGCGGTCGCCAAGGCGGTCACCAGGCACCAGCCCGGCGAGCAGGTGGTCTTCACCGTCGTGCCGCGGGTCAAGGAGGGCTCCGGCGAGCCGGGGGTGCGCACCGACATCACCGTCCCGACCGTGAAGTCGCCCGACACCGGCTCCGCGATGGTCGGCATCCGCCCGGGCCTGAAGCACACCTACCCGTTCCGCATCGACATCGGGCTGCAGGACGTCGGCGGGCCCAGCGCCGGCCTGATGTTCTCGCTCGGCATCATCGACAAGCTGACGCCCGGCGACCTCACCGACGGCAGGTTCGTGGCCGGCACCGGCACCATCGACGACGACGGCGCGGTCGGGCCGATCGGCGGCATATCGATGAAGCTGATCGCCGCGCGCGACGCCGGCGCCGAGTTCTTCCTCACGCCGGCCGCCAACTGCGCCGAGGCCGGCAAGCACACCCCGGACGGGCTGACCCTGGTCAAGGCCGAGACGCTGGACGGCGCGCTGAAGTCGCTGGAGCAGATCCGCTCCGGACAGACCTCCGCGCTGCCGTCCTGCGCCTCCTAGCCGGCGGGACCGGCCGGCGGGGCCGGCCGGTCCGTGGAGCGGCCGGGTGGCCGCCCCGCTACGCGAAGGTCGCCAGCAGGGCTTCGGTCAGGCCCGGCACCAGGTCGGGGCCGGTCAGCACCTCACGAGCGACGTCCTTGGAGCGCAGCCGCAGCGCGACCTCCCGCTTCCCGTTGCGCAGCACGGCGGCGGTGATCCGCACCTCCTCGCGCTTGGGGTGGTTGGCCACCCACTCGGCGAGCTGGGCGTCGCTGGCGTTGCGCGGGCGGGACTGCTCGGAGCCGGGCGGCAGCATCAGCCGCTCGACCACCAGGGCGCAGCCGGCGACGGCGTCGGGCCAGGCGATGGTGCCGAGGAACTTGTCCAGCTCCATGCCGGCCGGCAGCTCGTCCTGCTCGACCGGGGTGAGGCCGGCCTCCTCGGTGTCGGCGAGGCCGAGCTGCTTGGCGATGCGGGGATCGGCCTTGCGCAGGGCGGCGCTGTCCACCAGGGCGAACAGCCGGGCCGGGAGGTCCCAGCCGAGGGTGGCGGCGTACTCGTCGATCTCCAGGGCCGCCCGGGTCAGCGGGGTGGCGGCCGGGAGCGTGGAGACGTCGTCGGGGAGATTGGATCCATCGGACATGCCTCAATCCTCACACGCCGGGCGGGCCCGGCGGCGCCGCGCGGTGCCGGACGGGGCCGGAGCGGACCGCGGGGGTGCCGGGCGGGACCCCGGGGAGGCGCGCGGCAGAGCCCGGCCGGCAGTCGGCCGGGAGCCGCCCTGGAGCCGGCCGGGAGCAGTGCGGCGGTCCTCCGGGGCACCGCGGGGGCCGCGCCGGAGGGGGAGCGGCGGGCGGCGGTGCTCGTAACCGTCTGCTAACGGTGGGAACTCGGCTAAAGCCTGGTTAAGTTGCACTGAAGACCGACCGACTCCAGACGACACAACTGAGGTGCCACCGTGGTATTCCAGATGCCGGAACGCTCAGGGCCGGGGTTCCGGCGCAGAGTAGGCCCGCCCTCCCGGCGGGCGCGGGTGCTCCTGCTGACCCTGGGAGTGCTCGCGGTCCTCTTCCTGCTGTTCGTCATGTTCGCCGGGTTCTGGACGGACTGGCTCTGGTTCAAGTCGGTCCACTACTCCTCGGTGTTCACCACCCAGCTGTGGACGAAGATCGGCCTGTTCGCGGTATTCGGCCTGCTGATGGCGGTGGTCGTCGGCTTCAACGTCTGGCTGGCGCACCGGCTCCGGCCGCCGCTGTCGGCGATGTCGGTCGAGCAGCAGAGCCTGGACCGGTACCGCTCGGGCCTGGCGCCGTTCAAGCGCTGGGCGCTGATCGGGATCTCGCTGGTGATCGGGCTGGTGGCGGGTGCCGCGGCCTCGGGCCAGTGGCGGACGTGGCTGCTGTGGACCAACGGGACGTCGTTCGGCGTCAAGGACCCGCAGTTCGGCATGGACGTCTCGTTCTACGCGTTCGACCTGCCGTTCTACGAGTTCCTGCTGGGCTTCGCGTTCAGCGCGGTGATCGTCTCGCTGCTCACCTCGGTGCTGGTGCACTACCTGTACGGCGGGCTGCGGCTGCAGGGTCCGGGCCGGCGGGCGAGCGTCGGCGCGCAGGGGCACCTGGCGGTGCTGCTGGGCGTGTTCGTGCTGCTGAAGGCGGTGGCGTACTGGCTGGACCGGTACGCGCTGGCGGTGAAGACCGGCGCCTACCGGGAGGTCTCCGGCTGGACCGGCCTGCGGTATGTGGACGCCAACGCGTTCCTGCCGGCGAAGACGATCCTGTTCTTCGTCGCGATCATCTGCGCGGTGCTGTTCTTCCTGACCCCGGTGCGGCGCACCTGGGCGCCGGCCCTGATCGGGCTGGGCCTGATGGTGCTGTCGGCGGTGCTGATCGGCGGGGTGTACCCGGCGATCGTGCAGCAGTTCCAGGTCAAGCCGAACGAGCAGGCCAAGGAGACGCCGTACATCCAGAAGAACATCGACGCGACGCGCCAGGCGTACGGGATCGCGGACAGCCAGACGATCCCGTACACCCCGAAGGGCACGACCGACGCCGAGGCGCTGAAGCCGGACGCGCAGACCATCTCGGACATCCGGCTGATCGACCCGAACGTCGTCTCGCCGACCTTCCAGTCGATCGAGCAGCAGCGGTCGTACTACGCGTTCCCGCAGACCCTGGACGTGGACCGGTACGGCAAGGACGCGGGCGCCCAGGACACCGTGATCGGCCTGCGCGAGCTGGACCTCAACGGCGTGCAGCGGAACTGGATCAACGACCACTTCAAGTACACCCACGGCTACGGCGCGGTGGTGGCCAAGGGCAACCAGGTCAACGACAAGGGCCAGCCGGTCTTCACCGAGTCCGGCCTGCCGGCGACGGGTTCGCTGGGCGACTACCAGCAGCGGATCTACTACGGCGAGAAGACCTCCACGTACTCGATCGTGGGCGGTTCCAACCAGGAGATCGACTACACCACCGACTCCGGTGAGAACAAGCAGTACAAGTACACCGGCGGCAGCGGCGTCTCGCTGAACAACCCGCTGACCCGGGCCGCGTACGCGGTGAAGTTCGCCGAGCCGCAGATCCTGTACGCGGGGGCGATCACCGACGGCGCCAAGGTGATCTACGACCGGACGCCCAAGGAGCGGGTGGAGAAGGTCGCGCCGTGGCTGTCGATCGACGCCGACCCGTACCCGGTGGTGGAGAACGGCCGGGTGGTCTGGGTGCTGGACGGCTACACCACCTCGGACGGCTACCCCTTCTCGTCGAAGACGACGCTGGGCACGGCCACCAAGGACTCGCTGACCAACCAGCGCGGTGAGCTGCTGACCGTCGCCAACCAGGTCAACTACATCCGGAACTCCGTCAAGGCCACCGTTGACGCGTACACCGGCGAGGTGACGCTGTACCAGTGGGACGAGAACGACCCGGTGCTGAAGACCTGGATGAAGGCGTTCCCGGACACCGTGAAGGCCAAGGCGGAGATCCCGGGCACGCTGATGCCGCACCTGCGCTACCCGCAGGACATGTTCAAGGTGCAGCGCGACCTGCTGGGCCAGTACCACGTGACGGACGCCGACTCGTTCTTCAACGGCGGCGACATCTGGCAGGTCCCGGTGGACCCGACCAGCGACACCAAGCAGTTCCAGCCGCCGTACTACCTGACGGTGCGGATGCCGGACCCGGCGGTCACGTCGGCGAGCTTCTCGCTGACGACCACCTTCGTGCCGCGCGGCCGGGACAACCTGGCGGCGTTCATGGCCGTCAGCGCCGACCCGGGACCGGACTACGGCAAGCTCCGGATCCTCAAGGTGCCGGGCGACTCCAAGACCCTCGGCCCCAACCTGGTGCAGTCGCAGTTCAACTCGCGGCAGGAGGTGGCGCAGCAGATCACCCTGCTGAAGAGCGGCGGTGACTCGGAGCTGGAGTACGGCAACCTGCTGACGCTGCCCGTCGGCGGCGGCCTGCTGAACGTCGAGCCGGTGTACGTCCGCGGCCGCGGCGCCAAGTACCCGACGCTGCAGAAGGTGCTGGCGGTCTACGGCAACGACAACGTGGCGTTCGAGAACACGCTGGAGGAGGCGCTGCGGAAGGTGTTCGCGGGCGCGGCTCCGGCGACCACGCCGACCGCACCCACCGCGCCGACGACTCCGACGACTCCGACGACGCCCACCAACCCGACGACGCCGACGAATCCGACGACGCCTGCGCCGGGGAGCACGGTCACGCCGGAGCTGCAGAAGGCGATGACGGACGTGCTGAAGGCGCAGACCGACGTCGAGAGCGCCGCCAAGTCCGGCGACTGGGTGGCCCTCGGGCAGGCCCAGAAGGCGCAGAGCGAGGCGGCCAAGGCCTTGTCCGCGGCCCTGCAGAAGGCCGGCCTCGCGCCCGCGACCGGATCGGCGGGGCCGTCTCCGGCGACTCCGTCGGCGGCTCCGTCGGGGACGCCCGTCCCGTCGGGCTCACCGGGGGCCACCCCGGCGCCGGCGCCGAGCACCGGCCCCTGAGCTGCGGCAACCGATTTCTGTCCCACCCCGCGACCGTGCTATGGTTTGGCTACCGACGCGGGGTGGAGCAGCTCGGTAGCTCGCTGGGCTCATAACCCAGAGGTCGCAGGTTCAAATCCTGTCCCCGCTACTCAGTAGCGAAGAGGCCCGGAGGATTCGTCCTCCGGGCCTCTGGCGTTTTTCCGGCCGGGCGGCCGGGGGTGCTCCGGTACCATCGAGCGTCGCCAAGGACGACGGCAGCGGGGTTTGCGGGGCGCAAGTGTCGGGAAATCGACAAAGCGCCGAAGCAATCTCGTCGGCTTCGGGTCCGCCCCGCCGAAATCGACCGGGGCAGGTGTACGCGGGTTGCGAGTGATGCGACGATGGGACAGATGGGGGACGTTGCACGGCTGCTGACCGGCCGTCCGATCCGACGCGCCCCATGGGGGTGCCTCCGGTCGAAGACCGGGGGACTGTCCCCCCGGCCCACGGCCGGGGAAGGATGCCGCGACACTCTGGGGGAGCGGGAGTCGGCATGAGGCTGATCGGCAAGAACGGGACAGGAGCGGGACCGGCGACCACCGAGGCGGACACCGAGGCCTGGGCGGAGAGCCCCGAGCGGAACCCGGGCGCCCTGCCCGCCCAGCGCACCAGCGGCCTGACGGAGCGCCGGCCGACGGCCGGCTACGGCCCGGACAGCCTGGTGCACGTCCCCACCAGCCGGTTCACCGCCGAGATCGGCCCGTACGGGGCGCACACCGAGCAGGACGGCCAGGGGGAGGACGCCGCCGAACGGGCCGGCTTCGACTCCGCGAGCTTCGAGACCGCGCTGGCCGCCCGCGAGCAGGCCGCGCTGGAGGCCCGGCACCGGCAGGCCGCCGACGACGGCGACCCCGACGCCGCCAGCCGCCTCGGCACCCTGCTGCTGCGCCGCGGCGACCTGGAGGACGCCGAGCCGTACCTGCGCGGCGCCGCCGCCGCCGGGCTGCGCGCGGCCGCCAACAACCTGGGCGTGCTGCTGCACCAGCAGGGCCACCGGGCCGAGGCGGCCCAGTGGTGGCGGCAGGCGGCGGTGGCCGGGAGCGCACCGGCCGCGCACGCGCTCGGCCTGCAACTGCGCGACCAGGGCGAGGAGGAGGCGGCCGAGTACTGGCTGCACTTCGCCGCCGACCACGGCCACCCGCTGGGCGCCTACGCGCTGGGCGACCTGATGGAGCACCGGCGCGACGTGCGCGCCGAGCGGTGGTTCAAGGTGTCCGCCGACGCCGGGCACCGGGAGGCCGCCTACCGGCTGGCCCGGATGCGGGAGGCGGCGGGGGACAAGGAGACCGCGGAGGCCTGGTACCGGATCGCGGCCGCCCGCAGCCACGCCCGGGCGGCACTGCGCCTCGGCGTGCTGCTGGAGGAGCGGGCCGGCGGGGACCAGCCGCTGCTGGAGGAGGCCGCCCGCTGGTACCGGCAGTCGGCGCAGAACGGCGAGCCGCGGGCCGCGTGCGCGCTGGGCTTCCTGCTGCGCGACTCCGGGGAGCTCGGCGCGGCCGCCGACTGGTGGCAGGAGGCGGCCGAGGCGGGGGACGGCAACGCCGCGAACGCGCTGGGCGCGCTGCACGCCTCGCGCGGCGAGGCCGCCGAGGCGGAGCGCTGGTACCGCAGCGCGCTGGAGGCCGGGGACCAGAACGGCGCGTTCAACCTGGGGCTGCTGTGCGCCGGGGCGGGCCGCGACCAGCAGGCCGAGCAGTGGTACCGCCGGGCCGCGTACGCCGGGCACCGGGAGGCCTGCAACGCGCTGGCCGTGGTGCTGCTCCAGCGCGGCGACGAGTCGGGCGCCGAGCCGTGGTTCTCCAAGGCCGCCGAGGCGGGCAGCGTGGACGGCGCGTTCAACCTGGGCGTCCTGCACGCAGGGCGGGGCGAGCAGCAGCACGCGCAGGAGTGGTACGCGCGCGCCGCCGCGGAGGGGCACGGCGAGGCGGCGCTGCAGCTGGCCGTGGTGCAGGAGCAGCGCGGCAACCTGGCGGGCGCGCTGGAGCGCTACCGGCAGGCCGCGGCGGGCGGGTCGGCGGAGGGCGCGTTCCGGCTGGCGTCGGTGCTGGACCGGCGCGGGGACGCGGACGCGGAGGCCGAGCACTGGTACGCGGTGGCGGCGGACGCCGGGCACCGGCGGGCGCAGGTGCGGATGGGCGTGCGGGCGGCCGAGCGTGGTGCCCTGGAGATCGCCGAGAGCTGGTACCGGCGGGCTGCCGAGGCGGGCAGCCGCAGCGCCGCGTTCAACCTGGGGCTGCTGCTGGCCCGGCAGGACAGCGAGGCCGAGGCGATGCTCTGGTACACCCGGGCGGCGGACGCCGGGCACGGGCGGGCGGCGCTGCGGCTCGCGCTGCTGGCGCTGCGCCGGGGGGAGCCGGTGCAGGCGGAGAACTGGTGCCGGCGGGCGGCGGGCTACGGTCCGGCGGAGGTGGCCGAGCGGGCGGGCCGGCTGCTGGGTGCGCTGCACGCGGAGCTGAGCGCGTAGCAGGGCGGGGCGCGTTCGACGGGGGGAGAGTGCGGCCGGGGGAGTGGACGGCCGGGGGCGTGCGGCGGGGCACGCGGTGGCGCGCCCGTCCGGTCACGGCCCGTTCGTACAGTCCGGGCAGAGGCCGCGGTAGGTGATCTCGGCGCCGGAGACGCTGAAGCCGAACCGCTCGGAGGCGGGCAGCGCGGCCAGCGGGTCGCCCAGCGGGTGGACGTCGCGGATCGCTCCGCAGCCGGAGCAGACCAGGTGCTGGTGGGCGTGGTGGGCGTTGGGGTCGTAGCGCTTGGCGCGGCCGTCGGTGGCGACCTCCAACACCTCGCCGAGGCAGACGAGTTCGCCCAGCGTGTTGTAGACGGTCGCCCGGCTTATCTCGGGCAGCCGCTCCACGGCGCGGGCGTGCACCTCGTCGGCGGTGAGGTGCACGTGTTCTCCGTCGAGGACCTCGGCCACGACCCGGCGCTGCGAGGTCAGCCGCCATCCACGTCCGCGAAGCCGTTCCAGCAGGTCACTCATGGGTACAGGGTAAGTGACCTCCTGGACTGGTTCCAGTCTTGACTTGGACAAAGTCCAAGTTAGGATCGAGTCATAACGACCGGATCACGCGGAGGCACCCTCTTATGACTACCCAGGACGAGCTGCGCCCCACCCTCACCACGGAGGCGGGTGCCCCCGTCGCCGACAACCAGAACACCGAGACCGCCGGTGTCGGCGGTCCGGCGCTGATCCAGGACCAGCAGCTGTTCGAGAAGCTCGCGCACTTCAACCGGGAGCGCATCCCGGAGCGCGTGGTGCACGCCCGCGGCGCGGCCGCCTACGGCACCTTCACGGTGACCGCCGACGTGACCGGCTACACCCGGGCCGCGTTCCTCTCCGAGGTCGGCAAGCAGACCGAGACCTTCCTGCGGTTCTCCACCGTGGCGGGCAACCTCGGCTCCGCCGACGCCGTGCGCGACCCGCGCGGCTTCGCGCTGAAGTTCTACACCGAGGAGGGCAACTACGACCTCGTCGGCAACAACACCCCGGTGTTCTTCATCAAGGACGCCACCAAGTTCCCGGACTTCATCCACACCCAGAAGCGCGACCCGTACACCGGCTCGCAGGAGGCGGACAACGTCTGGGACTTCTGGGGCCTGTCGCCCGAGGCCACCCACCAGGTGACCTGGCTGTTCGGCGACCGCGGCATCCCGGCCTCCTACCGGCACCTGGACGGCTTCGGCTCGCACACCTACCAGTGGCAGAACGAGGCCGGCGAGTACTTCTGGGTCAAGTACCACTTCAAGACCGACCAGGGCATCAGGAACCTGACGTCCGAGGAGGCGGCGAAGCTCGCGGGCGAGGACCCGGACAGCCACCAGCGCGACCTGCGCGAGGCCATCGAGCGCGGCGAGTTCCCGAGCTGGACGGTCAGCGTCCAGATCATGCCGGCGGCCGACGCGGCGAACTACCGCTTCAACCCCTTCGACCTGACCAAGGTCTGGCCGCACGCCGACTACCCGCTGGTCGAGTTCGGCAAGCTGGAGCTCAACCGCAACCCCGACAACATCTTCGCCGAGGTCGAGCAGTCGATCTTCTCGCCGTCGCACTTCGTGCCCGGCATCGGCCCGTCCCCCGACAAGATGCTGCAGGGCCGCCTCTTCGCCTACGCGGACGCCCACCGCTACCGCGTCGGCGTCAACGCCGACCACCTGCCGGTCAACCGCCCGCACGCCACCGAGGCGCGCAACAACAGCCGCGACGGCTACCTGTACGACGGCCGCCACGGCCGCCGGAAGAACTACGAGCCGAACAGCTTCGGCGGCCCCGTGCAGACCGGCCGCCCGCTCTGGGCGCCGACCCCCGTCAGCGGGGCCACCGGCACCTCCGAGGCGCCCTCGCACGCCGAGGACAACGACTTCGTGCAGGCGGGCAACCTGTACCGGCTGTTCGGCGAGGACGAGAAGCAGCGGCTGATCGCCAACCTGTCCGGCTTCATCGCCAAGGTCTCGGCCGACCGCGACGACATCGTCGAGCGGGCGATCGAGAACTTCCGCAAGGCCGACGCCGACTACGGTCAGCGCCTGGAGGCCGCGGTGCGGGAGCTGCGCAAGCAGAAGTGACGCCCCCGCGTCCCCGATGAGCAGCGGGCCCGTTCCGACCGGAGCACCGGTCGGAACGGGCCCGCACCCATGTCGGGGCAGCCGGGGATCACACGCTCAGCCGGCGCAGGGTCTCCTCGTGCAACAGGCCGTTGGAGGCGACCGCGTCGGCGCCGCCCGGACCGGGGACGCCGTCCAGACCGGTGAAGCGGCCGCCGGCCTCCTCGACGATGATGCAGTTGGCGGCCATGTCCCACAGGGACAGCTCCGGCTCCGCCGCGATGTCCACCGCGCCCTCGGCGACCATCATGTACGACCAGAAGTCGCCGTACGCGCGGGTCCGCCAGCAGGCCCGGGTGAGGTCGAGGAACGGGTCGAGGCGGCCGCGCTCCTCCCAGCCGGAGAGCGAGGAGTAGGAGAAGGAGGCGTCCTCCATCCGCGAGACGCCGGAGACCTTGATCCGGCTCGCCTTGGCCAGACTGCGGCCTGCGAACGCGCCGAGGTCCTTGGCGGCCCACCAGCGGCGGTTCAGCGCGGGGGCCGAGACGATGCCGACGACCGGCCGCTCGACGCCGTCCGGGCCGTCCTCCAGCAGCGCGATCAGGGTGGCCCAGACCGGTACGCCGCGGATGTAGTTCTTGGTGCCGTCGATCGGGTCGATCACCCAGCGGCGCGGGCCCGAGCCCTGGAGGCCGAACTCCTCGCCCAGCACCGCGTCGCGCGGACGGGCCCGCTGGAGGACGCTGCGCACCAGCTCCTCGGCGGCCTTGTCGGCGTCGCTGACGGGGGTGAGGTCGGGCTTGGTCTCGACCCGCAGGTCGAGTGCGCGGAAGCGCTCCAGGGTGACCGAGTCGGCCGAGTCGGCGAGGACGTGGGCGAGTCGGAGGTCGTCGTGGTAGTCGGCCATGCCCGAAACCCTAGCGAGCCCACCCCGATCGGGACAGTCGGGCTCGCTGACCGGGCAGCGGACGGGGCGCCCGCCCGCCGGAGCCGGTCGGTCACACGCCCGCCCCGCCGACCCCGGCCATGCACCGAACACGCCCCGAGCCGAAGGGCCGCGCCGGTGCCGAAAGGGAGAGCGCGAGGGAGCGCCGACCGTCGGCGCCGGGTCAAAGCGGCCCGGAGGCGAGCGGGCGACGACTCAGTGCGCGGAGCCGCTGAGCTGGAGGCCGATGACTCCGGCGATCACCAGGGAGATGGAGACCAGTTTGAGCACCGAGGTGGTCTCGTCCAGGAAGACCATGCCGTAGATCGCGGTGCCGGCCGCGCCGATGCCGGTCCACACCGCGTACGCGGGGCCGACGGGGAGGGTCTTCAGGGAGAGGGTGAGCAGGCCGAAGCTGCCGAGGGCGAAGACGCAGAAGCTGATGGTGGGCCAGAGCTTGGTGAAGCCTTCGCTGAGCTTGAGGTTGATCGCGAAGCCGGTCTCCAGGAGGCCGGCCAGGATCACCAGGGCCCATGCCATCGCGTGCTCTCCCTGTCGATCGGCGGACCGGACCGTGATCCGGCCCGACTTTCCTATGATCACCAGGCGACGGCGCTCCGACACCTCGAACGCGCGAAAACACCGGACTTCACGGGCCCCGCGGTCCCTCCGCGGGCCGTCACTCGTCCTCGCGGGCCTCCTTGCTGGCCAGCAGACGGCGCAGCGAGTAGAGCCTGGCCTGCTCGGCGTGGCCGTCCGCGACCCAGGCGTCCAGCGCGCAGTCCGGCTCGTCGTGGCTGCACGCGCGCGGGCACTCCGCGGTGCCGGGCTCCAGGTCGGGGAAGGCGAGGATGACCCGGGACGGGTCGATGTGCGAGAGGCCGAAGGAACGGAAACCGGGGGTGTCGATCACCCAGCCGGTGTCTAGCGCCTTCTTCGAGCCCGGCTTGGCACCGGGCGGCGGCGGCAGTCGCAGCGCGAGGGCCGAGACGGTGGTGTGCCGGCCCCGGCCGGTGACCGCGTTGACCCGCCCGGTGCTCCGCTGGTGCAGCGGGACCAGGGCGTTGACCAGGGTGGTCTTCCCGACGCCGGAGTGGCCGATGAACACCGTGCGCAGACCGCGCAGACGCTCCCGGACGGCCTCGGCCCCGGTGGTGGCCAGCTCGTCCCGCCGGGTCACCACGTACTGGATGCCGAGCGGGGCGTAGGCGGCCAGCAGGGGCTCGGCCGGCGCGAGGTCGGCCTTGGTGAGGACGAGCAGCGGCTCCATCCCCGCGTCGTAGGCGGCGACCAGGCAGCGGTCGATCAGCCGGGGCCGGGGCTCCGGGTCGGCCAGGGCGGTGACGATGGCGAGCTGCTCGGCGTTGGCGACGACGATCCGCTCGTACGGGTCGTCGTCGTCCGCGGTGCGCCGCAGGACCGAGCTGCGCTCCTCGACCCGGACGATCCGGGCCAGGGTGTCGGCGTCCCCGGAGAGGTCGCCGACCAGCGAGACGTTGTCGCCGACGACGACGCCCTTGCGGCCCAGCTCACGGGCCTTCATGGCGACGATCTCGCGTTCCTGCTTGGTGCCCGGATCGATCAGGCAGGTCAGCCGGCCGCGGTCGACGGTGAGCACCATCGCCTCGGCCGCGTCCTCGTGCTTGGGCCGGATCCGGGTCCGCGGCCGCGAGCCCTTCCGACCGGGGCGGTTGCGGATGTCGTCCTCGTCGGCGTCCTTGCCGTAGCGGCGCATGTCCTCAGTCTCCTGCTCAGCCGCCCGCCACTGCTCCGGTGAGCAGCTCGTCCCACATCGCGGGGAAGTCCGGCAGGGTCTTGGCGGTGGTGGCCACGTTCTCCACCTGGACGCCGGGCACGGCCAGGCCGATCACCGCGGCGGCGGTGGCCAGCCGGTGGTCCTCGTACGTGTGGAAGACGCCGCCGCCCAGCTTGCGCGGGCGGATCCGCAGGCCGTCCTCGGTCTCGCTGACGTCGCCGCCGAGGTCGTTGATCTCCTTGGCGAGCGCGGCCAGCCGGTCGGTCTCGTGCAGGCGCAGGTGGGCGATGCCGTAGAGGTGCGACTCGGAGTCGGCGAGGGCGGCCACGGCGGCGATCACCGGGGTGAGCTCGCCGACGTCGTGCAGGTCGGCCTCGATGCCGTGGATCCGGCCGGTACCCGTGAACTGGAGGCCCTCGTCGGTGAACTCGCAGCTGCCGCCCATCCGGGTGTAGATGTCGCGCAGCTGGTCGCCCGGCTGGGTGGTGTGCCGGGGCCAGTCGCGGACGGTGACCCGGCCGCCGGTGACCAGGGCGGCGGCGAAGAACGGCGCGGCGTTGGACAGATCGGGCTCGACGACCATGTCGCGGCCGATCAGGGCGCCGGGAGTGACCCGCCAGACGTCCTTCTCGCCGCCGTCCTCCGGGGCGTCGACCTGCACGCCGGCCAGCCGGAGCATCTCGACGGTCATCCGGATGTGCGGCAGCGACGGGACCGGACCGCCGACGTGCCGGACCTCGACGCCCTGGTTGTAGCGGGCACCGGAGAGCAGCAGGGCGGAGACGAACTGCGAGGAGGACGAGGCGTCGAGCTCGACCGGGCCGCCCTCCAGCGCGCCGGTGCCGTGCACGGTGAGCGGGAAGGCGCCGCGGCCGCCGTCGTCGATCCGGGCGCCGAGCGCGCGCAGGGCGTTGATCACGCCGTGCTGGGGGCGCTCGTGGCTGCGCGGGTCCCCGTCGAAGTGGACCGGACCCTCCGCGAGGACGGCCAGCGGCGGCAGGAAGCGCATGACCGTGCCGGCGTTGCCCACGTCGACGGAGGCGGGGCCGAGCAGGGCGGGCGCGGGGATGACCCGCCAGGCCTCGCCACCGCCGGTGCCGCCGGAGTCGTTGTTGACCTGCTCCTCGATGCCGACGCCGAGCGCGCGCAGGCCGTCGGCCATCAGCTGGGAGTCGCGGCTGCGCAGCGGACGGCGAACCCAGCCGGGCTCGTCGGCCAGTGCCGCCAGCACCAGGGCCCGGTTGGTGACCGACTTGGAGCCGGGGATGGTGACGGTGGCGTCAACGGGGCTGGTCGCGACGGGGGCGGGCCACAGGGTCTCGGTCATGGGGCAAGTTTAGGGGCCGTACCGGAACTGTACTTTCGCCCGCTCGCCTCTGTGTCCTCGCCCGCTCGCCTCCGGGCCGCTTGATCCGGTGCCGACGGTCGTCGCTCCAATGCCGCTCGTTCCTCGCGGCCTCCTCGCTCCTTCCTTTCGGCACCGGCGCGGCCCTTCGGCTCGGGGCGGGTTGGGTGCGTGGCTGGGGTTGACGGGGTGGGCGTGTGCTGTGGGGTTGGGTGCGTGGCTGAGCTTGACGGAGCGGGCGGGTGCCGTGCGGTTCGGTGCGGGGCTGGGGTTGACGGAGCGGGCGGGTGCTGTGGGGGCCGGGGTGGGTTCGGGACCGGTGGCTCGGGGCTCGGGGGGTCAGAGGGGGCGCAGCAGCCAGGCGGCGCCGAGGGCGAGGGTGGCGAGGGCGGTGACCAGGAAGAGCGCGATCCAGGCGAGGCCGGGGATGCCGGTGAGGCGGGCCAGCTGGTCGGCGTCGGAGTCCAGGGCCTGGCCGCGGCGGCGCTGGTGCTGGAGTTCGAGGACCGGGCGGACGGCGCCGAACAGCAGGAACCAGCTGGCGAGGTAGGCGAAGCCGGCCTGGACCTCGGGGGAGCCGAACCAGGAGACCAGGAAGACCGCGCCGCCGGTGAGCAGGACGCTCAGGAAGCCGAAGGCGTTGCGGATGCGCACCAGCAGGGCGAGCAGCAGGGCGATGGCGAGCCAGAGCAGCAGGGTGATCCGGTCGGCGGCGAGCAGGGCGGCGCAGCCGAGGCCGAGCAGGGCGGGGGCGGTGTAGCCGGCGGCGGCGGTGAGGACCATGCCGGGGCCGGTGGGGCGTCCGTAGGACAGGGTGAGGCCGGAGGTGTCGGAGTGCAGCCGGATGCCGGCCAGCCTGCGGTCGGTGGCGACGGCGGCGAGGCCGTGGCCGCCCTCGTGCGCGATGGTGACCGCGTTGCGGGCTATCCGCCAGACCGGGCGGGCGAGGACGGCGAGCAGGGCGGCGGCGCCGGTGGCGAGGGCGAGCCAGCCGGGCGGGGCGGGCTGGGTGCCGGTGACGGCGGTCCACAGCTCCTCGATGGTCCTGGTGTCCATGGGTCTCCTCCGCCTCGGTTCGGCCGTCCCGGGGTGGCAGCCTGCCATGCGGGGGGACGGCGGGGCAGGGGCGGGTGGTTCTCCGGCGGGGGTGAGGAGGGGGTGAGAATCCCGGCGGCGGTCGCGGTCGTGGCAAGCTGACGCCATGTGCGGTCGCTTCGCTTCGAGCACCAGGCCCGAGGACATCGTCGAGCTGTTCGGCGTCCGGCAGTGGGATCCGGCGGAGACGCTGGCCCCGAGCTGGAACGTCGCGCCCACCCAGAGCGCCTTCGTGGTGCTGGAGCGGGTGCCGAAGGGGGCGGCGGCGCCGGTGCGGCAGCTGCGGGTGCTGCGCTGGGGGCTGGTGCCGCAGTGGGCGAAGTCGCCGGAGACGGCGGTGAAGATGATCAACGCCCGGTCGGACACGGTGCACGAGAAGCCGTCGTACCGGCAGGCCTTCGCCTCGCGCCGGTGCATCCTGCCGGTGGACGGCTACTACGAGTGGCAGACGGTGCCGGCCGAGCGGGGCAAGGCGAGGAAGAAGCCGTTCTTCGTCTCCCGGGTGGACGGTGCGCCGCTGGCGCTGGCCGGGCTGTACGAGTTCTGGCGCAACCGGGCGGTGCCGTCGGACCACCCGGAGGGCTGGCTGGTGACCTTCACCATCGTGACCACCGAGGCGGAGGAGCTGCTGGCGCCGATCCACGAGCGGATGCCGCTCTTCCTCGACCCGGGGTCGTTCGACGAGTGGCTGGACCCGGGGCTGAGCGACCCGGACGAGCTGCGGCGGCTGCTGATACCCCCGCCGCCGGGGGCGCTGCGGGCCACCCCGGTGTCGCCGGCGGTCGGCAGCATCCGCAACGACGAGCCCGGGCTGACCGAGCCGTACACCGAGGTCGAGTACGAGACCACGCTCTTCTGACCCCTCCCTGTTCCCCTCCTCCCCTTCCCCTCCTCCCCTTCCCCTCCTCCCGTTCTCTCCCGTTCTTCTCCCGCCCACCGCACCGGAGCCGCCGTGACCCAGGAAGCCGTGACGACGGAACTCGTCCCCACCACCGCCGGGGACGCCCGGATCACCCTGCACCCGGCGGCCGCGCCCCGGGCGGTGCTGGCGCTGGGGCACGGCGCCGGCGGCGGGATCGAGGCGCGGGACCTGGTGGCGCTGGCCGGGGCGCTGCCGGCGCGGGGGATCTCGGTGGCGCTGGTCGAGCAGCCCTGGCGGGTGGCCGGGAAGCGGCTCGCCCCCGCGCCGCGGACGCTGGACGCGGGGTGGACGCCGGTGGCGGAGCGGCTGGCCGGGGCGGGGCTGCCGCTGGTGGTGGGCGGGCGCAGCGCCGGGGCCCGGGTGGCGTGCCGGACGGGCGCGGCGGCCGGGGCGGCCGGGGTGGTGGCGCTGGCGTTCCCGCTGCACCCTCCGGGCCGGCCGGAGAAGAGCCGGGCGGAGGAGCTGCTGGGGTCCGGCCTGCCGACGCTGGTGGTGCAGGGCGGGGCGGATCCGTTCGGCGGGCCGGCGGAGTTCCCGGAGCTGCCGGGGACGCACGAGCTGGTGGCGCTGGAGTACGGCAACCACGGGTTCGAGGTGCCGAAGCGGGCGCCGGTGGGCCAGGAGGAGGTGCTGGAGCTGATCACGTCGGCGGTCGGGGACTGGGTGCTGCGGCTGCTCTGAGGGGCGTTCCCGGGGCTCCGTGTGCGGGCTGTCGCTGTCTGTTCACCCGTTCGAGCGAACTGCGGGCGGGGGGCGGGAATGCGGGAGTGATTCCAGTGGTTGACACCCTCGTCAGCTTGAGTCCCGATGGAAGGCAGGGCAGATGGGTTCGATCGCGTGCCCCGAGCGGCCGGACGAGCGCGAGGCCGCGGCGGCGTTCGCACCCTCGTGGTCGGACTGGATTGCCGCGGGCGAGAAGCCCGTCAGCCCGATATCCTCCATTTCGGGGCGGCCCGCCGTGGGCCGTGTCCGTCATGCCGAGGAGGTGGGTCCGGTCGTCGGGACCGAGCACGAGGCCGAGCCGGGCGGGGGCCCGGAGGAGGGCCTGCCCACGGGTGCGGCGCTCACCGGTGAGGAGCTGGCCGAGGCGATCGGCGAGGACACCTTCCGGGTGTCGGCGGAGGAGAGCGAGGAGGCCCGGCGGCAGCGCTTCGAGCGCGACGCCCTGGGCTACCTGGATCCGATGTACTCGGCGGCGCTGCGGATGACCCGCAACCCGGCCGACGCGGAGGACCTGCTCCAGGAGGCGTTCGCCAAGGCGTACGCGTCCTTCCACCAGTTCCGTGAGGGCACCAACCTCAAGGCCTGGCTGTACCGCATCCTCACCAACACGTTCATCAACTCGTACCGCAAGAAGCAGCGGGAGCCCCAGCGCACCGCCGCCGAGGAGATCGAGGACTGGCAGCTGGCCCGGGCGGAGTCGCACATGTCGACCGGTCTGCGGTCGGCGGAGACCCAGGCCCTGGACCACCTCCCGGACAGTGACGTCAAGGACGCCCTCCAGGCCATCCCGGAGGAGTTCCGCATCGCCGTCTATCTCGCGGACGTAGAGGGCTTTGCGTACAAGGAGATCGCGGACATCATGGGTACTCCCATCGGTACGGTGATGTCCCGGCTGCACCGCGGCCGCCGCCAGCTGCGCGGCATGCTGGAGGACTACGCCCGTGAGCGCGGGCTGGTCCCGGCCGGCAGCGGGGCAGGGCAGGAAGCGAAGGGCTCGGGTTCATGAGCTGCGGAGATCCGCACGACACCGAGTGTGGCGAGGTCCTCGACCACCTCTACGAATTCCTCGACAACGAGATGGCCGAGGGCGACTGCGCCAAGCTGCGCGAGCACTTCGACGAGTGCTCGCCGTGCCTGAAGCAGTACGGGCTTGAGCAGGCGATCAAGGCGCTGATCAAGCGATCCTGCGGCTGCGACGACACCCCGGCCGATCTGCGCGGCAAGGTGCTGGCCAGGATCGACTCGATCCGGGCCGGGCAGCGCTCGGGCGAGACGGTGGTGGTCGCCGTCGAGACCACGATCGAGGTGCACGCCGAGACGGCCGGACCGGCCGGGGAGGCGGCGGCGGACGAGCCGTCGGCCCGTTCCGGCGCCCCGGTCGAGGCGGGGGCCCCGGCGGAGTGAGCGGAGACCCGCCGGTACCGGCGGGCACGGAGTGACCTGTGCGCCGAACGGCGTGCGCGGAGCGGCCCCGGAAGCGTGTGCTTCCGGGGCCGCTCCCTTTCTGCTCGTTTGCGCCGTCACTCGTTCGAGTGAGTTGGTGGTGTGCCAGCTGCGGCATTCCGCGATCATGCGTCCCCACAGCGGAACGGCGCCCTATCCTCCTGACGGGCACTCACCGCCGGTTGGCCCGGCGTGCTGGGCGCCGAGCGGGCCAGGACGGCGGGGAGGTCGAGATCGCTACCGACAGTGGAGACGCGGACCTGCCGGAGGGCGCCACGCGCTACCTCGTGGCCGTTCCGGTGGCGGCGCTCTGCTGTCTGCTGCCGCTGCTGCCCGTGCCGGGCCCGCTGCGTCCGCCGCACTGGCTCGGCGCGCCGGTGGACTGGCCCAAGGTCGGGCTGCTGGCCTTCCTGCACGGGTGCTGGGAGTCGCTCGCGCAGGGGCTGCCCACGCCGTGCCTGCGGCTGGTCCGGCTGGTGCTGCGCCGCCCCCCGCTGCCGGTCCGGGCGCCGGCCCGCCCCAGCGTCAACGCCTTCTTCCCGGTGCTGTTCGCCGGGGTGCTGATGCTGCCGCCGGCCGCCGCCGCGCTGGTGGCGGCGCCGGCCGCACTGGTCGGGGCCGCCGAACCGGTCTGCCGGCGGCGGCAGCTGTGGAACGGCTCCCAGCTCGCGCTGTCGGCCTTCGCCGCCTCGGCGGCCTTCCACCTGCTGGCCGGCCCGCAGCTGCTGCTCGGCTCCCGCTTCCCGGCCGCGCTGCTCCCCGGGTTCGCCGCGCTCGGCGCGTTCTGCCTGGTCAACGGGGTGCTGGTGGGCGGCATGCTGATGCTGGCGGAGGGCCGCCGGCCGACCGTGCTGCTGCGCGGGCCGGCCGCCGCGGTCGGGCTCCCGGTGGTGGTGCACGCGGCCGGCGGGCTGATGGTCGCCGTGCTCTGGCAGGGCCCGTACGGCGCGTTCGCGGCGCTGCTGGCCCTGCTGCCGCTGACCATCTCCGCCTGGGTGTTCGCCCAGGGGCACCGGGAGCGCGACGCCCACCAGGCCACCGTCCGGGCGCTGGTGCAGGCGGTGGAGATCAAGGACGCCTACACCCGGGGGCACAGCGAACGGGTCGGCAAGGCCGCGGTCCTGATCGCCGGTCAGCTCGGCATGGAGTCCGAGCGGCTGCGCACCCTGCGGTACGCGGGCATCCTGCACGACGTCGGCAAGCTGGGCGTCGCCACCGAGCTGCTGCGCAGAAACGGTCCCCTCAGCGACGCCGAGCGGCGGGCCGTCGAGGTGCACCCGGTGCACGGGTACGAGCTGGTGCGCGGGATCGCCTTCCTCGGCGAGGCGCACTCCGGGATCCTGCACCACCACGAGCGGATGGACGGGCGGGGCTACCCGAGCGGGCTGGCCGGCGAGCAGATCCCGGAGTTCGCCCGGATCATCTCGGTCGCGGACGCCTTCGACTCGATGACCTCCACCCGCTCCTACCGGCGCGGGCGGCCGGTCACCGAGGCGGTGGCGGAGCTGGAGCGCTGCTCGGGCAGCCAGTTCGACCCGGTGATGGTGCGGGCGCTGGTCTCCGCGCTGGCCGTGCACGACTGGCAGCCGGTGCTGCCGCCGCCCGCCGACTGCATCCGCGCGGTGCCGGACATCCCGCTCGGCGTTCCCGAGCCGGCCCGGGCGGCCCCGCGCGGGGTCCCCGCCCAGGGCGGCACCGTGCCGACGGCCGGGCCGTCGTGACCGCGGGGGCCGACCGGGGGAAGGCTCCGGGCGCGCGGACGCGGAGCGCGGGCCTGGTGCGCGTGGTGCACGCCGGGGCGCTCGCACTGCTGGCCGCCGCATTCGGCGCGGTGGCGGTCCGCGGGGTGGCGGAGCCCGGGGTGGCCCTGGCCTTCACCGCGCTGATCGCGCTCGGCGAGTGCGTCCGGATCACCCTTCCGGGCGACCGCGAGCAGGCGCCGATCGGGGCCGCCGGGGCGCTCGCCTACGCGCTGCTCGGGCCGCTGCGCGGGCTGCCGACCGCGCACGGGGCGCTCCAGGTGGTGGCGGTGACGGGGACCGGCCTGCTGCTCGCCCTGCTGCCCGCCGCACTGCGGGCGGTGGCGCCGGGCCCGCGCGGCGCCCGGCGGCACCGGCACCGGCGCCCGCCCTGGGGGGACCGGGCCCGGTGGGACGGCGCGGCGCGGCGACTGCTCGGCGCCGCCTTCGCGGCCGTGGTCTTCCAGCCGCTCTACAACAGCGGCGTGGTCGACCGGTACTCCGCGGACGGCCCGGCCTACGGGGCGTTCCTCACGGCCGTCGCCGCGCTCGCCGCGCTCTGCGACGCCACCCTGGCGGCGCTGCTGCGCCGGGCCCGGACCGGGCTGCGGTTCCCGGCCGCGCTGGAGGACGAGCTGCGCTCGCTGTTCGGGATCGGCTCGGCGATCGTCGCCACCGGCATGCTGGTCAGCCTCGCCGCGGGTGAGGTGGGGCTCTGGGCGCTGCCGCTGTTCTGCGCGCCGCTGCTGCTCGCGCAGGTGTCGTTCCGGCGGGCGGCGGCCGTCCGGGCCACCACCGGGCAGACCATCGCCAGCCTGGCGAAGGCCACCGAGGTGGCCGGCTACACCCCGCCCGGGCACGCCCGCCGGGTCGCCGACACCGCCTGCGCGCTCGGCCGTGAGCTGGGCCTGGGCACCCGGGAGCTGGCGCTGCTGGAGTACGCGGCGCTGATGCACGACGTCGGCCAGTTGTCGCTGGTCGAGCCCGTGCCCGGCGGGGCGACGGCGCTGCTGCCGGACGAGGAGCAGCAGCGGATCGCCCGGCTCGGCAGCGAGGTGATCCGGCGGACCGGGGTGCCCCGGCAGGTCGCCGAGCAGGTCGCCCGGCTGGCCGACCCGTGGCCCGGGCCGGACGGCGGCGGCCGGACGGTGCCGCTGGCGGCGCGGATCATCCGGGTGGCGAACGCGCACGACGACCTGCTGACGGCGGCGCGGGGGCGCGGGGTGGGCGAGGCGGTGGGCCGGCTGGAGGTGCTGGAGGTGCTCCGGCTGGGGCGCGGGCGGGTGTACGACGCCCGGGTGGTCGACGCGCTGGTCCGGGTGCGCGGGTAGCCGCGGTCGCGGTGCTCCCGTGCCGTCCGGGGTTGAGTCGGCGGGGTGGGGCGGGCAGGCTGGGGGGTGGGGGCCGGAGACGGGCAACCGCGGCGGTGGGAAGCGCGGGCGGCGGTGGGCGTGGTTGGATGCGGTCGTAGCGTGGAACACCGACCCGGGGCACCGGGCCCGGGACGCGGGAGCGGACACGGGACTTGAGCGGACGACGACGGCAGGGACGAACGTGAGGATCTTCCACCGGGCACGACACCGGCCGTCCGCCACCTGGCGGCAGACGACCGACCGGGCTTTCACGCTGATCGGTGACGGCCGCTACGAGGACGCCGGCGCGCTGCTGGTGATGGCGGCCGACCTGGAGCCGTGGCTGTCGGACTCGTGGTTCAACCTCGCACTGCTGCACAAGTTCCGCCGCGACTGGGAGCAGGCGCGGTCGGCCGGCCTGCGGGCCGTGGCGCTGCTCGACCGCGAGCAGGGCGCCCCCGACTGGTGGAACCTGGGGATCACGGCGACCGCGCTGCAGGACTGGCCGCTGGCCCGGCGGGCCTGGCAGGCGTACGGGCTGCGGCTGCCCGGCGGCCCGGGCGGGCAGCCGGACGGGCCGGTCAGCCTGGACCTGGGGACGACACCGGTGCGGCTCTCCCCGGACGGCGAGTCCGAGGTGGTGTGGGGCCGGCGGCTGGACCCGGCCCGGATCGAGGTGCTGTCGATCCCGCTGCCGTCCTCCGGCCGGCGCTGGGGCGAGGTGGTGCTGCACGACGGTGCGCCGCACGGGGAGCGGGTCACCGACGGGGTCGCCTTCCCGGTGTTCGACGAGATCGAGCTGTGGGCGCCGTCCCCGGTGCCGACGTACGTGGTGCTGCTGCAGGCGGCGACGGCGGCGGACCGGGACGCCCTGGAGCGGCTGGTCGCGGACGCCGGTTACGCGGCGGAGGACTGGACGTCCTCGGTGCGGCTGCTCTGTCGTGCGTGTTCGGAGAGCCGGATGGCCTCGGACGACGGGCACACCGCCCACCACGATCCGCACGACGACGGGGACGCCGCGCACCCGGGCCACCTGAGCCATCTCAGCCAGGGCGCGGGCGGGATGTCCTGGCTGGTCGAGCGCGAGTGCGGGATCGCGGCACCGGCCCATCTGGTGCGGACTCTGCTGGACCGCTGGGCGGCTGCGGCCCCGGCGAGCCGGGCATATCGGGATCTCGAAGAAGTCTGCTGACCGGGCCGCTTACCCTTGACCGGTACGGCCTGACAGTCCAGGGGCACGGCAGTCGACGGAAGCGGAAGCGGAAAGCAGCGATGGCGGAGCAGCACGACCACCAGCACGACCACGACCACGAGCCCGAGCAGGGCGGGGACCAGCCGGTGAAGGTGGTCGGCGAGGAGCCGGACCTCTCCAAGGGCACCGCGCGTCCGATCACCGTCTTCGGCAACCCGGTGCTGCACCGCGAGGTGAAGGACGTGACCGCCTTCGACGGCGAGCTGTCCGGTCTGATCGACGACATGTTCCAGTCGATGTACGCGGCGGAGGGCGTGGGCCTGGCCGCCAACCAGATCGGCGTCGACCTCAAGGTCTTCGTCTACGACTGCCCGGACGACGAGGGCGTGCGGCACATCGGCCACGTGGTGAACCCGGTGCTGGAGGAGTACCCGGCGGACCGCCGGCGGGTGCTGGACGACGGCAACGAGGGCTGCCTGTCGGTGCCGACGGCCTACGCCGAGCTGCCCCGCCCGGACTACGCGGCGGTGACCGGCCAGGACAAGGACGGCAACCCGGTCCGGGTCGAGGGCACCGGGTTCTTCGCCCGCTGCCTCCAGCACGAGACCGACCACCTGTACGGCTTCCTGTACATCGACAAGCTGTCCAAGCGGGACCGCAAGGACGCGCTGCGGCAGATGGCCGAGGGCACGCCGCGGTACGCGACGGTGTCGAACGGCTGACGCCGTCCGGGAGTTGACGAGGGGCCGGGGAGCGGGTGCTCCCCGGCCCCTCGTCGTGTCCGGGTGCGCCCGCGCGGGTCGGCGCCGGGGCCGGGGCGTCAGCCGCGCAGTCGGGCGGTGGAGTCGCGGGCGACCAGGACGGGGGTGAACAGGTAGTCCCGGGCCCGGCCGCCGTGGCCCTCCAGCTGGCGCCAGAGGGCGTCGGCGACGGCCGCGCCCATCTCCTCGATCGGCTGGCGGACGGTGGTGAGCGGCGGGTTGCTGTGGGCGGCGAGGTAGCAGTCGTCGTAGCCGATCACCGAGAGGTCGCCGGGGACGGTGAGGCCGGCCTCGCGGGCGGCCTGGACCACGCCGAGGGCCATCAGGTCGCTGCCGGCGATCACCGCGGTGACGTCCGCGTCGAGGAGCTGGCGGGCGGCGGCCGCGCCGCCGGCGATCGAGTAGGCGGACTCGGCGTACCAGTCGGCGGGGGGTTCCTCGCCGAGCAGCTCGCGCATCGCGCGCCGGTAGCCGTCCAGGCGGTTGAGCGAGGGGCGCAGGTAGCCCTGGCCGCCGGCCAGGCCGATCCGGCGGTGGCCGAGTTCGCGCAGGTGGGCGACGGCGGTCCGGGCGCCGAGCGCCTCGTCGGTGGCGACGGTGGGGACGGCGAGGCCTTCGACCCGGCCGCTGACTAGCACCATCGGGATGCCGCGTTCGTGCAGCAGCCGGTAGAAGCCGTGGTCGGCGTGCGGGTTGGCGTGCCGGCCGGAGACCAGGACCAGCCCCGAGACGCCCTTGCGGAGCAGGACGTCGATGTAGCCGAGTTCGGCGGTGCCCTGGCGGGTGGAGGTGCCGACCACGGCGGTCAGGCCGTGCTTGGCGAGCTGCACCTCGATCGCGGAGGCGAGCAGCGGGAAGACCGGGTTGTCGAGTTCGGGGACGACGATGCCGATCAGTGCGCCCTGGTGCGGGTCGTAGCCCTGGTCGGGCTGCCAGCCGAGCTCCCGCATGGCCTCGGCGACCTTCAGCTTGGTGTCGTCGGAGACGCCCGGCCGGTCGTTGATCACCCTGCTCACCGAGGCGGCGCTGACGCCCGCCCGGGCGGCGATGTCGCGCAGTGACGGGCCGCTCAATTGGTCCTCCGGTCTGGTCTGGCCTGCATCTTACAAAGCCTGGCGCGGCAGGCCCTGGAACTGCATGAAACGATCTTAGCAACGTATTGCGCAACAGTTTCACGCCCGTTACGGTTCCCTCGTCGGCCCCGGAAAGCGGAATGCCGGCATCCGTTAACCTGTCCACCCGCCCCGAGGAGCCCCATGGACACGGCCAGCCACCGCCTCGCCGCCCGCCACCAGCCGCACCACGACGGGTCCGCGCGGTACGTCGGCGACCTCGCCCCGCACCTCGGGCAGAGCGTCGACCTGCTGGTCCGGGTGCCGGCCGGGCACGACGTCGAGCGGGTCTTCCTGCGCTCCGTCCCGGACGGCGAGCCGCACTTCACGGCCGCCGTGATCGACCGCGCCGACGCCGACGCCACCTGGTGGCGGGCCGCGCTGGAGATGGTCAACCCGGAGATGAACTACCGGTTCTGGCTGCACACCCCGGACGGCGGACGCTGGCTCACCGCCGCCGGCCTGCACGACCACGACCTGCCCGACGCCACCGACTTCCGCCTCACCACCCACCCCGCCCCGCCCGCCTGGGCCGCCGGCGCCGTGGTGTACCAGGTCTTCCCGGACCGCTACCACCGCTCCGGCGACTCCCCGCTCGCCGCCTGGGCCCGCCCGGCCGACTGGGACACCCCGCTGCGCACCGGCGACGCCGAGGCCCTCCAGCAGATGTACGGCGGCGACCTCTGGGGCGTGGTGCGGAAGATCGACCACATCCAGCGGCTCGGCGCCACCGCGATCTACCTGACCCCGTTCTTCGAGGGCCGCTCCAACCACCGCTACGACGCCGTCTCCTTCGACCGGGTCGACCCGGCGCTCGGCGGCGACGAGGCGCTGATCGCCCTCACCACCGAGGCGCACCGGCGCGGCATGAAGGTGATCGGCGACATCACCCTCAACCACTCCGGCAGCGAGCACGAGTGGTTCCGCACCGCGCAGGCCGACCCGGCGAGCCCGGAGGCGGGCTTCTACTTCTTCGGCGACGGCGGGCCGGACGACTACGCGACCTTCCTCGGCGTCCGCACCCTGCCGACCTTCGACCACCGCTCGGCCGAACTGCGCCGCCGCCTCTACGAGGGGCCCGACTCGGTGATCGCCAAGTACCTCGGCGCACCGTTCGACCTGGACGGCTGGCGGGTCGACGTGGCGCAGATGGCGGGCCGCCGCGGCGACGTCGAACTCAACCGGCTGGTCGCCACCACCACCGCGGCCACCGTCCGGGCCGCCGCTCCGGACGCCGTCCTGCTCGCCGAGCACCAGCACGACGCCTCGCTCGCCCTGTCGGGCGACGGCTGGCAGGGCACCATGAGCTACGCGGGCTTCACCCGGCCGGTCTGGTCCTGGCTCGCCGAGCGGCACGACCAGAAGGACTTCTGGGCCGTCCCCGGCCCGATCCCCGACTACGACGGCGCCCGGCTGCGGGCCACCATGACGGCGTTCGGCGCCGCGCTGCCCTGGCGCAGCCGCGTCCACAACCTGACCCTGCTGGACTCGCACGACACCGCCCGGTTCCGCAGCTTCGCCGGACCGGAGCGCCAACTGCTCGGTGCGGCCCTGCTGTTCACCCTGCCCGGCATTCCGATGGTGTTCTCCGGCGACGAGGTCGGCGTCCTGGGCGAGGGCCTGGAGGAGGGCCGCAAGCCCTTCCCCTGGGACGAGTCCGCGTGGGACCAGCACACCTACCGCACCTACCGCGAGCTGGTCCGGCTGCGCCGCAGCCACAGCGCGCTCACCGGCGGCGGGCTGCGCTGGCTGCTCGCCGAGCGCGACGTCCTGCTGTTCGAGCGGGAGGACGAGCGGGAGCGGATCCTGGTGCAGATCAGCCGTGCCGACCACCCGCCGGTGGCCGGCGAGTGGCACGCCACCCACCTGCTCGGCGGGCCGCAGCTGGTCCCCGGCCGCGACCTGCCCGCCGAGGGCCCGGCCGTGCACGTCTGGTCGGTGGCCCGGTGAGCGCGACCGCCGTGCGCCGGGGCCGGATCGAGCGGATACCCGGCTTCCGCTCCGAATCGCTCGGCAACGAACGGGACCTGCTGGTCCACCTGCCGCCCGGTTACGACGACCACCCGGACGCCGACTACCCGGTGCTCTACCTGCACGACGGCCAGCAGGTCTTCGACCGGGGACAGCAGCCCACCTGGGCGGTGGACCGGACGCTGGAGGCGCTGTACGCGGAGGGGCTGGTCCCCGAGCTGATCGCGGTCGCGGTGCCCAACGCGGGCGCCGACCGCGGCACCGAGTACTCGCACGTCGCCGAGTACTGGCGCACCCCCGGCACCCCGCTCCGCGGCCACCGCTACGAGGCCTTCCTGGCCGACGAGGTCAAGCCGTTCGTCGACGCCCGCTACCGGACCAGGACCGGGCCGGAGCACACCGCGCTGATGGGCTCCTCGATGGGCGGCCTGGTCACGTACCACATCGCCTTCCGCCGGCCCGAGGTCTTCGGCCTGGCCGCCGTCCTCTCCCCGTTCCTCACCCACGTCGACCCGGCCGACCTCGGCGAGCGGGTGGTGCACGAGCGCTACCGGCGGCGCGGGCCGCGGCGGCTCTGGCTGGACATCGGCGGCCGGGAGGGGCTGATCATGGCCCGGCCCGCCCGCGAGCTGGCCGCCGCGCTGCTCGACGAGGCCGGCTACACCTCGGGCGCCGACCTGCTCTACTACGAGGACCCGGCGGCGCCGCACCACGAGAACGCCTGGCGCCCGCGCGCCCGGCACGCGCTGCTGCACCTGTTCGGCGCGCCCTCGCCGGTGCGCTCGCTCACCGTCGAGCCGGAGATCCTGCTCGCGCCCGGTGAGACCTGGAGCGCCGTCAACCCGGTCGCGGTCCGCGCCGACGGCGTCCGGTACACCGCGCTGGAGGCCGGCTACCGGGTCGAGGACCCCGGGGTGGCGGCGGTGTCGCCGCACGGCGGGCTGCACCCGCTGGCCGCCGGGCGGACGGCGGTCACCGTCCGGGCCCACGGGCTGGCCGCGCACACCGAGGTCGCGGTCGTCCCGGAGCTGCCGGCCCGACCGGTCCTGGAGGTGACCGTGACCGTCCCGCCCGGCACCCCCGACGACGCCCCGGTGATGTACGGCCCGCTGCCCTGCGCCCCGGCCGGGCCCGGCCGGTTCCGCGGCCGGATCGCCGTCCCGCGCGGCACCGGCTTCGACGGCGGCGTCTCGCGCGGCTGGGGCCTGGACGCCGTCGACGCCGACGGCCGGCGGGTGCTCCACCCGCTGCGGGTCGACCGGGACACCCGGCTCGACCTCACCGTCGACCGCTGGCACCGGCCGGCGGACGGCATCTGACCCGTCCCCCGCCCCGTCCCGCCTCGGGCGAAGCCCCCCAGCACCCCGCCCGCCCGCAGCACCCGTCCCCCCCCCAGCACCCGCACCGCCCGCAGCACCCGCACCGCCCGCCCGCACCCGCAGCACCCGCCCGCACCCCTCCCGGACGAAGGAGTCTCGGACCATGCGCCACCGGATCATCCGCCACCGCAGAACCGCCGCCCTCGGCCTGCTCGCCCTGCTGGTCACGGCCTGCGGCGGCACCTCCCCCGGTGCCGGCCCCGCGCCCGCCGCCGGCACCGCCGCCGCGGACGGCCCGATGACCGCCCCGCCGATCCCCGCCGACGGGGGCGACCTGGTGATCTGGGCGCAGACCCAGCAGGCCGCCGCCCTCCAGCCGCTCGCCGACAGCTTCGGCCGGGAGCACGGCGTCAAGGTCACCGTCGCCCCGCAGTCCGTCAACACCCAGCAGGCGTACGTGTCGGCGACCAACGCCGGCAAGGGGCCGGACCTGGTGGTCGGCGCCTCCGACTGGCTCGGCAACCTGGTGCAGAACGGCGTGGTCGCCCCCGTGCCGCTGACCGCGCAGCAGAAGGCGCTGTTCCAGCCGGCCGCGCTGGGCGCCGTCGCCCACGACGGCCAGCAGTACGGGGTGCCGTACGCGACCGAGAACCTGGTGCTGTTCCGCAACACCGAGCTGTCCCCGGCCGCGCCCGCGACCTTCGAGGAACTGGCCGGCACCGCCCAGGGCGCCGTCCGGGCCGGGAAGGCCGAGGTGCCGCTGGCGCTGCCGATCGGCCAGCAGGGCAACGCGTACGCCCTGCACCCGCTGTTCACCTCGGCCGGCGGCTACCTGTTCGGCAGCAAGCCGGACGGCAGCCCCGACACCGCCGACCTCGGCGTCGGCGGCCCCGGCTCGATCGCGGCCGGCGAACTGCTCAAGCAGTACGGGGAGAAGGGCGCCGGCCTGTTCAACCGCTCGGTGGACACCAACGCCATCTCGCTGTTCACCGGCCGCAGGACGCCGTTCCTGGTGGCCGGGCCGTGGGCGCTCGGGCAGGTCAAGCAGGCCGGCCTGCCGTACGCGATCTCCCCGGTGCCCGGCTGGGCGGGCAAGGGGCAGGCCCGCCCGTTCATCGGGGTGCAGGCCTTCTACCTCTCCGCCAAGGCGAAGAACCAGCCGCTGGCCCAGGAGTTCCTGCTGCGCGCGGTCGGCTCGGAGGAGGGGCAGCTGGCGCTCTACCAGGCCTCCCCGGAACCGCCCGCGCTCGCCTCGGCGCTGGCCAAGGTCTCCGCGAGCGACCCGGACATCGGCGCCTTCGCGGCCGCCGGCGCGGCCGGGCAGCCACTGCCGACCATCCCCGCGATGAACGCGATCTGGGGACCGCTCGGCCAGGCCGAGGCCAACATCGTGGCCGGCGCCGACCCCGCCGAGACGATGCGCCGGGCCGGCGAGGCCATCCGCACCGCCCTCGGCACCGCGCACTGACACCCGGACACCCCAGCCGGTACCACGCCTCCGCACCCGGACGGTCACCACCCGACGGGCGCCCTCCGGACCAGGGACCCACCCATGAACACCCCCACCCTTCAGGACAGCCGGCGCCCGGCCGCCCCCGCCCCCGCCGGGGCCCCGGGGCGCCCGCCCCGCCGGGCCGGCGCCCTGACCGCGCAGCTGGTGAAGATCGCCCTGCTGTCCGGCGTCGCGGCGCTCGCCCTCTTCGCCGCGCCCAAGCTCCACCAGGCCGGGCACTGGGCGGCGCTCGGCGTCCTCGCCGCGGCGACCGGCGCGACCTTCTGGATCTACCTGTCGCCGCGCCGGCTCGCCGCCAAGTACCTGCTGCCGGCCACCGTGCTCTTCCTGGCCTTCGTGGTCTACCCCGTGCTCCACATCGTCGCGGTCTCCTTCACCGACTACGGCGACGGACACCTGCTCAGCAAGGAGCAGGCCGTCCGCACCCTGGTCGACAGCTCCGCCGAGCCCGTCCCCGGCGGTGCCTCGTACACGCTGACCGTCGCCGCCGACCCGGCGGCCGGCCCGGACGGCGGCCCGCTCGTCCTGCTGCTCACCGATCCGGCGACCGGCCGGACCGAGGCCGGCACCGCCCGCGGCCTGGCCCCCGCCCCGGCCGGGACGGTGACCGCGCCCGACGGCCGGGTGAGCGCCGCGCCGGGCCTGCGGATCCTCACCTTCGGCCAGGTCAACGGCCGCGCCCGGGAGCTGAAGGAGCTGCGGGTCCCGGTGGACGGCGGCTTCGTGGTCAGCCAGGGCCTCTCCTCGGCCACCACCGCCCGGCCCGTGCTGACGTACGACGGCAGGGCCGACACCCTGACCGACACCCGCACCGGCACCGTCTACCGGCCCGCGGACGGCCGGTTCACCGCCACCGACGGCTCGGGCCGGACCCTGCCCACCGGCTGGCACCGGACCATCGGCTTCGCCAACTTCACCGCCGTCCTGACCAGCCCGGCCATCCGCGGCCCCTTCCTCGGAGTGCTCGCCTGGACCTTCGGCTTCGCCGCGCTCTCCACCGGCGCCTCCTTCGCGCTCGGCCTGGGCCTCGCCTTCACCCTGCACCACCCCCGGCTGCGCGGGCAGCGGGTCTACCGCTCGCTGCTGCTCCTGCCGTACGCGATGCCCGCCTTCATCGGCATCCTGATCTGGCAGAGCATGTACAACCGGGACTTCGGGCTGCTCAACCAGCTGCTGCACACCCGGATCGACTGGCTCGGCGACACCTGGAGCGCGCGCTTCGCCGTCGTCCTGACCAGTCTCTGGCTGGGCTTCCCCAACATGCTGCTGATCTGCACCGGGGTACTGCAGTCCATGCCGGCCGAGCTGAACGAGTCCGCCCGGATCGACGGCGCCGGGCCGTGGACGGCGTTCCGTGCGGTCACCTTCCCGCTGCTGCTGGTGGCCGCCGCGCCGGTGCTGATCTCCTCCTTCGCCTTCAACTTCAACAACTTCAACGCCGTCCAACTGCTCACCGGAGGAGGGCCGTTCGACGGCGCGGGCGGTACGGCCGGCGCCACCGACATCCTGATCAGCTACACCTACCGGGTGGCCTTCGGCGGCCAGGGCGCCCAGTACGGCTTCGCCGCCGCCCTGTCGATCTTCATCTTCCTGCTGGTCGGGCTGATCACCCTGGTCGGCTTCCGCCGCACCCGGGCCCTTGAGGAGCTGAACGCATGACCACCACCGCCCGATGGCTGCGCCGGTTCGGCTGGCGGCACCTGGTCGCCGTCCTCGCCGTCTGCTTCGCGCTCTTCCCGCTGCTGTTCGTGCTCTCCGCCGCGCTCAACCCGCTGGGCACCCTGCAGTCCTCCACGCTGGTGCCCGAGCACGCCTCGTTCGCCAACTTCACCGCGCTGTTCACCGACGAGCAGTACCCGTTCGCCCGCTGGCTGGCCAACACGGCGCTGGTCTGCGGAGGCTTCGCGGTGCTCAACGTGCTGCTCGGGGTCTGCTCGGCGTACGCCTTCTCCCGGTTCCGCTTCCGGGGGCGGCGGGTGGGGCTGATCACCGTCCTGCTGGCGCAGATGTTCCCGCAGTTCCTCGCGGTCGTCTCGCTCTACCTGCTGTTCGCCGAGATCGGCGACGTGCTGCCGGCGATCGGCCTGGACACCCCCTGGGGGCTGGTCCTGGTCTACCTCGGCGGGGCGATGGGCGTGAACACCTGGCTGATGAAGGGCTACCTGGACACCATCCCGCGGGAGATCGACGAGGCGGCCAAGGTGGACGGCGCCGGGCACGCGCAGATCTTCTTCCGGCTGATCCTGCCGCTGGCCGCGCCGATGCTGGTGGTGATCGCGATCCTGTCGCTGACCACCGCGCTCAACGACGTCATCCTGGCCGGCATCTTCCTGACCTCCAACGAGTCCAAGACGGTGGCGGTCGGCCTCTACGGGATCATCTCCGGCCAGCAGGACCAGAACTACGGCCTCTTCGCGGCCGGGGCCCTGGTCACCTCGCTGCCGGTGATCGTGGTCTACCAGTTCCTTCAGCGCTACCTCGCCCAGGGCCTGACCGCCGGCGCGGTCAAGGGCTGAGCCGCCCGGCGCCCGGCGGAACGCCGCCGCCCCGTACGGGAGTTCCGTACGGGGCGGCGGCGTTCGCGGCGGGCTCGGCTTGCCCGGTGGCCCGCCGGGTCAGTCGGTGACGAAGAGCCACTCCGGGCCGTAGGTGAAGCGGGGGTCGGCGGGGAGCTTGATCGCGCTGATCCCGATCGCGGACTCGCGCATGGCGCTCATCCGGCCGATCGCCGTGCCGATCGAGCTGCTGCCCTGGCCGCTGGGGACGCTCCAGGCGTGTTCGAGGGCGCGCAGCATGTCGCTGTAGCGCTGGTTGAACTCGTGCAGGAGAACGGCGGTGGCCTGGTCGGGCGCGTTGCCGGGGTCGTCGGCCCAGCCGCCGCGGGGGACCCGGCCGACCGGGGCGGTGTCGGGCAGCGGCACCTCGGGGCCGGTGAAGTCGAACTTCCCCGTGTTCGGGTCGCGGACGAACTTGCGGCCCTTGGCGATCTCCATGAAGACGTAGTAGTGGGCGAGCTCGCCGGGCTTGCCGGGGAAGGGGTTCTCGGGGGAGGCCTCGGTGCCCTCGCCCTGGGCCTTGATGATCTCGATGGCCTTGAGGATCGCGTCGAGGCTGGTCATCGGGACGACGTTGTTGCCGCTGCCGTGGCTCGTGAGCGGGAAGGTGACCTGGTTGCGGTTCCCGATCAGGCCGGCGAACTTGGGGAAGACGTTGGCGATCCGCGTGTAGAAGGCGCCGATGGTGTTGCCGTCGAGGGCGAAGGCGAGCGGCTTCTCGGGCTTCTCGATCTCGGCGAACAGGGCGGCCGACTCGCGGCTCAGCCCGCTGAGGAAGACCTCCAGCCCGGGGTTGACGCCGCCGGGCAGCTCACCGGGGTACTTGGGGACGGTGAGCGGGTCGGTCAGGACGACGGTGCCGCCGATGCTGGTGAGCATGTTGCAGACCAGCCCGAAGTGGGACATCTCGTCGAAGATGATCTCCTTGACGCCGTGGAACACCGGCTCGCCGTCGTCCCGGTTCGTGATCGACCAGAGCGCGGTGGCGTAGGGCGGGATGGTGGAGAGTTCCAGCATGATGGCCCGCTGGAGCGCGTCCTTGAGCTCCTGTTCGGTCCAGTCGTCCTCGGCCATGCTCATCAGCCGGACGATGTCGGCGCTCTCGTAGTCCAGGACCCCGGTCATGGTGCGTCCCCTTTCGGTCGGTCGTGGCCGGACCGTACTCGGGGCGGTGGTCGTGGGTGTACGTCTGGTCGTGGTGTGGCCCGGGAGTTCATCCGGACGGGTGGCGTGCGGCCCCCGCCCGGCTGCCCCGCCCGGCGGGGGCGCCGGGCGGGGCGGGGGAGTTCAGGGCCGGTGGGTGGTGATGGTGGTGGGGTGGGCGGTCCAGGCGGCCATGTCGCCGACGTAGAGGGTCGTGCTCCAGTGGCCACCCCGGGCGAGGCAGCGGGCGACGCCGCCGCCGTTGCCGGGGCCGATGCAGGGGCGGATGAAGTCCCGGTGGGCCTCGCGGACGGGGAGTGCGCGGACGCGCTCCCAGAGGACGGGCAGTGCGTGGTCGAGGCTCGGGAAGTCGACGGGCAGCATGACTCCCGAGATCCCGGCCCGGACGGCGCTCACGCGGCGGCCGCGTCGGGAGAGACGTGGCACCAGACGAACTTGCCGACGCCGCCGACGCGGGGGCAGCAGCCCCACTGAGTGGCCAACTCGTGGACGAGGAGCATTCCTCGGCCCGCCTCGTCGCGGTCCGAGGCGGTACGGAGGGCGGGCTTCTCACTGTCGGCGTCGTGCACCTCGATCCGGAGGGTGTTGTCCGGGGAGAGGCGGAAGCGGACGAGGATCAGCCGGTCGCGCGGGGTGCGGGCGTGCTGGACGGCATTGGTGACGAGCTCGCTGACCAGCAACTCCCCGGTGGTGAGGAGGAGTTCGCCGGAGGGGAGGGGGAGGAGGAAGGAACGGAGCTCCTGGCGGGCGGTCCGGGGGGACGTGCGGTGCCGGGGCAGCCAGCAGGTCCGCTCGGTGGGGCTGGGGGAGACGGTTTCAGGCATGGCGGGGCCACCTCTGGTCGGTCTGGGTGACAGCAGCTGAAGCAGGCATGGGGATGCCCGGTGAACAGCCCGCCGTGATCACAACGTGTCAATCAGCGGACTACGTTGAGTAGCATGCTCCTGGGAACTTCCAAAGTGCAAGTCCCCACTTTGGAAGTGATCAAAGATTGTTGTCGAGTGGCGAGGGAGGGCAGACTGGCAGATCACAGAAGTGGGGAGGTCGCGACGATGCCCGTGAACCGGAATCCGACAGTTCGGCAGCGGCGGCTGGCCCGAACGCTCAAGGAGATGCGAGCAGAAGCGGATCTGACGATCGCCCAGTCAGCGCGGCATCTTGCTTGCGCCGAGAGCAAGATCAGTCGAATCGAGGCTGCGCAGTCAGGCATTCGACTGGTGGATCTTCGGCTGCTGCTCGACCTCTACGGGGTGGCGGAGCCGGCCACTCGAAGTCGGTTGGAGGCCCTGTCGCGCGAGGGGCGTCTGCGCGGATGGTGGGATCGGTACTCGGACACCCTGTCGCCGCTCTATGCGGACTTCATCGCGCTGGAATCCGATGCGTCGGACATGTACAGCATCCAGACGTTTCTGGTGCCGGGGCTGCTGCAGACGGAGGACTACACGCGCGCGGTGGTCCGTGCCCAGATAGAGGACGCGACTCCGGAGCAGGTCGAGCGGCTCACGAAGGTTCGTCAGGAGCGGCGCGCGGTGCTGGCACGAGAGGCTCCGCTCCGGATGTGGGTCGTCCTCTCGGAATCCGTGCTGAAGCACCGGATCGGAGGCCAGTCGGTCATGCGGGAACAGCTTGACTTCCTGGTGGCGAGTGCCGATCAGCCGAACATCAACATCCAGGTCCTACCGGAGGAATCTGATGTTCATGCCGCACTCTTCGGGCCTGTCGCGATCCTGAGCTTTCCCGAAGCGACGGAGACGGACGTGGTCTACGTCGACAGTCTCCTCAGCACGCTCTACATCGAGGAGCCGGAGGAAGTGTTCAAGTACACCAACCTGTTCCGCCGTGCCTTGGCGGAATCGCTGCCGCGCACCGAATCGGTCGCACTCATTGAGCGCGCAAAGGACAAGGTCTAGAAATGGCGAGTATGTTCCTGTTGTCTGCCTCCGCAGCTGGACTCGGGTGGCACAAGTCGTCTTACTCGGGTGCTCAGAGCGACTGCGTTGAGGTAGCGGAGGTCGTTCCCGCCGTGATCGCCGGAGCTGGTTGGCACAAGAGCAGCTACAGCGCTCAGGCGAACGAGTGCGTGGAGACCGGCCAGTTGGTGCTGGGTGGAATGGCAGTCCGCGACTCGAAGGACCCGGACGGGCCGGCGCTGCTGTTCGCGGCGGATGCCTGGTCCTCGTTCCTCGCCGGGGTCAAGGGCGGGGAGTTCCCGGGCGCCTGAACAGACGGAGGTGCCCCGCACGGCCACAGCCGTGCGGGGCACCTCCGTTCGTCCTGCTCCTAGAAGTCGTCGTCGAAGGCGACCGAGCCCTCGACGGCGACCTGGTAGGCCGATACGCGCCGCTCGAAGAAGTTGGTCAGCTCCTGGACGTTCTGCAGCTCCATGAACCCGAACGGGTTGGTCGAGCCGTACCGGATCGGCATGCCGAGGCGGGCGAGCCGCTGGTCGGCCACGGCCTGGAGGTACTCGCGCATCGAGGCGGTGTTCATGCCGGGCAGGCCGTCACCGCACAGGTCCTGGGCGAACTGGAGCTCGGCCTCGACGGCCTCCTCCAGCATCTCCGTCACCTGCTTCGCCATCTCCTCGTCGAAGAGGTCGGGCTCCTCCTCGCGCACGGTGTCCACCACCGAGAACGCGAAGTCCATGTGCATGGACTCGTCGCGGAACACCCAGTTGGTGCCGGTGGCCAGGCCGTGCAGCAGGCCGCGGCTGCGGAACCAGTACACGTAGGCGAAGGCGCCGTAGAAGAACAGGCCCTCGACGCACGCGGCGAAGCAGATCAGGTTGAGCAGGAACGCCCGCCTGTCCTCCTTCGTCTGCAGCGAGTCGATGTGGTCGACCGCGTTCATGTACTTGAAGCAGAACTGGGCCTTCTGGTGGATGGAGGGGATGTTCTCCACCGCGGCGAAGGCCGCGTTGCGGTCCTCCGGGTCCGGAAGGTAGGTGTCGAGCAGCGTCAGGTAGAACTGGACGTGCACGGCCTCCTCGAACAGCTGCCGGCTCAGGTAGAGCCGCGCCTCCGGGGAGTTGATGTGCTTGTAGAGGCTCAGCACCACGTTGTTGGCGACGATCGAGTCACCGGTCGCGAAGAACGCGACCAGGCGGCCGATCATGTGGCGCTCGCCCTCGCTCAGCTTCGCCAGGTCGGCGACGTCCGAGTGGAGGTCCACCTCCTCGACGGTCCAGGTGTTCTTGATCGCGTCCCGGTACCGGTCGTAGAACGACGGGTAGCGCATCGGGCGCAGCGTCAGCTCGAAGCCGGGGTCGAGCAGCATCTTCTGGTCGTCGGACATTACTGGCAGGCCTCGCAGGACTCGGGGTTCTCCAGGGAGCAGGCCAGCGCGGCCTCTTCCTCCGGGGTGAGGGTCGGGGCGTTCACCGGCACCGGGGCGGCGGCGCGGGCGGTGCCCGAGGCGGCCTGCGCGATCCGGGTCGCCGGGCGCGAACGCAGGTAGTAGGTGGTCTTCAGACCGACCTTCCAGGCGTACGCGTACATCGAGCTGAGCTTGCCGATGGTCGGCGCGGCCATGAACAGGTTCAGCGACTGGCTCTGGTCGATGTACGGCATGCGGGCCGCGGCCAGGTCGATCAGCGCGCGCTGCGGCAGCTCCCAGGCGGTGCGGTACAGCGAGCGGACCTCGGCGGGCAGCCAGCCGAGCTCCTGGACCGAGCCGTTGGCGTCGCGCAGCGCGTCGCGGGTCTGCTGGTCCCAGACGCCCAGCTCCTTGAGCTCGCGCACCAGGTACGGGTTGACCTGGAGGAACTCGCCGGAGAGGGTCTCGCGCTTGAAGAGGTTGGAGACCTGCGGCTCGATGCACTCGTACACGCCGGCGATCGAGGCGATCGTCGCGGTCGGGGCGATCGCCAGCAGCAGCGAGTTGCGCAGGCCGGTGGTGGCGATGCGGGAGCGCAGCGCCTCCCAGCGGGCGGCCCACTCGGGCGCGGCGCTCGGGAAGTGGTCGATGTGCAGCTCGCCGCGGGCGGCGCGGGTCTCGGCGTACGCCTCGTGGCGGCCGAGCTGCTCGGCCAGGTCGGCGGAGCGCTCGTACGCGGTGAGCATGATGCGCTCGGCGATCAGCGTGGAGAGCTGCTTGGCCTCGGCGGAGTCGAAGTCCAGGCGCAGCTGGAAGAAGACGTCCTGCAGGCCCATCACGCCGAGGCCGACCGGGCGCCAGCGGGAGTTGGAGGCGCCGGCCTCGGGGGTCGGGTAGAAGTTGATGTCCACCACGCGGTCGAGGAAGGTGACGGCGGTGCGGACGGTGGCGTCCAGCCGCTCCCAGTCCATCGCGTTCAGCAGGTCCGCGGCGGTGGCGCCGGCGGCGACGTGGGCGCCGAGGTTGACCGAGCCGAGGTTGCAGACGGCGGTCTCGGAGTCGTCCGTGACCTCCAGGATCTCGGTGCAGAGGTTGGAGGAGTGGACGGTGCGGCCGGGCAGCGCGGTCTGGTTGGCGGCGCGGTTGGAGGCGTCCTTGAAGGTCATCCAGCCGTTGCCGGTCTGCGCCAGGGTGCGCATCATCCGGGCGTACAGGGTCTGCGCGGGGATGGTGCGGACGGCCTTGCCGGCCAGCTCGGCCTTCAGGTAGGCCTCGTCGAAGTCGGCGCCCCACAGGTCGACCAGCTCGGGGACGTCGGCCGGGGAGAACAGCGACCAGTCGGCGTTGGCGTTGACCCGGCGCATGAACTCGTCCGGGATCCAGTGCGCCAGGTTCAGGTTGTGGGTGCGGCGCGCCTCCTCACCGGTGTTGTCGCGCAGCTCCAGGAACTCCTCGATGTCCGCGTGCCAGGTCTCCAGGTAGACGCAGGCCGCGCCCTTGCGGCGGCCGCCCTGGTTGACGGCGGCGACCGAGGAGTCCAGGGTGCGCAGGAACGGGACGATGCCGTTCGACTTGCCGTTGGTGCCCCGGATCAGCGAGCCGCGCGAGCGGATCCGCGAGTAGGAGAGGCCGATGCCGCCGGCGTGCTTGGAGAGCCGGGCGATCTGCGCGTACCGCGAGTAGATCGAGTCCAGGTTGTCCAGCGGGGAGTCCAGCAGGTAGCAGCTGGACATCTGCGGGTGCCGGGTGCCGGAGTTGAAGAGGGTCGGCGAGGAGGTCAGGTACTCCAGCCGGCTCATCAGGCGGTACAGCTCGGCCACCTCGCGCACCGACTGCTCGTTGTCGCCGACCGCCAGGCCACAGGCGACGCGGAGCAGGAAGTGCTGCGGGGTCTCGACGACCTTGCGGGTGATCGGGTGGCGCAGCAGGTAGCGGGACTGCACGGTGCGCAGGCCGAAGTACTCGAAGCGGTCGTCGCCGGCCGGGTCGATCAGGGCGTTCAGGGCGTCGGTGTGCTTGGCGACGAAGGCCGCGGTGGTGTCGCCGATCAGGCCCTCGGCGTGGCCGACCGTGATCGAGGTGGCGAAGGAGACCACGCCCTGGCTCGCCGCCTCGTCGACGATCTCCAGAGCGAGCAGCCGGGCCGCCAGCTTCGAGTACTGCGGGTCCTCGGCGATCATCGACGCGGCGGCGTCCACGGCCAGCCCGCGCAGCTCGGCGAAGTCCGAGCCGGCGTGGCGGCCGCGCAGGGCGGCGGCGGCGACGTGGCCGGGGTCCACCTGGGGGAGGTCGGCGCTGCGATCGGTCAGCAGTCGGAGGAGCGCGCCGCCCGGGTCGGAGACCGTCGGGTCGGTGGGGGCGGAGCTGGAACCCTGGGCGGGCAGGGTGACTGAGGCAGCGGTGGTCAAGGCGCTCTCTCCTGGCGGCGATCGGCGGCGGTGGATCGGGGTACCGGGCCGTTCGGGGCAGGGGAGGACGGCGCGGTACGCCCGTGGCGTCGCGCGGCGTGTCGTCCCCGGCCCGCCCGCGAGGCCCGGAAGGTGGTGCTCGTGCTGGGGCCTCTGCGGGGAGGCGCTCGCACACCGTCGGCAGGTACTCGGACTCGCGGGCCCCCGTTGGGGAACGGCCGCTCACCGCTGCGGGGCAGTCCCGGACTTGCACCGGGTTCCCCTGCGTCGACAGCAGGGTCGAGCATACATCTAGTGGTGCTCTCTCGATGCGACACCACATGTTGTGCAGCGCGGCGTGTTGGCCCGATGACGGCTGGTACCGGGGCGGGAGGCCGGAAGGGGCGCGGGCCGAGGTTCCGGAGGCCCTCGGGCGTGTCCGGATTAGGAAACGGAATGGTTACCGGGGCGGCCGCCGGTCAGGGGCATGCCCTACGATCTCGGCTCATGAGCGACGGAACGGGCGTGCCCGGGGAGTGGTCTGGACAGCCCGCTTCGCAGGGGGAACAGCCGGCCCCTCCCGCCGGGTCGGGGGGCGTACAGAACCAGCAGCCGGGTGGACCCGGACCGGTGCCGCCGGGGCAGCCGCCCGTCGGCGGCCAGGCCGTGCCGCCGGCCCCGGGCGGGTTCGGGCCGCCGCCGCCCTCGTACGGGCCGCCGGCGCCGCAGCCGGTCCGGCCGGTGGTTCCGCCGGTGCCCGTGCTGCCGCAGCCGCCGCAGTCGGTCCAGGTGCCGCCGCCGGTGCAGCCGCCCGCGCCGCAGCCTCCGGTGCAGCCCCAGCCGGTGCAGCCCCAGCCGGTGCAGCCCCAGCCCGTCCAGCCCCAGCCCGTCCAGCAGCAGCCGATGCCGGTGCCCTCGCACCACTGGCAGCACCCGCCGCAGCCGCAGTCGACCGAGCCGGACTGGGCCGCCCTCGCCGAGCGCAACGCGGCCGACGGCCGGCGCAAGACCCGACTGAAGATCATCGGCGCGGCCGTCGCCGTCCTGCTGGTCGGCGGCGCCGTCGCCGGCGGCCTGCTCCTCCTGGGCAAGGACGAGGACGGGAAGCCGATCGCCGGGCCCACCGCGACCGCGACCGGGGCCACCCAGCAGCCGGCGCCGACGCTGACGGGCTCCGCCAAGCCGTCCCCCACGGCCACCGCCACCCCGACGCCCACTCCGACCGCGAGCGCCACCCCCGAGGACCCGTCGAAGCCGCTCTGGGACGCCGCCACCGACCCTGCCCCGCAGGACGCGGCGGCGCTGTTCTCGGCGCTCACCGTGAGCGTCAACGGCGTCACCTGGAACCGGACCGTGGTCTCGCTCGACTCGCCCTGCTGGGACGGCAACTCCACGGTCGGCGGGCTCGGCCGGGTGCTCGGTGACCAGGGCTGCCGCCAGGTGCTCCGGGCCACCTACGTCGCCGGCGACAGCGCGGTGACGGTCGGCGTCGCGGTCTTCGACCACAAGATCCAGGCCGAGACCGCGATGAAGAGCTACGTCGGCCACCTCAAGGGCGCCGCCGCCCCGGGCGCGCCGGTCTTCTGCGCCACCCCGGGCTGCACCAACAGCAAGGCGACCCTGGGCCGCTACGCCTACTTCACCGTCGAGGGTTCCGCCAAGGGCGGCAACACCGCGGACGCCGCCGCCACCGCGGCCGCCGCCGGCTTCGGCGAGCACGTGAAGAACCAGCTGCTGCAGCGGGCCAAGGCGCCCGCCGCCCCGCCGGCGGTCCCGGCGGGCTGACCCGCCCGCCGCCGGCCCGGCCGGCTGTCCCCCGCGCGCCCGTTCGCCGGGACGCGGGGGAGTGTGGCAGGCTCGCGGGCTGTCAGTCGCACGCGTGTCCGGTCGTGGCGGCCCGGTCGCCGCTGCCGGGCGGCCGGCCGGCCCAGGCATCCGGAGGAGCGCCCCGTGGCCCTGCCCCGCCCGCTGCGCGGCAAACCGGTCGTGCTGGCCGCGTCCGCCGCGGTGCTCGCCACCGGCGTGCTGGTCCTCGGCGGCCGGGACGACCGCTCCGCCCCGCCGCCCGGCCCCGCGGGTCCGACCGAGCGCAGCGTGCTCACCCTCAACGGGGCGGGCCGCGCCCTGCCCCCGGAGGTCGGCCGCGGCCTGCTGGCCCGGGACCCGAAGGCCTCGCCGAACGCCCGGGCCGTCCAGCAGCTGCTCGCCGACCTGGAGGGCGCGGCCCGGTCCGGCGGATCCGGCGGCACGGTGATCGGCCAGCACATCGAGGGGCACAACGAGCGCTACAACCCCGAGTACGGCGACTACCGCGGCACCAAGCCGGTCGGCTACTACTACAAGAAGGCCGCCGACATCACCGGCAAGCTGCCCGGCTTCGTCGAGACCGACCTCGGCCCCGGCTACGGCCTGAGCGGCTGGGGCGTCGGCAACCCGCGCTCCTACTCCGAGGGCCGCTGGCCGGCCTGCGCGGTCGGCTGGCAGTACGCGGACGACGCGGTGGACCTGATGGCCGCCGTATGGTCCGGCCACCCGCGCGCCGCGGACGGCACGTACGGCGCGTCCGGCGTCCAGCGCAACTGCGACGGCACCACCACCGAGCTGCCCGACAACGGCGGCGCCCCGGCCGGCCTGGTCGGGATGTCCTTCCACCAGCCCTACCCGGGCTCGGACGTGAAGTCCTTCGACCGGGTGCTCTGCTCGTCCTCGCCCGCGGCCCGGGACCCGGGCTGGTTCGGCCGGGTCGTGGACAGCACCGGCGACACCCCCGAGTACCGGGCGCTGCTGACCGACCTGTCCTTCCTCGCCGACCACCTGGAGTACCTCGCCGCGCACGACGTGCCGGTGCTGCTGCGCCCGTACCACGAGATGAACGCCGCCGACTGCGCCCGCGGCTTCTGGTGGTCCGGCCGGAAGCCGGCCGACTACCAGGCGCTCTGGCGGATCACCTACCACTACCTGGTGGAGACCAGGGGCCTGCACAACCTGCTGTTCGCCTGGACCCCGGTGTCCTGGGACGGCGCCCCCGGCGTCGACCCGTGGGACTACTACCCGGGCGCGCAGTTCGTGGACGTGGTCGGGGTGGACGACTACAGCGGCAGCCCGGCGCGCCCGATCGGCACCGGAGAGGTGTGGACCAAGCGCTACTACGACGGCCTGGCCGGGTACGGCAAGCCGCGGATCCTGGCCGAGTCCTTCGCCGTCCCGGTCAACGCCCGCCAGCCGGACACCCTGCGCCGGACCCCGTGGACGATCTGGACGGTCTGGGGCCAGTCGCTGACGGCGGACAACCTGACCCCGGACCAGCCGCGCAACTCCAACGCCGACGTCAAGGCCACCTACGACAACGCCCTCGCGCTCACCGGAGGTTCGGCCGCGTTCGGGGCGAACGTGGACTGGGGCGGCCTGCACGTGCGGTGACGCCGGCGGCGGGCGCCGGCCGGAGCCGCGCTCCGGGGCCGCGGCCGGGCGCCGGGCCGGGGCGGCGGCCGCCGGGTTCGGTAACAAGTCGGAGGCCCCCGGACGCCCGGAATTCCGGCCCGTCTGCCCGTGTGGCATCCTGTGGCCCGGAATCGAGCGGGCTGATGCCGGGGGACACCCGGCGGGCGGGGGTACGGGAGATGACACAGGCGCGTCCGGACCGCCCGGCCGGCGGCATAGCCGTGGCCTGGGGCGCCGTCCTGCTCGGCTGGGCGGCGTACAACTGCTTCTGGCAGGCCGGCCCCGCCACCTTCGTCAAGGGCATCTTCTACTACGGCAGCGACGCCGTGGCCGCCGAGACCGGCAGCCTCAACTACGGCCTGCTGTACCTGGTCTCGGGCATCCTGCTGCTGCGCGGGCAGCTCTGGGCGCGCGGGGTGGCGGTCGGTGTGGCGCTGGTCGAGGGCTACAACCGGGTGCGCAGCCTGAGCGGCGCGCTGCTGGACGAGCCGCAGCGCCGCTGGTTCACCGGGACCACCGAGGGCTGGCTGAAGCTGGTGACCTTCGGGCTCGGCGTGCTGGTGGCGGCGGCGCTGGTGCTGCTGCTGGTCCGCTCGCTGCGGCGGCCGGAGACGCGCTGGGAGCCGGCGCCCGCTCCGTGGGCGGCCGCGGCGGCGCAGTCGCCGTTCCCCGCGCAGGCGTACCCGGGGCAGGCACCGTTCGGCGGACCGGCCCAGCCGCCGTACGCCCAGCCGCCGGCCGCCTGGGCACCGCAGCAGGCGCCCCACCCGCAGCAGGCGCCCCACCCGCAGACCCAGCCGCAGCCCCCGGCCCAGCCCGGCCCGCACGACCAGCCGACCCAGACCGGCTGGCCGCAGCCCCAGCAGCCCCAGCCGTACCCCCAGCAGCCCTGGCCGGCCCCGCCGGTGACGCCGGGCCCGGTGTCACCCGGCCCGGTGGCGCCCGGTCAGGTCCGGCCTCCCCAGGACACCCCGCCCTACCCGGGGTAGCCTGCTCGATGCCTCCGGCCGTTGGGCCGGACGGATGAACGCACAGCCGAAGACGACGAGGGATCCCTTTCACCATGACCTCAGCAGCACCCGTGCGGACGGTCCTGACCACGTCCCGCGAGGCCGCTCGGCTCGCCGACCGGCAGATGTCGTGGAAGCCCCGGGTCGTCCCGTTCTACCTCTCCTTCCTGGTCATCTTCGGCTTCTCGATCTGGGCGTACGTGCCCAACCCGACCCCGCTCGGCTGGGTGATCACGATCCTCTGGGGCATGCCGGTGTTCGGCGTGCTGATCGGTTTCCAGGGCGTGCTGATGGTGCGCCGCCGGATCCGCAAGGCCGGGCGGATGACCCCGCCGGCGCCGGTCGACGACGACTACCTGATCGTGCTGGTGCCGACCATCGGCCGGCACGACACCTACCCGGCGCTGGAGCGCTCGGTCCTCTCGTACGTCGAGCACCTGCCGGTCTACTTTCCGTGGATGCGGGTGGACATCCTCACCGAGGAGGGCTGCGCGGCCGCCGAGAAGATCGACGACCTGGCCGCCCGGCACCCGCTGATCCGGGTGGTGACCGTCCCGAAGGGGTACGAGACGCCGAACGGCACCAAGTTCAAGGCCCGCGCCAACCACTACTCGCACGAGCTGCGGATCGACGAGGGCGAGGCCGAGGACGACGTCTGGGTGCTGCACATGGACGACGACACCGGCGTCGGGCCGGACACCGCCGCCGCGGTCGCCCAGTTCATCAACCGGCAGCGCCGGGCCGGGGACGACGCCAAGCACATGGCGCAGGGCATCCTGACGTACCCGCGGGAGAACGCCGTCTCCACCTTCACCTGGCTCGCCGACGCGATCCGCCCGGCCGACGACATCGCCCGGTTCCGCGCGATGACCGGCACCGGCACCCCGATCGCCGGCGTGCACGGCGAGCTGCTGCTGGTGCGCTCCTCGGTGGAGGCCACCATCGGCTGGGACTTCGGCCCGAAGACCATCGTCGAGGACGCCCAGATGGCGCTCAACTTCTGCCTGCGCTACCCGGGCCGCAGCGACTGGTTCAACGGCCGCTGCTACGGGGCCTCGCCGGCCGGGGTCAAGGACTTCCTCAAGCAGCGCGAGCGGTGGGCCTGGGGCCTGGTGGCGCTCTGCTTCAACAAGTCCATCCCGCTGCGGTTCCGGCTGTTCATCGGGATGGGCATGGTGAGCTGGGTGCTCGGCCCGCTGCAGCACGTCGGCCTGGTGCTGCTGGTCGCCTGGTTCACCGGGACGATGAACACCTCGCCGGTGACCCAGTCGGTGGTGCTGGTCTGGTCGATCAACTTCGCCTACGTGATCTGGACGTACTGGGAGGGCCTGCGGCTGAACGTGGTCGCCTCGGCCAACCACCGGCGCAAGTGGTGGGAGCCGATCGCGGTGGTCGCGGCCATCCCGCTGTTCTCCTTCCTGGAGGGCTGGGGCGGGCTGCGCGGGCTGATCAAGTTCCTGCGCCGCGAGGAGAACAAGTTCGTCGTCATCGCCAAGCCGGCCTGACGGATCACACGGGACTGCTGCCAGAACCATGAAACGCTTCGTCATCTTCATCCTGCCGACCGCCGTGCTCGGCATCACCGTGGGCGTCCCGATCCTGTTCGGCGACCACCCGGTCAAGTTCGACCACCGGCGGCCGACCGAGGTGCACTTCGCCGGCGCCGCCGAGGAGCAGGGCCGGGTCTGGGGCTTCGGCAAGGACACGCCGCAGGAGCCCGCCGACACCGGCCCCAGGGTGGCCCGGCCGTGGGCCGAGGGCAGCCCCGAGTGGGGCGTCCAGGTGTACTGGCTGGACGACCCGAACGACCCGGAGAGCTTCGTCCAGGGCAAGGTCGACCGCATCGTGGACTACGTGGTCGGGCTCAACGCCAACGCGCTCTCGGTGACGTTCCCGTACTACACGGTGGGTGCCAAGGCCAACGCCGTCGCGGCCCGGCCGACCACGCCCAGCCCGGACCGGCTCGGCCTGCTGCTGGACGCCGCGCACCGGGCGGGCCTGCGCACCACCGTCCGGCCGCTCCTGGACGAGGAGGCGCTGAAGTACACCACCACCGGGAACTGGCGCGGCAACATCGCCCCCACCGACCGGGACGCCTGGTTCGCCAGCTACTCCGCCTTCCTGACGCCGTACCTGAAGGCGGCCCAGGACCACGGGGCGGCCGAGTTCACCATCGGCACCGAGTTCAACTCGCTGGAGAACGACCCGCACTGGGCCGGCCTGGCCGAGCAGGCCAGGAAGACCTTCCGCGGCAAGCTGGCCTACGACGCCAACTGGGACAACTGGTCCAAGGGCCCGGTCCCGGTGCCGGTGGACCAGACCGGCGTCGACGCCTACTTCCCCGCCAAGTCGGCGGGGGACGACGCCTCCGCGGCGGAGCTGGTGGCCAGCTGGCACACCTGGCTCGACAAGCGCGGCAAGGGCGTGCAGCCGACCACCAAGCTGACCGAGGTCGGCATCCCGGCGCAGAAGGGCGCGTACAAGACGCCCGGGGACTTCTACACCAAGCACGAGGTGAACGAGGCCGTGCAGGCGACCTGGTTCACCGCGGTGTGCCAGGTCGCCCGGGAGCGGAAGGTGGCCGGGGTCTACTTCTGGTCGCTGTACTTCGGCATCGACCCGACCCTGCCGACCACCGAGGACACCCCGCGGATGGACTTCGCCGGGCGACCCGCCTCGGAGAAGGCGATCCGGGACTGCTTCGCGCAGACCTACGAGGTGCCGGCGGCCGTCCCGGAGGCCCAGCAGGCCCCGGAGACCCCCGCGCCGAGCACCACGGCCGCGCCGAGCACCCCGGCGGGCCAGAGCACCCCGACCGGTCCGCCCGCGAGCGGCACGCGGGCGCCGGGCGTCCCGACGGCGTCCGGCGGCGCACAGCCCACCCGCAGCCCGTCCCGCTAGGGCGCCCGGACGGGGCTCCCGTCCGGACCCGGGACGCCTCGACGGGGCGCCCCACGGCCGGGGAACGCCCCACGGCCGGGGAACGCCCCCGGGCCCGCCCTACGGCTGGGGCTTGGCCGACGGGACGGCCGCCGTCGACGGCTTCCCGGCCGGCGACTGGGAGCTCCCGGTGGTGGCCCGGCCGGACGGCGCGGGCTGGCCGGTGGCGGCCGGCTGCGTGGACGCCGCGGCCGCCGGCGTCTGGGCGGGCGCCTGGGCGGGCGGGCTCGGCTGTCCGCCCGGGGTGGCCGAGGGCGCCGCGGGCGCGGGCCCGTCGGGCCGCACCCCGGCCAGCGCGTCCGCGATCTGCCGCTCCAGCCACGGCGTGACCACCCGCATGCCGGCCGGCGTCAGGTGCACGCCGTCGGCGGCGGGGGAGACCAGGTGGCCGTCGCGGTCCTTCCAGAGGCAGGTGCCGTCCGGGCAGTAGAAGGCGTTCAGGTCGAGCAGCTGGACGGTGCCGGCCGAGCCCCGTACGAACTCGGCGACCTGCTGGTTGTAGCAGGTGCCCCAGGTCTTGTTGATCGCGCCGTTCTCGACCCGCTCGTTCATCAGCAGCACCCGGGCGTCGCCCGACCGCTGCCGGATCAGGGCGACCGCCTCGGCGAGCTGGGTGCCGTACCGGGTGCGGTAGTACTCGTCGCACGGGTTGAGCCAGGTGCCGTCCAGGTACTGCTCGGCGGCGTCCCAGCCGAGGTGCAGCACGACCGCCTGCGCCTTGGACCGGTCCAGCTCCTTCTCCCAGCGCCCGGCCCGGTCGCGGCACTCGTCGGTGGTGTCGAACTCCTCCTGCGAGGTCCCGCGCACCTTCTCCGCGCCGAACACCCCGCAGCCGCTGATCCCGCCGTCGACCACCCGGAACCGGTCGCCGTGCCGGTACAGGCCGGTGGCCAGGTCCTGCGAGAAGGAGTCGCCCAGCGCGAGCACCAGCGGCCGGTCCGCCGGGCCGGAGCGCATGTCGTACGAGACCCAGGAGGGCAGGTACCAGGCGCCGACGGTGGCGACCGCCGTGGTGGCGGCCAGCACCGGGATGGTCGGGAACGGCCGCCAGCGCAGCACCCGGACCCGCTCGGTGGCGGTGTGCAGCAGCCAGGCCAACCCCCAGGAGAGCGGCGCGCCGACCGCCAGCAGCATCGGCGGCGAGATGTCGTCGACGAACCGCTGGAGCATCCAGTAGACCGGCAGGTGCAGCAGGTAGAGGCTGTACGAGATGGTGCCGGTGAGCCGGAGCGGCGGCAGGGAGAGCAGCCGGACCAGCGGGCCCCGGTCGTGGCAGAGCGAGGCGACCAGGAGGGCCGAGAGGGCGGCCACCGCGGCCAGGCCGCCCTGGTAGAGCCACGGCTGCTTGTAGTCGTGGACGGTGAGGCTGGCCGCGACCAGGGCGCCGAGCGTCGCGGTGCCGATCAGGGTGAGGACCACCGTCCCGGCCGGCCCGGACCGGGCCTGGAACCGGCGCAGGGTGCGCGGCCCGGCCTCGGCGCCGTCCACGGCCTTGCGGCGCAGCCGCAGGTACACCACGAAGGCGGCGGCGGCACCGGCGGCGAAGCCGACCGCGCGGGTCTCGGTGCCCAGGTAGAGGCGGTCGGCGTTGTCGCCGTTCCACATCAGCGGGGCCACGGCGGCCGCGGCGGCGAACAGTACGCCGGTGGCGATCCCGGTCGCGGTGAGCGAGCGGCGGCAGAGCGCGTGGATGAGCAGCAGGAGCAGCGGCCAGACCACGTAGAACTGCTCGGTGATGCTGAGCGACCACATGGCGGCCAGCGGGTCGATCCCGGCGTAGTGCTGCCAGTAGGCGTCACCGCGCTCCAGCTGGGCCCAGTTGGCGACCTGGGCGAGCGCGGCCAGCGCCTGCGGGCGCAGTTCCCTGACGTCCTTGAGCGGGCTGACCAGGGCGGAGAGCGCGACCACCAGGAAGACGGTGGCGAGCAGGCCGGGGAGCAGCCGCTTGGCGCGGCGGCGGTAGAAGACGCCGAGGGCGATCCGGTCGGTGCGGTCCAGCTCGCGGATCAGCACCAGGGTGACCAGGAAGCCGGAGAGGACGAAGAACGCGTCCACGCCGAACAGGCCGTTCTGGAACCAGTTGGTGTGGTACAGCAGCACGGAGGCGATGGCGAGGCCGCGCAGGCCGTCCACCGCCTGGAAGCGCACGGACGGGGGGACGGGGCGGGGCGGCTCCGGCGGGGGTGCCGGTACGGCGTACCGGCTGCTGCGGGGGGCGGGGAAGCCGCGGGCCTCGCGCATGTCCTGGAGCGTGGGTCCGCTCGCCGCCGAGGGCGCGCCGAGGCTGGGCCCGTCGTTCATGGGTGCTGCTCCCCCGATTGATGGGCTACCACGACGTGTCTCGATCAGAGGTTTATATCAAAAGACCCCGGTTGATCGTCGGTCGACCACCGGGCCGGGGGAGCGGAGCGGGCGTCAGAAGGCCAGGCTGTACACCATCAGGTCGATGCCCGGGTAGGGCGACCAGTCGCGTTCGGGCGAGCGGCGGAAGCCGACCCGCTGGTAGATGCGGTGGGCGGTGGTCATCTCCGGGCGGGTGGAGAACGCCATCCCGGCCAGGCCGAGCTCGCGGCTGCGGGTGAGCGCGGCGCGGACCAGGGCCTCGCCGACGCCCCGTCCGCGGGCGGCCGCCGAGGTGGCGAGCATCCGGATCTCGCCCTCCTCGGGGGTGGCGATGTCGGCCCACTCGGTGCCGCCGACCGCGAAGGTCACGCAGCCGAGGACCCGTCCTCCGGCCGTGTCGACCGCGACGAGGAGTTCGGCCTCCCGGGCCCGGCGGGCGGCGTCGCGCAGGAGGTGGACGTAGTCGCTCCCGGGCGAGGTGTGGCCGTCGCCGACGAAGGCCTCGACGGTGATGCGGCCGGCGTCGTCGAGGTCCTCGGCGCGGGCCGGGCGGATGGCGATGTCCATCCGGTCAGTGTGCCGGACCTGCTGTCGGGGCGAGCCGCCGGGTCGCGGGGTCGGCCGTGGACGGACCGGCGGCTTCCGCCGGGACGGAGGCGGAGGAGGAGGCGGAGACGGTGGTGGTGGCGGCGGAAGCGGCGGCGGCGGGTGCGGTCGCGGGGTCGGCGGAGGGGCGGAGGGAGGCGGCCGGCATGGTGCCGTAGAGCCGGTCGGGCAGGGCGGGGTCGACGGGATAGCCGCCGGAGCGGTGCCAGTTGTCGCGTCCGGTGGCATCCTGCTGCGCCACCTCGCGTCCGATCAGGGCACCGAGCAGGCCGAATCCGCCGACGGCCCCGACCAGGGCGAGTGCGCTGGCGATCGTGTCGGAATCCATGGCTCCACTCTGCTCGCACGGCCGAACGCCCACGAGTGGCAGGAATGCCTTAATGCATCGAAAAACTGCCAGTGGCGTCCTATCCTGGGGGCATGCTCAAGAACGTGGTCGCCGTGGTCCTCGAAGAGGTCCACCCCTTCGAGCTCGGTGTCGCCTGCGAGGTGTTCGGGCTCGACCGCAGCGAGGAGGGCCTGCCCCGGTACGACTTCGCGATCGCCGGCGCCCGCCCGGGCCCGCACCGCACGCACGCCGGCTTCACCGTCGACGTCCCGCACGGCCCCGAGCGGCTCGCCGAGGCGGACCTCGTGGTGGTCACCGCGACCACCCTCGGCCACGAGTACCCGGAGCCGCTGCTGGAGGCGATCCGGGCGTCCCTCGACGGCGGCGCCCGGGTGCTCTCGATCTGCAGCGGCGCCTTCGTGCTCGGCGCCGCCGGCCTGCTGGACGGCCGCCGCTCCACCACGCACTGGCGGTACACGGAGGAGCTGGCCGCGCGCTTCCCGCGGACCACGGTCGAGCCGGACGTCCTCTACGTGGACGACGACCCGGTGATCACCTCCGCCGGGACGGCGGCCGGCATCGACGCCTGCCTGCACCTGGTGCGCCGGCTGCAGGGCGCCGAGGTGGCCCGCGGGATCGCCCGCCGGATGGTGGTGGCCCCGCACCGGGAGGGCGGCCAGGCGCAGTTCGTGAACCGGCCGATGCCGGTGCACGACGGGGACTCGCTCGCACCGCTGCTCGACTGGATGCGCCACCACCTGGACCGGGAGTCGACCGTGGAGCAGCTGGCGGCCCGGGTCCACATGTCGCCGCGCACCTTCGCCCGCCGCTTCCAGCAGGAGACCGGCACCACCCCGCACCGCTGGCTGACCGGCCAGCGGCTGCTGCTCGCCCAGCGCCTGCTGGAGTCGACCAGCGAGCCGGTGGACGCGATCGCCGCCCGCTGCGGCTTCGGCAACGCGGCCACCCTGCGGCACCACTTCGGCCGCCGACTGGGCACCACCCCGCTGGCCTACCGCCGCTGCTTCGCCGAGCCCGAGCCCGCCGCCGTCTGAACCGGCCTGGCCGCCCGAACCGGCCGGGTCACCGTGTCGCCGCCCGTGCCGCCCGTGCCGCCCGTGCCGCCCGCCTCACCGGCCGTCGGCGAGGTGCCCGGTGTCGTTCCACTGCCCGGGCCGCAGCCGCCCGCCCTCCGCCCGCCAGAGGCTGGTGGAGCAGTTCCGCACCGGCTCCAGCGCGGTCAGCTGCGCCTCGGTGAGCCGGTCCAGCGCGTACCGCAGCATCAGCACGGTGCAGTCGTGGGCGACCAGCAGGACGGGCCGGCCGGCCTCCTCCGCGCAGACGTCGCGCAGCACGCTGCGCACCCGCAGCGCCACGTCCGCCCAGGACTCGCCGCCGGGCGGGCGGTAGTACAGCTCGCCCATCTTCCGCCGCCGGGCCGCCTCCTCGGGGTGCTTGGCCTCGATGGCGGCCTTGGGCAGCATCTCCAGGATGCCGAGTTCGCGGTCGCGCAGCCGCTCGTCGTAGCGGACGGCGAGCGAGACCGGGACGGCGCCGAGCCCGGCGGCCTGGGCGAGCGCGATCCGGGCGGTCTCGGCGGTGCGCACGTACGGCGAGCACCAGACGCTGCGCGGGCGGTCGGCGCTGGGCAGGCCGGCCCACCAGCGGCCGAGGGCGTGGGCCTGCTGCTGGCCGTGCAGGGAGAGCGGGATGTCCGCGTCCCGGCAGCCGATCGGCACGCTGAGCGCGCCGGCGGCCTCGGCCAGCTGGAACTCGACGTTGGCGGTGGACTCGCCGTGGCGGGTGGCGATCAGGACGGACGGCAGCCGGGTGGCCGTCGCGTCGGGCGTGTGGGTGGAGGCGTGTTGACCGTTGAGCGTGGTGCCGAGTTCTGCCATCGCCGCTGCTCCCCGTGGGTCGATCAGTTGCCGGCCGGGTGTCGGTCCGGTCTGGTTGCTGCCCTGTTGGTGCCCTGCCGGTACGGCTGTTCATACATATGATCGCGCCGCCCCTCCAGTGTTGACGGAGGAGACGGCGCGATCACAGGGCGCGCGCGGGGCGTATCAGTGCGCCGCCACGGGCTCCGGCGCGTTCTCCGGCTCGCCGTCGCCGCTCTCGGCGCTGTAGTCGCCCGGCCGGGTCTCGTCCGGGCTCTCCGGTGCCTTGGCGGCCCGCAGCGCCAGCGTGAGGACCACCGAGACCACCAGGTTGAGCACGAAGGCGGTGAGCCCGATGTAGCCGATCTCGCCGATGCCGGGGATCTCCGCCGAGTTCCCGCCGAAGTGCTTGGTGGCCGGGCTGGCGATGGTGTACGCCTTCCAGGTTCCGTAGGCCATGCCGGCGGCCCAGCCGGCCAGCAGCGCCCAGTGGTGGAACCAGCGGGTGAACAGGCCGCCGACGATGGCGACGAAGGTCTGCAGGATCCAGAGGCCGCCGAGCAGCTGCAGGTTGATCGCGGCCTGCTTGTCCATGCCGAGCACGAAGACCAGGGCGCCGACCTTCACCAGCAGCGAGACGAACTTGGCCACCCGGGTCTCGTCGGCGGGGGTGGCGGCGGGCTTCAGGTACTCCTTGTAGACGTTGCGGGTGAACAGGTTGGCCGCCGCGATCGACATGATGGCCGCCGGGACGAGCGCGCCGATCCCGATCGCCGCGAAGGCGACCCCGGTGAACCAGTCCGGGAACATGTTCTCGAACAGCTGCGGCACCGACAGCTGGGTGTTGAACTTCTTGTCGCCCTTGCCGACCCCGGCCGCGACCGCCATGAACCCGAGCAGCGCGAGCAGTCCCAGCATCAGCGAGTAGGCGGGCATGATCGCCATGTTCCGGCGGACGGTGTTGCGCGACTTGGAGGCCAGCACGCCGGTGACCGAGTGCGGGTACATGAACAGCGCCATCGCCGAGCCGATCGCCAGCGTGGCGTAGGTCCACTGCTTGTTCTCCGGCACGGTGAGCGAGCCGGTCGCCTTGGGGGCGCTGAACTTCTCGCCCACGGCGTCGAAGATGTGCCCGTAGCCGCCCAGCCGGATCGGGATGTAGATCACCGCGACGATGATCACGATGTAGATCAGGGTGTCCTTGACGAAGGCGATCAGCGCCGGGGCCCGCAGCCCGGAGGAGTAGGTGTACGCGGCCAGCACGCCGAAGGCGATGAACAGCGGCAGGTCCTTGACGAACCAGTTGGCGTTCTCGCCGCCGCCGACGCCCAGCACGTCCAGCACCGCCTGGATGCCGACCAGCTGGAGCGCGATGTACGGCATGGTGGCCAGGATGCCGGTGAGCGCGACCACCAGGGACAGCGGCTTCGAGCCGTACCGCCCGCGCACGAAGTCGGCCGGGGTGACGTACCCGTGGACCCGGGAGACCGACCAGAGCCGGGGCAGGAAGAGGAAGACCAGCGGGTAGGCGATGATCGTGTACGGCACCGCGAAGAAGCCGGCCGCGCCGGTGGCGTAGACGGCCGCCGGGACGGCGACGAAGGTGTACGCGGTGTAGAGGTCGCCGCCGAGCAGGAACCAGGTGATCCAGGTCCCGAAGCTGCGCCCGCCGAGGCCCCACTCGTCGAGGTGGAGCGCGTCGTCGGCGCGCCGCCACCGGGAGGCGAGGAAGCCCATCACGGTGACCAGCGCGAAGAAGAGGACGAAGACCGTCAGCGCGGGAACGTTGACCCCGTTCATCGGGCGCCACCCGCCTTCCGGGCGACCCGGCGGGCCTTCTCGTCCCGGTTGATCAGCAGGTAGGCCGCGACCGTGAAGACGGCCGAGACCGGCACCCAGAGCAGCTGGTACCAGTAGAAGAATGGCACCCCGCCGGCCTCGGGGTCGAGCTTGTCGTACGAGCCCACCCAGAGCATCGCGACGATCGGCACCAGCAGGGCGAGTCCGGCCAGCACCCGTTCCGGGGTGACCGCCGGGACGGCCGCGGGACCGTCTGGCTCGGGCATGACAGGTTGGTCGGTATCGAGGTCTGGCGACATGGTTCGGCTCCGCTTCGGAGGGTTTCACCTCGTCGGCGCCGCAACCCCGAGGGGCCGCACACCCCCCGTGAGTCCGCCGAGCAGCACCAGTGGTGATCGACAGTCAGTACGGATGCGGAATCTAGAGCATCGAGTGATCCGTGTCACCGGATTCACCACAGATTCCCGCCATCCGGACGGCGCGCGCGCCCGCCCGGCGGTGCGCGCGCCGGGCGGGCGCACCGCGCGCCGGGAAACGGAACGGGCACCGGCGTGTGCGGGGAGTGCACGCCGGTGCCCGGAAGCACGGGGGAGTGGTGCGGCTACTCGGGCTGCTCCGGCCGCTTCAGGCGGGTGATGAACTTGTAGCGGTCGCCGCGGTAGATCGAGCGGACCCACTCCACCGGGTCGCCCTCGGCGTCGAAGGAGTGCCGGGAGAGCTGGAGCATCGGCAGGCCGAGGTCGGAGCCGAGCAGGCCGGCCTCGCGCGGGTCGGCGAGGGTGGTCTCGATGGTCTCCTCGGCCTCGGCCACGGTGACGCCGTAGACCTCGCGCAGGGCCGTGTACAGCGAGTTGTGCTTGGCCAGGTTGCGCCGCAGCGCGGGGAAGCGCTTGGCGGAGAGGTGGGCGACCTCGATGGCCATCGGGTCGCCGTTGGCCAGCCGGAGGCGCTCGATCCGCAGCACCCGGCCGCCGGGCTTGATGTCCAGCAGCGGGGCCAGCCGGTCGTCGGCGGTGATGTAGCCGATCTCGATCAGCCGGGAGGTGGGCTCCAGCCCCTGGGCGCGCATGTCCTCCGTGTAGGAGGTGAGCTGGAGGGCCTGGGCGACCTTGGGCTTGGCCACGAAGGTGCCCTTGCCCTGGATGCGCTCCAGCCGCCCCTCGACGACCAGCTCCTGGAGCGCCTGCCGGACGGTGGTCCGCGAGGTGTCGAACTGCGCCGCCAGGGCCCGCTCCGGCGGTACCGGGGTGCCGGCGGGCTGGGTCTCGGTGAGCTGCAGCAGGTGGCGCTTGAGGCCGTAGTACTTGGGCACCCGGGCGGTCGGGTCGGCGCCGGCCTGCGCGGGGAGGTTCTTCACCTGGGGGTCGTTGACCTGGGCCGTGCTGCCCCCGTCGCTGCTCATCGGACCTGTCTCCCGCTTCTCGCGGGGCTTTTGGGGGCCCCGCCGCATCATTAACAACTCACATCGTTGCATGTATGGCTACGGAACGAATACCTCATCACGCGATGAACGATGTGCGGTGTCGGCTTGATAACGGGTGGTCCTGATCGGTCGAACAGCCGTTGACAGGCCCATTGGTCTAGGCCAAGCTCCAGGCATCTGGTCTACACCACTAGGCCGGTCACTATGAATCCCCCCACCCGTTCGCTGGGGTCCGCGGCACCAATCCTCCCGCATTGTGTGGGTACGCCGCAGCCACCCGACGGGGGTAACCCAGGCATCCCTCAGGAGGATGGCGTGAAGCGTCAGCTCATTGCGGCGGTCGGCGTCGCGGCCATGGTCGTCGGTCTCGCGGCCTGTGGCTCGGACGGCAAGAAGGACGAGTCGAAGGACAACGGCACCGGTTCCGCGACCTCCGCCGCCGGCAAGAACTACAGCGGCAAGACGCTGAAGGTGTGGCTGATGTCCGGCTCGGCCCCCAAGGGCTGGGAGGACTCGGTGAAGACCGAGTTCGAGACCACCTACCCGGGCTCCAAGGTCGAGTTCCAGATCCAGGAGTGGACCGGCATCGGCCCCAAGGTCACCGCCGCCCTCTCCGAGGGCTCCGTCGACGTCCTTGAGGTCGGCAACACCCAGACGGCCGGCTACGCCGCCACCGGTGGCCTGCTGGACATCACCAAGGACAAGGCCGCCATCGGCGGTGCCGACTGGGCCGCCAACCAGAGCGAGTCCGCGATCCTGGACGGCAAGCAGTACGCCGCCCCGTGGTACGTCACCAACCGCGTCGTCGCCTACAACAAGGACCTCTGGGCGAAGGCCGGCCTGACCGCCACCCCGAAGACCCTGGACGAGTTCTACGCCGCCCTGGACAAGCTCAAGGCCACCCCGGGCGTCGCCGACCCGCTCTACATGCCGGGCCAGGAGTGGTACGTCTACTTCGGTCTGCTCACCACCGAGGGTGGCAAGCTGGCGAAGAAGGAGGGCGACAAGTGGGTCGGCGGCCTGTCGTCCCCCGAGGCGCAGAAGGCCTTCGAGACCTACAAGGCGATCCAGAGCAAGTCCGTCACGGGCGCCAAGGACAAGGACGAGGCCAAGCCGCAGCAGAAGGACGTCTTCGGCAAGGGTGACGTCGGCTCGATCATCGGTCTCGGCTGGGAGCTCCCGGACGAGAAGGCCATCCCGAAGGACAAGATCGGCTTCTTCCCGCTCCCGGGCAAGACCGCCGACAAGCCCTCCGGCGTGTTCCTCGGCGGCTCGAACCTGGCCATCGCGCAGGCCAGCAAGAACTCCGACATGGCCAAGGACTTCCTCAAGGTCGCGCTGAACGACAAGAACGAGGGCCTGGTCGCCGCTTCCGGCCTCATCCCGAACAAGAACTCGCTCAACGACAAGGTGGTCGGTGACTTCGCCACCGCCGCGAAGAGCGCGGCCGTCGTCGGTGGCATCACCCCGACCACGCCGAACTGGGCGAGCGTCGAGAACGAGCCGAACCCGATCAAGGACTTCCTGACCGGCGCCCTGACCGGCGACTACGCCGCGGCGGCCAAGAAGGCCGACGAAGAGATCGCCAAGCGTCTCAACGCCAAGCAGTAACAGTCGAGCGGCGTCGCTCACCGGCTCCCGGCGGGGGGCCGGTGGGCGGCGCCTGTCCGTCGTGGGTCAGGTTGTCAGGAAGAGAGAACGATGGCTGTGCATTCGGAGCGGGTGCAGACACAGTCCCCGGAAACAGGGAAGGCTGCTGTGGCCGGTATCGAGACGAGCGCCGCGGGCGGCGGCGCCAAGGGCACCCCGAAGAAGAGCGCCAGACCGGCAGGCGGCCCGAGCCTCGGCTCCCGGTTCGCGCCGTACCTGTTGCTCCTGCCCGCCACCGTGGCCACCCTGGCCCTACTGGGCTGGCCGCTGCTGAAGACCATCCTGGTCTCGTTCCAGAATCTGAACGCGCGCCAGCTCGTCCAGCACCTGACCGAGTGGAACGGCTTCGAGAACTACACCGAGCAGCTGACCGACCCGCAGTTCTGGGCGGTCGCCGGCCGTAGCGTCGCCTTCACCGCGCTGAACGTCTTCCTGATCATGGTGGGCGGCTCGCTGGTCGGCCTGCTGCTCAACCGGCTCGGCAAGAAGATGCGGCTGCTGCTGTCGATAGGCCTGCTGCTGGCCTGGGCCATGCCGGTGGTCGCCGCGACCACGGTCTACACCTGGCTGTTCGACACCCGGTTCGGCGTCGTCAACTGGCTCCTGGACACCCTGGGCTGGCACTCGATGGCCACCTACAACTGGACCGGCAGCCAGTACTCGACGTTCTTCGTGATCCTGCTCCTGCTGGTCTGGGGCTCGATCCCGTTCGTGGCGTTCAACATGTACGCGGCGCTGACGACCATCCCGAAGGAGCTCTACGAGGCCGCCCGGATGGACGGCGCGGGCTCGGTCAAGATCTTCACCGCGGTGATGTTCCCCAACCTCAAGCCGTTCTTCCTGGCCACGACCTTCCTTGAGGTCATCTGGATCTTCAAGGCCTTCACCCAGATCTACGCGATCAAGGCCGGCGGTCCCGACGGGCTCACCCGCACCCTGCCGATCCACGCGTTCCTGGAGGGTTCCGGCCGCCAGCACTACGGCACCGGTTCCGCGATCGCCGTGCTCACCATCCTGATGCTGGGCGTGCTGATGGCCTACTACTTCCGCATCATTCTCAAGCAGGAGGACGAGCTGTGAGGCGCTCGCTCATCGGACGCACCTGGCCGAACGTCATCGCGGTCGCCCTCTTCGTCTTCTTCGTGTTCCCCGTCTACTGGATGATCGTCACGGCCTTCAAGCCGGAGAAGGACATCATCAGCAAGACGCCGGTGTTCCTGCCGCTGGACGCGACCTTCGAACACTTCAAGACCGCCGTCAACGCGCCGAAGTTCTGGACGTACACGGCCAACAGCTTCATCGTCACCATCCTCGCGGTGGTGCTCTCGCTGGTGATCGCGACCCTGGCGTCCTTCGCCATCGCCCGGATGAAGTTCCGCGGCCGCAAGGCCTTCGTGCTGGTCGTGATGGCGGCCCAGATGGCGCCCTGGGAGGTCATGACCATCGCGGTCTACCTGATCTCCCGCGACAACGAGATGCTGAACAGCCTCGTCCCGCTCACCGCCTTCTACATGATGATGGTGCTGCCCTTCACCATCTTCACGCTCCGCGGCTTCATCGCCGCGGTGCCGAAGGAGCTGGAGGAGTCGGCGATGGTGGACGGCTGCACCCGCACCCAGGCCTTCATCAAGGTGATCTTCCCGCTGCTGGCGCCGGGCCTGATGTCGACCTCGCTGTTCGGCTTCATCACGGCCTGGAACGAGTTCCCCCTCGTCCTGATCATCAACAAGACCGAGGGCCAGACCCTGCCGCTGTGGCTGTCCTCGTTCCAGACCAACTTCGGCACCGACTGGGGCGCCACCATGGCCGCCTCGACGCTGTTCGCCCTGCCGGTGCTGATCCTGTTCGTCTTCCTGCAGCGCAAGGCGGTCGGTGGCCTCACCGACGGCGCCGTGAAGGGCTGATCCCGCCATGAGCATCCTCGTTCCCACCCTCCCGGCCTCCGACCAGCTGCACCGCGACGCGCTGACCGTCCTCCAGCCCGGCTTCGTCGGCACCGAGCCGCCGGAGTGGCTGCGCCGCCACCTGGCGGCCGGCCTGGGCTCGGTCGCGCTGTTCGACCGCAACGTGGCCGACCTCGACCAGCTCGCCGCCCTCACCGGGGCGCTGCGGGCCGAGAACCCCGACCTGCTGATCGCCATCGACGAGGAGTCCGGCGACGTCACCCGGCTGGAGGCGGGCTCCGGCTCGTCCTGGCCGGGCAACCTCGCGCTCGGCGCGATCGACGACCCGGCGCTGACCCGGGACGTCGCCCGCGAGCTGGGCCGGGCCCTGGCCGCCGCCGGCGTCAACTACAACTGGGCGCCCACCGCCGACGTCAACTCCAACCCGCGCAACCCGGTGATCGGCGTCCGCTCGTTCGGCGCCGACCCGGAGCTGTGCGCCCGGCACACCGCCGCCTGGGTGGAGGGCCTGCAGTCGGCCGGTGTCGCGGCCTGCTCCAAGCACTTCCCGGGGCACGGCGACACCGCCGTCGACTCGCACCACGGCCTGCCCGTCATCGACGTCGACCTGGACGTGCTGCGCGCCCGCGACCTGATCCCGTTCCAGGCCGCGATCGCCGCCGGGACCAAGGCCGTGATGACGGCCCACATCATGATCCCCGCGCTCGACCCGAAGCTGCCCGCCACGCTCAGCCCGCTGGTGCTGCGCGACCTGCTGCGCGCGGCCCCGGAGGACGGCGGCCTGGGATACCAGGGCCTGATCGTCAGCGACGCGATCGAGATGGGCGCCATCGCCGACACCTTCGGCATGGGCGAGGGCACCGTGCTGGCCCTGGCGGCCGGCGCGGACGCGATCTGCGTGGGCGGCGGGCTGGCCGACGAGGCCACCGTGCTGATGCTGCGCGACGCCATCGTGGCGGGCGTGCAGTCCGGCCGGCTCGCCGAGGAGCGGCTCGCCGACGCGGCCGCCCGGGTGCGGGCGCTCGGCAGCTGGGGCCGGATCGCGGGCCAGGCCGAGCGGCCGGAGGCGGACCTCGCGGTCGGCCTGCGGGCGGCCCGCCGGGCGCTGCGCGTGGTCCGCGCGCCGGGCCGGGAGGTGCTGCCGGTGACCGAGCGCCCGTTCGTGGCCTCGTTCTCCGCCGAGCCGAACATCGCGGTCGGCGACGTCACCCCGTGGGGCGTGGCCGGCATGCTGGCCGACCGCTTCCCCGGCACCCGGACCCGTGAGGTCGGCCCGGAGGCCGCCGAGCCGGCGGCGCTGGACGCGGTGGTGGCCGAGGTGCTGTCCGGCGCCGAGGGCCGCCGCCTGGTGCTGGTGGTCCGGGACGTCCACCGCCACGAGTGGATGTCGGCCGCGCTGGCCCGCCTGGTGGCGGCCCGGCCGGACGCCGCGGTGGTCGAGATGGGCCTGCCGCAGTCCGAGCCGGTCGGCGCGCTGCACATCGCCACCCACGGCGCCGCCCGCGTCTGCGGCCTGGCGGCCGTGGAGGTGCTCACCGGGCAGCCGGGGGCAGTCGGCTGAAACCGCCGGATCCCCGGCCGGGGGGACCCCTCTGCCGGGCCGTGACACAGGGTGCCGGGAGGCACTCGCCCAACGGGCCCGTCATGCGCATGTCGCATGGCGGGCCCGTTGTCGTTTCATGTCGCTGACCTGCGGAGTCGCGACCTGACGGTGTTCCCTCAAATCCTCCTTAAGGCACCCTTAAGTTCTACTTAGGGTGACGGAGGGGCAACTGATCGCCACGCGGTACAACAGGTCTGCAACGGCGGTGGCTGCCAGGCCATTTGGCGTTGACACCGCCAGTGGTCTAGGCCAGGCTCCAGTTCATCCGGTTCGAATTTCAATTTCACCGGATGTGGTATTGGCCCACCCCGAAGCTCTTCGCCGCCCCATCCCGGACACCGTCCCGGCGGGCGCCACCACGCTGCCGGCGGCCACAGGCTCTAACACCCTCGGAGGATGGCGTGAAGATGCGTCGGCTCATGGCCACGGCCGGAATCATGGCGCTCGCCGCCGGACTGACGGCGTGTTCCTCGGGCGGCTCGGCGTCGAGCGACGCCAAGAACGCCTCGACGGACCCGAAGACCGCGACCGGCACCGTCACCGTCTGGCTGATGGACGACGCCCAGAAGAGCTGGCCGGACCTCGTCCAGCGGGTCAACGACGACTTCGCCGCCAAGTACCCCAACGTCACCCTGAAGCTCGCCTACCAGGGTTGGGCCGACAAGGTCACCAAGCTGGACAAGGCGCTCGCCGACGGCACCGCACCGGACGTCGTGGAGCTCGGCAACACCGAGACCATGAAGTACGTGCTCTCCGGCGCGCTGGCCCCGGTCGAGCGGAACACCTTCGACAACGCCGACTCCTGGATCAAGGCGCTCGCCAACACCTGCACCTACCAGGACAAGCTGTGGTGCGTGCCCTACTACGCGGGCGCCCGGGTCGCCATCTACAACTCGGCCGCCTTCCAGCAGGCCACCGGCAACGCCGAGTTCCCGAAGACCGAGGACGAGCTGCGCGCGGCACTGGACAAGGTCGCCGACAAGAACAAGGCCGACCGCACCTACTCGTCGCTCTACCTGCCCGGCCCGTACTGGTACGCCGCGATGAGCTACGTCTCCGCGTACGGCGGCGCCATCGCCCGCTTCGACAGCGCCGGCAACTGGCACGGCACCCTGAGCGACCCCAAGTCCCAGCAGGGCATCAACCACTTCGTCGAGCTGGTGCGCAAGTACAACAAGGGCGACCTGGCGGTGAACGAGCAGAACCAGTTCGAGTCGATGGCCCGCGGCCACGCGGCGGCCTTCTACGGCAACGGCTACGAGGCCTCCAGCGTCACCGCGCCGGTCACCGGCGACCCGAGCCTCAAGGACGCCGTCAAGGTGGCCACCATGCCCGGCCCGGGCGGCAAGCCGCTGCCGACCTTCATCGGCGGCTCGGCCCTCGCCGTCACCGCCAAGTCGCCCACGGCGGCGCTGGCCGCCGACTGGGTCCGGATGTTCACCAGCACCAAGTCCCAGCAGGCGCTCGCCGACAAGGACATCCTGCCGAACAACCTCACCCAGCTGAACCCGCTGAAGAACAAGCCGGCCACCGCCGCCGCGGCCAACGCCGTGCCGGACGCCTGGTTCACCCCGCTGGCCCCCGGCTGGGGCGCGGTCGAGAAGCAGAAGATCCTGCCGGACATGCTGACCGCCATCCTCAAGGGCAAGTCGGTGGACCAGGCCGCCAAGGAGGCCGACGCCGCCATCGACCAGCTGATCAACAAGGCCGGCTGAGCCGGCGGGACCGCCCGCCCGGCCGTCCCCGGAGCCAGGACGCGCCCCCGGGCCGCCGGAGCCCCTCCCCGCACCGCCGGGAGGGGCTCCGGCGCTCCGGGGGGTGCGGACCTGCCCGAGCCGGTCCTCGAATGTGCTCCGCGGGGACGCCCCCCGTAGGATTGCCGCAGATTCACCGCAGCGAGTGTGCGGACTCGCCGCCGTAGAGGTCCCCGCCGGGCATTCCCGCCCAGCGGGGTTGAACCACTCATCGGAGGCACACCCACGATGTCCGACACGCAGACCGTCCCTGGCCGGATCATGGCGGCGGAGATGGCCGAGCAGCCGGCCGTCCTGCAGCGCATCCTCGACGAGGGCGCTCCCAAGATCTTCGAGATCGCGTCCCAGATCGCCGCCCGCAACCCGCGCTTCGTCCTGCTCACCGCGCGCGGGACCTCGGACAATGCGGCGCTCTACGCGAAGTACCTGATCGAGATCCTGCTGGGCAAGCCGGCCGGTCTGACCTCCATGTCGACCACCACCGCGTACGGGGCCAAGCCCGACCTGACCGACGTGCTGGTGATCACCGTCAGCCAGTCGGGCGGCTCGCCGGACCTGGTCGCCTCCACCAAGGCGGCCCGCGAGGCCGGCGCCATCACCCTGGCGGTCACCAACAACGCCGGCTCGCCGCTGGCCGAGGTCTCCGAGTTCCACATCGACGTGCTGGCCGGGCCGGAGAAGGCGCTGCCCGCGACCAAGACGTACACCGCCGAGCTGCTGGCCCTCTACCTGCTCATCGAGGGCCTGCGCGGCGGCGACGGCGCGGCCGCCAAGGAGCTGCCGTCGCTGGCCGCCGGCGTGCTCGCCCGCCAGGGCGAGGTCAAGGCCCTGGCGGAGCGCTACCGCTTCGCCCAGCGCCTGGTCATCACCTCGCGCGGCTACGGCTACCCGACCGCCCGCGAGGCGGCCCTGAAGCTCATGGAGACCACCTACATCCCGGCCTCCCCGTTCTCCGGCGCCGACCTGCTGCACGGCCCGCTGGCCATGGTGGACAACGTCTCGCCGGTCATCGCGATCGTGCCGGACGGCAAGGGCGGCGAGGCCCTGCAGCCGGTCCTGGACCGCCTGCGCGGCCGCGGCGCGGACCTGGTCGTGGTCGGCCAGCAGGCGCAGGTGGAGGCCGCCTCCGGCGGCTTCGCGCTGCCGGCCGGCGTCCCCGAGGAGGTCCAGCCGATCCTGGAGATCCTGCCGCTGCAGCTGCTGGCCTACGAGGTCACCATCGCCCGCGGCCAGGACCCGGACGCCCCGCGCGCGCTCGCCAAGGTCACCGAGACCCACTGACGGCCCGCACCCGTACGAAACGCCGAGCCCCCGTCCACAGCCTGTGGACGGGGGCTCGGCGTTTCGTACGGGGCGCGGCGGAGGGGACGGGGCCGGGCGCCCGGGCCCGGAAAGCACTACGGGCCACGGCGCCGACACGGGACCCTCAACCCATGCGGCACCGCAGCCCGGAGCTGTCGTCGGGCGCCGTGGACGGTCGAGAACTGTGCGGGGTCCTCGCTCGGCGGCGTCCGACCGAGGAGGGGCCTCGCGCGGTCAGGGCAGTTGCGCGGTGGGCCTCTCCTTGGTGCCCTTTCATTGTGGACTAGACCAATCTGGGTTGTCCAGGGCTCCCCGAAAATTGGTCTGGACAACCTGCGGGGGCGCGCGCCCGGGCGGGTGCGCCGGGCCCGCCCGCGCCCCCTGGAGCTACGCTCGCCATGTGCCCTCGCTGAACGAACTCGTCCGCCGCCACACCACCCTGACCGGTGCCGATGTGGAGTGGCTCCACATGCTGGTCTCGGAGTGGCAGCTGCTCTCCGACCTCTCCTTCGCCGACCTCGTGCTGTGGATCCCCACCTGGGACGGCATCCGGTACGTCTCGGTGGCCCAGATGCGGCCGAACACCGGCCCCACCTCGTACCAGGACGACATGGTCGGCCACCTCGTCCCGCGCGGCCGCCGCCCGCTGCTGGACGCCGCCTTCGACGAGGGCCGGATCGTGCGCGAGGGCGACCCGGAGTGGCGCGAGGAGGTGCCGGTCCGGGTCGAGTCCATCCCGGTGCGCCGCGAGGGCAAGGTGCTCGGCGTGATCGCCCGCAACACCAACCTGCTGACCGTCCGCACCCCCAGCCGGCTGGAGCTCACCTACCTGCAGAGCGCCTCCGATCTGGCCCAGATGATCGCGGCCGGCACCTTCCCCTACCCGGGGGTCGAGCAGACCGACATGGACGCCGCGCCGCGGGTCGGCGACGGCCTGATCCGCCTCGACGCGGACGGCATCGTCACCTACGCCAGCCCCAACGCGCTCTCCGCCTACCACCGGCTCGGTCTCACCACCGACCTGGTCGGCAGCCACCTGGGCCGCGCCACCGCCGAGCTGGTGCCGCCCTCCCGGGCCGCCGTGCACGAGGCGCTGGTCAAGCTGGCGAGCGGTTGGGCGCCCCGGCAGACCGAGGTGGAGGTGCAGGGCGGGGTGGTGACCCTGCGGGCGATCCCGCTCAAGCCCAAGGGCACCCTGACCGGCTCGCTGGTGCTCTGCCGGGACGTCACCGAACTGCGCCGCCGCGACCGCGAACTGATGACCAAGGACGCGACCATCCGGGAGATCCACCACCGGGTGAAGAACAACCTGCAGACCGTCGCCGCGCTGCTGCGCCTGCAGTCCCGCCGGATGGAGTCGGAGGCCGGCCGCGCCGCGCTGGACGAGGCGGTCCGCCGGGTCGGCTCGATCGCGATCGTGCACGAGACGCTCTCCCAGGCGCTGGACGAGCAGGTGGCCTTCGACGAGATCGCCGACCGGGTGCTGGCCATGGTCATGGAGCTCTCCCAGGACGGCCGGGTGGCGACCCGCCGCAGCGGCAGCTTCGGGATCCTCTCCGCCGAGGTGGCGACCCCGCTGGCGATGGTGCTGACCGAGCTGCTGCAGAACGCGCTGGAGCACGCCTTCGGCCCGTCGGCCTCCGGCAACCTGGAGGTCAGCGCGCTGCGCGGGCGGGCGCCGGCCACCGGCATGGGCTGGTCGGACAGCTGGAACGGCGGGGCCCGCCCCGAGGAGTACCTGCTGATCACCGTGCAGGACGACGGCCGGGGCATGCCGGAGGGGTTCGACCCGCAGAAGGCGGGCAATCTCGGGCTGCAGATCGTCCGGACCCTGGCCACCGGTGAGCTGGGCGGCACCTTCGACATGGTGGCCGGCCCGAACGGGGGCACCAAGGTGGTCCTGGAGATCCCGGTCCGCTGAGAAGGCGCACCGAGGTGTGAAAGGGGCGTGCGGTCGGCGAATGCGCCGGGTGCACGCTTCCTCACACTGCCGGGAAACAGAAACGAGGCCCTGTCGACCGGGGGGGGTGGGTCGACAGGGCCTCTCAACCCGTTCCGGCCGTCGGGGGGAGTCGGCCGGAACGGGGGCTCTGAGTGGTGCGACACCACACCGGTGCGTTGCACACGGTGAGCGCCACAGCTCCACAATATTGCTCTAAGTGAACAGTATCAAGTGGCTGGGCGAGCCGGTGTCGCGGGACCTCGTCGAACAAGGTCCTTTGTACGGAAGGCTTCGCCAGGAGGTGCAGGGAAGCCTTTGATCATGTGTTGATCGGTCCTGCTGTCACTGCTGGTACTACGGCGTGTGATCAGGCGGTGCGGGCGCGGTTGCGGGCGGCACGGCGCTTCATCGCGCGGCGCTCGTCCTCACTCATACCGCCCCAGACGCCGGCGTCCTGGCCGGTCTCGAGGGCCCACTGGAGGCACTGCTCCATGACCGGACAGCGGCGGCACACGGCCTTGGCTTCCTCGATCTGCAGCAGAGCGGGACCGGTGTTCCCGATCGGGAAGAACAGCTCCGGGTCCTCTTCGCGGCAGACAGCGCGGTGGCGCCAGTCCATGGTCGTCCAACTCCTCCTGCCGGCGGGGGTTGCCCGGTCGGCGTCATCGATGGTGTTTGTGAATGTGAACGCTTTCACGAATCCCGCAACAGCAAAAGAGACCAAAGGCCCACCGGGCCCGGGTGGTCTGTGCTGGGGAGGGATTCGGCGGTTCGAGGGACACTCCGCGGTCGGCGTCCAACAGGTTCTGCGGTTGCCGTCGCTGCGATGTGTCCCGATCGCCATGTAGAGGTTCGCAAACCTCGGGCCCGGATACAACCCCCTTCAGGAAGGAATTTTTGATTCTTCGGTGTCGCCTAGCTCACAGCCAGTACTTCTATGGAGTGAAGGGGGCTTGTGCGTTCGAGAAGAAGGGCGAAGGCCCCTTCCGGTCACACAATCACACGCAGTGCCCGCCGTACGCCTGTGAAACTGACGCGACTCCTGGATCCAAGGTGGTCCCCGTCCACCTGGAATGGGGCCGGTTCCTCTGAAACCAAGGTGAAGTGCCGGACGTCGTGATAGGAGACGACGTGCTTCCCGGAAGGGCCGGGTGGCGGGGTGTCGGCACTCGAAGGCCCGTGCGACCGCAGGATCTGACGGACCGTTCGAGCCGTACCGAACGCCGTCATCCGGGTGATGCCGAAGACGTCGAGATCCGCGTCGAAGGAGGCGAGCGGCGAGGGGTAGACCGGGCGGTTGCCCAGGAACGTCCACGGCGAGGTGTTGCTGACTATCGCCAGTGCCAGACCCGGATCCGGTGCGCGGCCCGCCAGTTCCAGCGTGACCGGGCCCGATCTGCGCTGCTCACGCTGGGTGACGAAGTGCCGGAGCGCCTGGGTGACGTAGAGCGCGTGCGTGGACTTGCGCCCCGCCCGGCGCTGCTCCTCCACCCGGCCGACCACACCGGCGTCGAAGCCGAGTCCGGCGGTGAAGGTGAACCAGCGGTCGGGCAGGCCCTCGGTCATCGCCTTGCCCAGCCCGATCGGGCGCTCCCGCCGGTGCTCCAGGGCGTTCAGCAGCGCGCCGGTGGCCTCCACCGGGTCGTTGGGCAGGCCCAGGGCGCGGGCGAACACGTTGGTCGAGCCACCGGGCACCACGGCCAGCCGGGGGACCTTCTCGCCCGGGCCGTGCGCGAGCAGCCCGTTGACCACCTCGTTGACGGTGCCGTCCCCGCCGAGCGCCACCACCAGGTCGACCGCGCCGTCGTCGACCGCCCCGCGGGCCAGGTCGCGCGCGTGGCCGCGGTACTCGGTCTGCGCCACCTCCAGCTTGAGGTCGCTGCGCAGGGCGTGGATCAGGACATCCCTGGTGCGGCCACTGGTGGTGGTCGCTTTCGGATTGACGACCAGGAGAGCGCGCATGTGCTCAGCCTACGGGTCGGTACGGACCGGTCGGCGGCTACCCTGCTGGAGTGACCGCAGAATCCTCCGCACCCGTACCCGTGCCCGGCGCCGACCGGCCGGCGGCCCTCACCGTGGGCGCCGCCATCACCGCCCTGGAGGGCGCCGCGCTGGCCGTCGTCGGCGTCTGGGACATGGTCGCCGCGCTGTCCGGCGAGTCGAAGCAGCTCGCCCTGAACGAGTTCGGCGGCCTGGTGATCGTGCTGCTCGGCGTGCTGCCGCTGCTGGCCGCCCGGGCGCTGCTCAAGGGCCGCCGCTGGGGCCGCAGCCCGGCCGTGCTGACCAACTCCATCTGCCTGCCGGTGGCGTACTACATGTGGCAGAGCGGCGGCCCGATGGCCGCCGTCGCGGTGGCCGTCGGCGCGCTGGGCCTGGTCGGCATCGGCGCGCTGCTCAGCCCGAAGGCGACGGCGGCCCTCTACGCTCCGCACGAGGGCTGAGCGCAGGGGCCGCCGGTCCGCGGCCGCCCCGGGGCGGCCGCCTGGGTCCGCTCTTCCGGACCCCGGGTCCTACTCCTCGACCAGCAGCTTCTCCCGCAGCTGGGCGAGCGTCCGGGCGAGCAGCCGCGAGACGTGCATCTGGGAGATGCCCACCTCGGCGGCGATCTGCGACTGCGTCATGTTCCGGAAGAACCGCAGCACCAGGATCTTCTGCTCCCGGGGCGGCAGTTGGGCCAGCAGCGGCTTGAGCGACTCGCGGTACTCGACGCCCTCCAGTGCCTCGTCGGTGGCGCCCAGGGTGTCCGCGACGGCCGGCGACTCGTCGTCGCTGTCCGGCACGTCCAGCGAGAGCGTGGAGTACGCGTTGGCGGACTCCAGGCCCTCCAGCACGTCCTCCTCGGAGATCCCCAGGTGCTCGGCGAGCTCGTGCACCGTGGGGGAGCGGCCGTGCCGCTGGGAGAGTTCGCTGGTCGCCGTGGTCAGCGAGAGCCGCAGCTCCTGGAGCCGGCGCGGTACCCGGACCGCCCAGCCCTTGTCGCGGAAGTGCCGCTTGATCTCGCCGACGATGGTCGGTGTCGCGTAGGTGGAGAACTCGACCCCGCGCTCGTGGTCGAAGCGGTCCACCGACTTGATCAGGCCGATGGTGGCGACCTGGGTCAGGTCGTCCAGCGGCTCGCCGCGGTTGCGGAACCGCCGGGCGAGGTGCTCGACCAGCGGGATGTGCATGCGCACCAGCTGATTGCGCAGCTCGACGCGCTCCGGGGAGCCGTCGGGCAGCGCGGACAGCCGGACGAACAGGGCCCGGGCCGCCTCGCGGTCCGGTGCGCCGCTGCGGTGCGGGCCCTGGGCGGGCACCGCGGCGCGCAGCGCCTCGGCGGCCTGCTCGGCCGTGTCGGCCGCCTCGGCCGCCTCGTCCGGGAGGTCCGCGGCCGGCGGCTCGGGCGTGGGCGACGGATCGGGCGTCGGCTCGGTCGGCTGGCTCATCCGGTGGGCGTCCTTCGGGTGCGCTTCGTCGTTGGCGGCGAGGCCGGGCACGCTCGCCTGGGTCGGTACGGCAGGGCCCGCCGTCGCGAGGCCGGTACGGTCCAGATCACTCACGGCCATTCCCCCGTTCCGTTCCGGGAGCACCGGGGCCACCGGCCCCGGTTCGTCTCGATGGTCGTACCGCCCGGTGGGGGCGGTACCGGGAGCCGTCCGCCGGCCCGGGTGGGGTGCCGGGCGGACGGCCCTTGCTCGGTTGCTGCCACGATCGCTCGGGGCCGCTCTAGTGGGCGGCGGGGCCGCCGCGCTTCTTGTGCAGGCTGATCGACACGGTGTTGTCCTCGGCGACCGAGGACTCCACCTCGCCGGCCAGTGCCGAGAGCACCGTCCAGGCGAAGGTGTCCCGCTCGGGGGCCCGGCCGTCGGTGGTCGGCGCCGAGACGATGACCTTCAGGGAGTCGCCGACCAGCCGGAACTCGCAGGACAGGACCGATCCGGGAACGGCCTGCTGGAGCAGGATGGCGCACGCCTCGTCGACCGCGATGCGCAGGTCCTCGATCTCGTCCAGCGTGAAGTCCAGCCGGGCCGCCAGGCCCGCCGTGGCTGTTCGCAGGACCGAGAGGTAGGCACCCGCCGCGGGCAGCCGGACCTCCACGAAGTCCTGCACTCCGGGCTCGCCGTCGATCTGGGACACCCTCACCTCCTGGGTGACGCGCTGTGCTTCCGGGCCGGTGGCCGCGGCACTGTCTGTTGCTTGGCTCAACTGCTTCGCCCCAACTGTCCAGAGGGGTGGTGCGGTACGTACCGGTCATACCCCTCGAAGAGTGGCCGGACGCCGCGCGTCCGCCCGAGACGTTACCGCTTTCCTGACCCGGTGCGGGAGTCACTCATGGTAAGGCATCGCGACGCAGGGTGTCAGTGGTCGGACGGCGGCCTTGTGCGCCGTCCGCGATCGACTCCGAGCGCCGGGTTCCGACCGGTTTCAGCGGGTTCCGGCGGCGGCGAGCGCGTCGCCGGTGAGCCGGTAGACGGTCCAGTCGTCCATCGGCACCGCGCCGAGCGCCTTGTAGAAGTCGATCGACGGCTGGTTCCAGTCCAGGACGGACCACTCGACCCGCGAGTAGCCGCGCTCGACGGCGGTCCGCGCCAGCTCCAGCAGCAGCGCCTTGCCGTGGCCGCCGCCGCGGGCCTCCGGGCGGACGTAGAGGTCCTCCAGGTAGATCCCGTGGGTGCCGCGCCAGGTCGAGAAGTTGAGGAACCAGACCGCGAAGCCGACCGGCTCGCCGGTGGTGTCGTCCTCGGCGATCAGGCCGAACACCGCCGGCTCGGGGCCGAACAGCGCGTCGTGCAGCTGCTCCTCGGTGGCCACGGCCTCCTCCGGGGCCTTCTCGTACTCGGCGAGCTCGCGGACCAGGGTGCGGATGAGCGGGACGTCGGTGGCGACGGCGGTGCGGATCATGGCACGAGCCTACTGGGCCGGTTCGTCCTCGTCCCAGGCCTGGACCGAGGTCTGGTCGACGATCCGCCCGTCGCGCAGGCCCGCGACCGAGCTGACCAGCACCCGGACCCCGTCCGGGTAGCGGCAGGACTCCAGGAAGGCGAGCCGGTCGTCCTGGAGCACCACCTGTTCCAGCCGGTGGGTGGTCTCCCGCCCGTAGAGGTCGTCCAGCAGCGCGCCGATCTCGTCCCGGCCGTGCATCACCAGGGGGTGGCTGGGCTGGGTCTTGCGGTCGACCACGCGCAGTTCGGCGTCGTCCGCGTAGAGCGCCAGCAGGGCCGCCGGGTCGGCGTGCTCGATGCCCTCGCGCAGGGCCCCGGTGTCGAAGGCGGACGGTGCGGCCATGGCGGTCATGTCCTCGCTCCTCCGGTCGGTTCCGTCGGCTCGTACGTTTCGAGCGTACGCCCGGCGGAACCGCCCGGCGGGGCGGTGGTTCAGCGGGCCGGCACGGTGCGCAGGTAGGCCGCCAGGGCGGTGATCGCGGCCGGGTTGCGCGGGCTCTCGACCAGGTCGACGTAGTCCAGTACGAAGATCCGGTCGTTGCGGACCGCGGAGACGCCGGCCAGCGGCGGGAAGGACTTCAGGAACTTCCGCTTGCTCTCGGCGTCCGGGGTGCCGTAGTTGTTGATCACGATCACCTCGGGGTCGCGCTGGACCACGCTCTCCCAGCCGACCGTGGTCCAGGAGTCGGCGACGTCGCCCGTCACGTTCCGTCCGCCGGCCTTGGCGATGATCTCCTCCGGCGCCGCGAACTTCCCCGAGGTGTACGGCTTGTCCTCGCCGCTGTCGTACAGGAAGACGCCCGGCCGGTACGCCGGCTCCGGTACGGCGGCGACCTGCCCCTTGAAGTCGGCGATCAGCTTGTCGGCCCGGTCCCGGACGTCGAAGATCTCGCCCAGGTTGGCGAGGTCGGTGTAGAGCGCGTCCAGCGGGGACATCACACCGCGCTCCGGGCCCTTGCCGCTGCGGCAGGACTCGCTGAGCACGTACGAGGCGATGCCCAGGTCGCCCAGCGCCTGCGGGGTGACGCCGCTCGCGTCGTCGAAGCCGTAGTGCCAGCCGGCGAAGACCAGGTCGGCCTTGGCCTCCAGCGCGATCTCCTTGGTGATCTGCTTCTTGGAGAGCCAGGCGGTCCGCTGGTAGCCGTCCTTCCAGGCGACCTTCTCGACGTCGCCCTTGTCGTCGGGCATCACGTAGCCGGCCATCCGGTCCTCCAGGCCGAGCGCCAGCATCAGCTCGGTGATGCCGACGTCGTTGGTCACCGTCCGGGCCGGCTTCTGCTTGAAGGTGAGCTCGGTGCCGCAGTTCCTGACGGTCACCGGGTAGTGGGCGGAGGCGGTGGCGCCGTCACCGCTCGGGGCGATCTCGGCCCCGCAGCCGGTGAGCGCGAGGGCGAGCAGGGCGGCGGCGGCAACGGCCTTGGTGCGCATGGGGGTTCCTTGCTGGATCAACGGGGGTCACTTGGCGAGTCGGTCGAAGAGCAGCTGGACGGCGCCGGTCACCGGGTGCCGGACGGGCGTCGCGCGGACCCCGAACACCTCGGCGAGCAGGCCGGGTTCGAGCACCTCGCCGGGCGGCCCGGAGGCGACGATCCGCCCGGCCGCGACCACGTACAGCAGGTCGCAGTGGCCGGCCGCGAGGTTGAGGTCGTGCAGCGCGGTGAGCACCGTCGGCCCGGCCTCCCGGACCAGCGCCAGCACCTCCAGCTGGTGGGCGATGTCCAGGTGGTTGGTGGGCTCGTCGAGCACCAGCACCTTCGGCTCCTGGACCAGCGCCCGGGCGATCAGCACCCGCTGCTTCTCGCCGCCGGACAGACTCAGGAAGCCGCGTTCGGCCAGGTGCGCGGCGCCCACCCGGTGCAGCGCCGCGGCGCACCGCTCGCCGTCGCCGGCGGAGGGGCCGGCGGCGAGCCCGCGCCGGTGCGGCAGCCGGCCCATGCCGACCACCTCGGCGACGGTGAAGTCGAACTCGGCGGAGTGCTCCTGCGGCAGCGCGGCGACCCGCCGGGCGGCCTCGCGGGCGGTGAGCGCGTGCAGCTCCTCGCCGCCCAGCCGGACGGCCCCGGCGGCGGGCCGCAGCGCCCGGTAGACGCAGCGCAGCAGGGTGGACTTGCCGCTGCCGTTCGGCCCGACCAGGCCGACCACCTGCCCGGCGGCGGCGTCCAGGGTGACGTCGTGGACCAGCCGGAGGCCGGCCAGTTCGACCGAGACGCCGTCGACGGCGAGGTCCAGGGCGGGGGCCGCGGTGAGGCCGGGGACGGTCGTGCGGGCCGTGTTCACCGGCCACCTCCGAAGGAGTAGCCGCGGCGGCGCATCAGCAGCAGGAAGCAGGGCACCCCGAGGGCGGCGGTGACCACCCCGACCGGCAGTTCGGCCGGCGCCAGCAGGGTGCGGGAGACGACGTCCACCCAGACCAGCAGCAGGGCCCCGGTGAGCGGGGCGATCAGCAGCACCCGGCGGTGCCCGGCGCCGACCAGCATCCGCACCACGTGCGGGACCATCAGCCCGACGAAGCCGATCGCGCCGCTGACCGCGACCACCGTGCCGGTGACGGCGGCCGTCACCACGAACAGTTCGCGCCGCAGCCGGTCCGGGTCGACCCCGAGCGAGGCGGCCGTCTCGTCGCCCATGGCGAGCGCGTCCAGCCGGCCGGCGGAGCAGACCAGGTACGCCAGGCCGGCCAGGACGGTGACGGCGGCGATCGGCACCGAGCCCCAGGTGGCCCCGCCGAGGCTGCCGAGCAGCCACATCATGGCGGAGCGGGCGGCCTCGCCGCGGGCGGCGGCGAACACCATCAGCGCGGTGACGGCGGAGAAGCCGTAGGACATCGCGGTGCCGGTCAGCACCAGCCGCAGCGGGGTGAGCCCGTAGGCGGTACGGGCCGTCAGGTAGACCAGCACCATGGCGACCAGGGCCGCGCCGAACGCGGAGACGGAGAGCGCCCAGACGCCGAGCGAGGCGAAGGCGCCCAGCATCAGCACGGCGTTGGCGCCGACCGAGGCGCCGGAGGAGATGCCGAGCACGAAGGGGTCGGCCAGCGCGTTGCGGACCATCGCCTGCACCGCGACGCCGGTGACGGACAGTCCGGCGCCGACGACGGCGGCCAGGACGGCGCGCGGCAGCCGGATCTCCCAGACGATCGCGTAGGCGGAGGCCTCGTCGGCCTCCAGCCGACCGCCGGTCAGGCCGGCGCCGAGCAGCCGCAGCACCCGGGACCAGTCGAGTCCGGCGGAGCCCAGCGCGACCGCGCAGACCAGCGAGAACAGCAGGGCCGCGGCCAGGCCGGCGGCCAGCGGCACGGTGGGTATCCGGCGCGGTCCGGGCGGGGCGCCGGCCGGCGCCGGTGGTGCGGTGGCGGTGGTGCTCAAGAGGGGCGCGCCTTCGCCTCGGGCCGGTGCGGCGCGGGGGCGGCACGCCCGGGCGGGGGTGTGCCGGGGCGCCATCCCCTCGCAGTCCACGGCGAGTTGTTGGGAGGTCGGCGTCCCGGGGCGATCGGGCTCACGGCGCGGGGTGCCGTTTACCGTTGCGGGTCAGCGCCGGATTCGCACCGGCTTCCCCTCGGGACGCCCTGGCAGCATAACAAGCGCTCAGGGCAGGCAACCCTTACCCGGTGCGATCGTCGGGAGAACGCACGGCCGCCCCCGTCCGGCGGTGCGGACGGGGGCGGCCGAGGAGGAGTGAGCGGGGATCAGCCCTGCTTGGTCTCCCAGAAGATCTTGTCGACCTCGGCGATCAGGTCGAGCAGCGCCTGGCCGGTGGCCGGGTCGGTCGACGCCTTGGCGGCCGAGGCGGCCTTCAGGGTGTCGTTGATCAGCTGGTGCAGCTGCGGGTACTTCTCGAAGTGCGGGGCCTTGAAGTAGTCGCTCCACAGCACCGAGATGTGGTGCTTGACGGCCTCGGCGCGCTGCTCCTTGATGATGACGGCGCGGGCCCGGAAGTGCGCGTCCTCGTTGGCCTGGTACTTCTCCTGGGTGGCCTTCACCGACTCGGCCTCGATCCGGGCCTGGGCGGGGTCGTACACGCCGCAGGGCAGGTCGCAGTGGGCGTGGGCGGTGGCGCGCGGTGCAAACAGACGAGAGAACATGGGAGTCCTTCCTTAGATCGTCTTCCCGCGGCCGAGATTACCCCGCCGCCCGCGGGGTTTCGCGGTCGGGCGGCGGGCCTAGGGCAAAAGGCGGAGCCGGAACCGTGCCAATCCGGACACCGGCGGGTGACGGTCCGTACGGCAGACTGGGGGGCCGAGGACGCGGGTGGGAGCCGGGAGGAGGAGTCGTGGCGCGGAGCGCGGAACCGGAGGGCGGCACCCCGGGGGGTGGCGCCCCGTTCGGACTGATCGACGTGGCGGGCGACTCGATGGTGCCGACGCTGCGCGACGGGGACCAGCTGCTGGTCCGGTACGGTGCGCGGATCCGGCCGGGGGCGGTGGTGGTGTTCCGCCACCCGTTCCAGCAGGACCTGCTGGTGGTCAAGCGCGCCGACGGTCGGCGCCCCAAGGGCTGGTGGCTGCTCTCGGACAACCGGCCGGTCGACAGCGACAGCCGCAGCTACGGCGCGGTCCCGGACGAGCTGGTGCTCGGCCGGGTGCTGCTGAGGCTGCGCCCGCGCCCGGCCTGGCTGGCCCCCGGCCGCCGGCTGGAGCGCCTGCTGCTCTCCGCCCCGCTGGCCCGGATCCCCGGCCTGGCCCGGCGCTGCGGTGTCTGGGTCCGCCCGGAGGAGATCCGCGGGACCCGCGCCTAGGGCGTGTCGGGCTAGCCCTGTCCGGCTGCCGTGGCGGCGGCCTCCTGGGCCTCCAGCCGCTTGCGGGCCCGGTAGGCGGCGACGTTGGCGCGGGTCGCGCAGCGGTCCGAGCAGTACCGCCGGGACCGGTTGGTCGAGGTGTCCAGGTAGGCGTTGCGGCAGGGCGCGGCCTGGCAGATGCCCAGCCGGTCGGCGCCCAGCTCGGTCAGGTGGACCGCCAGGCCCATGCAGGCGACGGCGCTGAAGTGCGCGGTGGCGGTCGGGGAGTTGTCGGCGAGGTGCAGGTGCCAGCGGGGCCGGCCGGCGGCGTCGAGGTAGTCGTGGCCGGAGACCAGCGGGCTGACCGGGAACTCCATCAGCAGGCTGTTCAGCAGGTCGACGCTGCGGAACTCGTCGCCCTCGGCGGCGGCCTCGAAGACCCCGCGCAGCCGGGTGCGGACGGCCCGCAGCCGGGGCAGGTCGGATTCGTCGGCCAGGTCGCGGGCCCGGGAGGAGTCCGAGAACAGTCCGCGCACCGCGTCCACCGAGGTCAGCGCGTCGGTGCCGCGCTCGGGCTCCTCGGTGTTCACCAGCCGGACGGCCAGATCGGCGTACGAGGCGAGCTCCACGGGGGTCCTTCCAGGGGTTGGTAACGGGCTGACTGCTTCCAGCCTATTACCCGATCGGGGAAAACGTCGGCGCCCGGCAGGACCGGCCTGCCGGGCGCCGAGGTGGGCGCGCTCAGCGCGCCTCGGACCGGAGCACCTGGGCTCGGGTCAGAGCACCTTGGAGAGGAACGCGCGGGTGCGCTCGTGCTGCGGGTCGGTGAGGACCTCGCGGGGGTTGCCGGACTCGACGACGACGCCGCCGTCCATGAACACCAGCGCGTCGCCGACCTCGCGGGCGAAGCCCATCTCGTGGGTGACGACCACCATGGTCATCCCCTCCTCGGCGAGGCCGCGCATGACGTCGAGGACGTCGCCGACCAGCTCGGGGTCGAGCGCCGAGGTCGGCTCGTCGAAGAGCATCAGCTTCGGCTTCATGGCCAGGGCCCGGGCGATCGCCACCCGCTGCTGCTGGCCGCCGGAGAGCTGGGACGGGTAGTTCTTCGCCTTGTCGGCCAGGCCGACCCGCTCCAGCAGGGCCATCCCGCGCTCCCGGGCGGAGCTCTTGCTCTCGCCCTTGACCTGCACCGGCGCCTCGATGATGTTCTCTATGGCGGTCATGTGCGGGAACAGGTTGAAGCGCTGGAAGACCATGCCGATGTCGCGCCGCTTCAGCGCGACCTCGCTGTCCTTGAGCTCGTAGAGCTTGTCGCCCTTCTGGCGGTAGCCGACGAGGTCGCCGTCCACCCAGAGCCGGCCGCCGTTGATCTTCTCCAGGTGGTTGATGCACCGCAGGAAGGTCGACTTGCCGGAGCCGGAGGGGCCGATCAGGCAGAACACCTCGCCCTGCTTGACCTCCAGGTCGATGCCCTTGAGGACGTGCACGGCGCCGTAGGACTTGTGGACGTTCTCGGCGCGGACCATCGGGCCGCCCTGGGGGGCGTCGACGGTCGGCTTGGTCAGATCGGTCATACGTGACCACCTCCCTCGATCCCCGGGACCACGTCGTGCTGGGTCTTCGGGGTGCGCTTCCCGGCGAACAGGCCCCGCAGTCGCTGCAGCGGGGTGGGCGGGAGGGTCCGGTTGGAGCCGCGGGCGTAGTGCCGCTCGATGTAGTACTGGCCGATGGTCAGCACCGAGGTGAAAGCGAGGTACCAGAGGCTGACCACGATCAGGATCGGAATGTTCTGGTAATTCCGAGAGTAGATGATCTGACCGGCGCGGAAGATCTCCTCCAGGGAGATCACGGAGACCAGCGAGGTGGTCTTCAGCATCGAGATGGTCTCGTTGCCGGTCGGCGGGATGATCACCCGCATGGCCTGCGGCAGGATGACCCGCCGCATGGTCTTGAACTGGCTCATGCCGAGCGCGTGCGACGCCTCGGCCTGGCCCTCGTCCACCGACTGGATGCCGCCGCGGACGATCTCCGCCATGTAGGCGGCCTCGTTCAGGCCGAGGCCCAGCAGCGCGGCGACGAAGGTCGGGATCAGCACGTTGGTGGACTCGGACCAGAACTCCGGTCCCCACGGCACGCCGATCGAGAGCTTGGCCCAGATCAGGCCGAGGAAGTTCCAGAACACCAGCTGCACCAGCACCGGGGTGCCGCGGAAGACCCAGATGTAGATCCAGGCGGTGCCGGAGAGCAGCGGGTTCCGGGAGAGCCGCATCACCGCGAGGATGATGCCGCCGACCACACCCATGATCATGGCGAGCGCGGTCAGCTCCAGCGTGACGAGCATGCCGTGCACGATGCTGTCGTGGAAGAGGTACTTCCCGACGATGTCCCACTTGAAAGCGGGGTTGGTGAAGAGGGCGCTCAGCAGCATCGCGCCGAGGACGGCGATGACGACGGCGCCCGCCCAGCGTCCGGGGTGGCGGACCGGGACGGCCTTGATGGTCTCAGGCCGTCCCTTCTCCGCGTGCCCCTTGTCCAGAGAGTTCACGGTGTGGCCTCGGGGGAGAGAGGAATCCGGCGGAGGGTCAGCTGACGGCGCCGTTGAGCGTGGACTTGTCGATGGCACCGGCCTCGACGCCCCACTTGGAGAGGATCTGCTTGTAGGTGCCGTCGTCGATCAGCGACTGGACGGCGCCCTGGACCGCCGGGGCGAGCGCGGAGCCCTTGGCGAGGGCGATGCCGTAGGGGGCCGCGTCGTAGGTGGCGCCGAGCTTCTCCAGCTGGCCGCCGGACTGCTTGATCGCGTAGTCGACGACCGGGGAGTCGGCCATCATCGCCTGGTCGCGGCCGGAGACCACCGCGTTGGTGACGTCGGTCTGCAGGTCGAACTTGTCGCCGTCGTTGACGACGCCCGGCTTGCCGGCCTTGACGCAGGCGGGGGTGCGGGTGTCGGTGATCTCCTGCGCCTGGGTGGTGCCGGTCTGGACGGCGATCTTCTTGCCGCAGAGGTCGTCGGCGTTGATCTTGTCCGGGTTGCCCTTCTTCACCGCGATCGCGCTGCCGGCGTTGAAGTAGGTGACCAGGTCGACGGTCTGCTCGCGCTCCTTGTTGTCCGTGAGGGACGACATGCCGAGCTGGAACTTGTTCGACTGGATGCCGGGGATGATCGCGGTGAACTGCGAGTCCTGGACGTCCGCCTTGAGGCCGAGCCTGGCGGCGACGGCGTTGGCCAGGTCGACGTCCAGGCCGACGATCTTGCCGCTGTCGTCCTTGAACTCGTTCGGCGCGTAGGAGGCGTCCGTACCGACCACGATCTTGCCGGACGACTTGAGGTCGGCGGGCACGAGCGCCGCCAGCTTCTCGTCGGCCTTCACCTCGTTGACGGTTGCGGAGGCATTCGGCGCGCCGCTGCTCTCCTCCTTGCTGCTGCCGCAGGCGGTCAGCACGAGCGACGCGGACGCGAGCACGGCCGCGCCGGCGAGGAGACGGGTGCGCTGGGTACGGACGATCATGGGGGAGATCTCCTCCTGAGGGAGAGGTCGGGCGGAGCGCGCCGCGGGGGAGCGGCACACCGGTGCAGCAGGCCGTACGGCGCTGTACGGGTGGGGCAGTGTGACTGCGCAGGGTGGTACGAGGTACTGCTCTCCGCCACCGTCCGCCGAGGTGGGCGTTTGACCGAACCGCCTCGACCAGTGGCCGGCTCGATCCGAGATGGGGGGAATCCTGCCATCTGATGACGGTCGGGTGGTCCTTATTCAGATCAAAATCGGATAACGAGGGGGCGCGCTGTCCGCTATTCGGACGGATACCGTGTCCCTGTCACCCTGCGTATAAGTATGCAGACCACCCTGCGGTCCGCCCGGAGGCCCGCCCGCGCGCTCGCCCGAATTGCGCCCGCCCCGTGCCCGCCCCGCGCCTGCCCCGCGCCCCGTGCCTGCCCCGCGCCCGCCCGGACGCGGGGCCCCGTGCTCCCCGTCCCCGCTCAGATGCCGCCGTTGACCACCGCGTTCTGGGCCGCGCCCGCGGAGACGTTCCACTTGGCGAGGATCTTGTCGTACTCGCCGCTGCGGATCAGCTGGTCGACCGCCTTGGCCAGGACGTCCCGCAGCTCGGTGTCCTCCTTGCGCAGCGCGATCCCGTACGGGTTGGACCGGGACTGCGAACCGGTCACCTCGAAGCGGTTGCCGCCGTCGGTGGTCTTCGCCGCGTAGGCGGCCACCGGGAAGTCGTTCAGGCCGGCCTGCGCGGCGCCCGAGGCGACCTCGGCCAGCGCCTTGGCGTCGGTGTCGAACTTGTGCACGGTGAGCGGCTTGCCGGCCCGGGTGCAGGCGGTCACCTGCCGGGTGACGATCTCGTCCTGGGTGGTGCCCTGCTGCACCGCGACCGTCCGGCCGCACAGGTCGTCCAGGGTGTGGACGCCCTTCGGGTTGCCCTTCGGTACGACCAGCGAGGTGCCGGCGATGAAGTAGTCCACGAAGTCCACGCCCGGCCCGGACGGCTTGCCGGCGTCGTCCACGCCCTCCCGGCGCTGGCGGATGTCGCTCAGCGCGGACATCACCACGTCGAACTGCTTCTTGTGCAGGTCCGGTATCAGCTTGTCGAACGGGGTGTCGACGTACTCGATCCGCAGGTCGAGGATCCGGCCGAGGGCCGCGGCGATGTCCGGGTCGAGGCCGTCCGGCTTGCCGTCGGTGCCGCGGAACTGCACCGGCGGGTAGTTCACGTCCATGCCGATCCGGAGCACCTTGGCCGTCTGCTGGGCCTTCGGGATCTTCCCGCGGATCTCCTGGAGCGGGTCCCCGGAGGCCTGCTCGCCGCCGCCGCCGCAGCCGCTCAGCAGCAGGGCTCCGGCGGTGGCCAGCGCGAGTGCGGCGGCGGCCCGTCGTCGGGGGTGGGGGCGGTGATGCATGGAGGTGCTCCTGTGGGAGGGGTGGAGTGGCACCGCAGCGTCGCGGAGGTGTACGCGAGATGGCGGGATGAGGGATCCTCCCATCCCGCTCTGCCGGGCCCGTGGGCGGGTGTGTCAGAATTCGGTACCGGGTGACCCCCGACGCTCGAACCAGACCGCCGAGCCGCAACCGGCTCGGGGTGCGCAGGAACGGAAGTCCATGACGTCGACTCCGTATCCGAGGCACCGGCCTCCCCTCCGTGTCTGCGTTCACTCCTGCGGGTGTGCGTGCTCGTTCGCCATTGCCGCCGCCGGGGCCCGGTGCTCGCGACGCCTGGTGCCCCAGGTGGCCGTGAGGCGTATGACAAGCATGTGACTTGGACGAAAAGGCATGGGTGCGATGCCGTCGTCCGACCTACGCTCGGCCCGGAAACACAACGCAGACCCAACGCAGACAACTCGAATAAAACCCTCATCCGAGGGCGCTCGTCCGACGGCGGCGCCCCGACCCGGCCTTCCCCGGGGGCGTCCCGGCGTCCCCGGACACCGGTTACCGGTCACCGCTGACCGGACGTCGAGCCCGGCCGGGCCGTCCGCTCCGTCGGTCGCGTGCCCTCGCTCGATCAATGACGAAGAGGTCATCGTGGCAGCGGAGATCATCCACAGCACTACCCAGGACACCGACGATCCGGTCGACGCCGTGTTCGCGCTCCACCGCGGCGGCAAGATGGAGGTCCGGGCGACCGTCCCGGTGCGCGACGCGGACGATCTGTCCCTCGCCTACACCCCCGGTGTCGCCCGCGTCTGCACGGCCATCGCCGAGCAGCCCGAGCTGGTGAACGACTACACCTGGAAGGCCAACACGGTGGCCGTGGTCACCGACGGCACCGCCGTGCTCGGCCTCGGCGACATCGGCCCCGAGGCCTCCCTGCCGGTCATGGAGGGCAAGGCGATCCTCTTCAAGCAGTTCGGCGGCGTGGACGCCGTCCCGATCGCGCTCGCCTGCACCGACGTGGACGAGATCGTCGAGACCGTGGTCCGGCTGGCGCCGTCCTTCGGCGGGGTCAACCTGGAGGACATCTCCGCCCCGCGCTGCTTCGAGATCGAGCGCCGGCTCCAGGAGGCCCTGGACATCCCGGTCTTCCACGACGACCAGCACGGCACCGCCATCGTCACCACCGCCGCGCTCTGGAACGCGGCCAAGGTGACGGGCCGGGAGATCGGCTCGCTGCGGGCCGTCATCTCCGGCGCCGGTGCGGCGGGCATCGCCATCGCCAAGATGCTGCTGGCCGCCGGCATCGGCGACGTGGCGGTCTGCGACCGCAAGGGCGTGGTGTACGAGGGCCGCGGGGACCTCACCGACGTCAAGGCGGAGATCGCCGCGCTGAGCAACCGGGCCGGCCTCAAGGGCTCGCTGGCCGACGCCCTGGACGGCGCCGACGTCTTCATCGGCGTCTCCGGCGGCACCGTGCCGGAGGAGGTCGTCGCGACGATGGCCGAGGGCGCGTTCGTCTTCGCCATGGCCAACCCGAACCCCGAGATCCACCCCGAGGTCGCGCACAAGTACGCGGCCGTGGTGGCCACCGGGCGCAGCGACTTCCCGAACCAGATCAACAACGTGCTGGCCTTCCCCGGCATCTTCGCCGGCGCCCTGCAGGTCCGGGCGACCCGGATCACCGAGGGCATGAAGCTGGCCGCCGCCAAGGCGCTGGCCGGTGTGGTGGCCGACGAGCTGACGCCGCAGAAGGTGATCCCCTCGCCGTTCGACGAGCGGGTCGCCCCGGCGGTCAGCAAGGCCGTGGCCGAGGCCGCCCGTGCGGAGGGCGTCGCCCGCCGCTGACGCGCGCCGGGGGAGCGCCGCCCTTCGCCGGCGGCGCTCCCCCTCCCGGGACGCGCGTCACACGTACGCGCGGTTCCGGCCCCGGGCGCCCGCCGCTATCGTCCGGATCATGTTTGCTGCCTACGCCGCACGAATCGACGCAGACGACCCGCTCGGCGGGCTGGAGCTGGGCGAGCGCCCCGAACCGCAGGCCCGTCCCGGGTGGAGCGTGGTCACGGTCAAGGCCGCCAGCCTCAACCACCACGACCTCTGGTCGTTGCGCGGGGTCGGCCTGCCCGCCGGGAAGCTGCCGATGATCCTCGGCTGCGACGCCGCCGGGATCGACGAGCACGGCAACGAGGTGGTCGTCCACTCCGTCATCGGCCAGTCCGGTCACGGTGTCGGGCCGGACGAGCCGCGCTCGATCCTGACCGAGCGCTACCAGGGCACCTTCGCCCGGCAGGTGGCCGTGCCCACCTGGAACCTGCTGCCCAAGCCCGCCGGGCTCTCCTTCGAGCAGGCCGCCTGCCTGCCCACCGCCTGGCTGACGGCCTACCGGATGCTGTTCACCAACGCCGGGGTGCGGCCGGGCGACACCGTCCTGGTGCAGGGCGCCGGCGGCGGTGTGTCCACCGCGCTGGTGGTCCTCGGCAAGGCCGCCGGGCTGCGGGTCTGGGTCACCGGCCGGGACGAGGCCAAGCTCGCCCGGGTCGTGGAGCTCGGCGCCGACGCGGCGTTCCCCAGCGGGGCCCGGCTGCCCGAGCGGGTGGACGCGGTGATGGAGACGGTCGGCGCGGCGACGTGGTCGCACTCGGTGAAGTCGCTCCGCCCCGGCGGCACGATCGTCATCTCCGGTGCCACCTCCGGCCCCAACCCGGCCGCCGCCGAGCTGAACCGGATCTTCTTCCTGGAGCTGAAGGTGGTGGGCTCCACCATGGGCGACAAGGACGAGCTGGCCGGTCTGCTCTCGTTCTGCGCCACCACCGGCGTCCGTCCGGTGATCGACACCGTGCTGCCGCTGGCCGGGGCCCGCGACGGCTTCGCCCGGCTCGCCGAGGGCGACGTCTTCGGGAAGATCGTCCTGACCCCGTGAACGCGCCGGTCCGGCACTCCCGGGGGAGTGCCGGACCCGGTATCGCCGGGGCTCAGCCCAGCAGGCGCTTCAGCCGCTCGCCGGCGGCGCCCAGCACCGTACGGGCCTCGGCCAGCCGCTCGGGGCTCACGCCGCCGTCCCGGGCCGCGTCACGGACCTGGTCGCGGAACCGGTCGAGCAGCCGCTCCAGCTCCCGGGCCGGGTCGCCCGCCGGGTCGGTGTCCGCCCACCCGGGCAGGTCGGCCGGGGCCGCACCGGCCGGCTCGTCCTCGTCGAGGTCGATCCGGGTGACGGTGGCCTTCTCGGCCGGGCGGTCGGAGGCGCTCCCGGTCCGCTCGTCGCCCCGGTCCTCGGTGGGGAAGCCCCAGCCGGTGGCCTCGGCGAGCCCGGCCAGGCCCTTGGTCAGCTCGGCCAGCCCCTCGGTCAGCCCGGTCTGCCAGTCGCCGTGCGCGGCGTGGTCGCGGACCTGCTCCTCGATCCGGCGCTTGATCCGCAGCGCCTCCTGCTGCGCGGCCGTGCGGGCGGCCCGGGACTGCTCGCGCAGCCGGCGGGCCTCCTCCTCGGCGGCCTTGGCCTTGGCCTTGGCGGCCTTCTCCTGCTCCTTGGCCCGCTTGGCCTGCTCGCGGGCCTGCCGCTTGAACTCGGTGAACTCGTCCTTGGCGCGCTGCCAGGCCTCCTTGTCGCTCCAGGGCCCGGACCACGGGCTGCCGTCCCCGGTGGTGCCCCCGTTCCCGTCCGCGTCCGGCGCGCCGGAGGCGGGCCGCCGGGCCTGCTTCGCCGCGCCCCACAGCTCCTCGCGCAGGTCCTTGGCGCTGTCCCGGACGTCCTCGCGGATCGCCCCGGCGAGCTGGGTGACCGAGTCGTGGATCTCCAGCTCCAGGTCGTCCAGCTCGCCCTGCCGGGCCTCCAGCTCGGCCCGGCCGGCGTCGGTGAGCCGGTAGACCTTGCGGCCGCCCTCGGTGCTGTGGGCGACCAGGCCCTCCTGCTCCAGCTTGGCCAGCCGCGGGTAGACGGTGCCGGCCGAGGGCGCGTACAGGCCCTGGAACCGCTCCTCCAGCAGGCGGATCACCTCGTAGCCGTGCCGCGGGGCCTCGTCCAGTAGCTTCAGCAGGTAGAGGCGGAGCCGGCCGTGGCCGAAGACGGGGGTCATCTCAGGCCTCCTTGCCGAGGTCGGGGCCCTTGGTGAGGTCGGCGGCCGGCAGCTCCCGGACCACCACCTGGGCGTCCTCCTCGGCGTCGGGCCGGTGCAGCACGGTCACGGAGCCGGAGACGGTGGTGACCGAGAGGCTGCCCTTGCCGTCGCCGAGCTGGCCGGAGAGCCGCTTGGTGCCCCAGGAGCCGCCGACCTTGAGCTGCTCGAAGGTGGAGGAGAGGTCGCCGCTGGTGGTGCCGGCCTCGACCTTGGTGTCGGCGAGCGACGGCAGCCGGACGCCGACCGGGCCGCTGACCGTGGCGACCCTGATCTCGGTCGGGGTGGCGGCGGCGAGGTCCAGGGTGACCGCGCCGGTCACGGCGTTGACCGAGACCTTCTCGGCGGTGCCGGCGACCACGGTGAGCTGGCCGGAGACGGTCTTCAGCTTGAGCTGGCCGGACACCGACTGGGCGTCGACGTCGCCGGTGACGGTGTTGACCTCGGTGCGGCCGGCCAGGCCGACCAGGGTGACGTCGGCGCTGGCGGTCTGCGCCGAGACGTGCTCGGTGAAGCCGGAGACCGTCGTCGCGGCCGACACGGTGCCGACCTTGACCTCGGTGCCGGCGGGCACGGTCACGGTGACCGCGGCGGTCCGCTTGTGCTTGAACGAGGAGAAGAAGCCCTTCACCGAGTCGACCGACTTGAGGACGTCGCCGAACTCGTTCCAGCTGCTGAGGTCCTTGTAGGTGACGGTGAGCACGCCGTCCACCAGGGTGACGTGCAGCGGCTCGCCCTTCAGCTCGGTGACCTCCAGGCGGGCCGGGCCGTCGGCGGCGACCACGTTGACCGTGCCGTCGACGGTCCGCACCTGGAGGGTCCGGACCGCTTCCTCGACGGTGATCGTCTCGGGTCCCTCGATCGTCCACTGGCTCATGTCTGCCGCCTCCCGTTGATGAGTCGCGATGTATCGCGTTCCCTACTCGAAGACGATATGTCGCGTGACGGCGAAGTCAAGGGAATCCGCCCCGCCCCCGACCCGGAGCGGACCCGGAGCCCACCCCGAGCCGTCCCCTACGGGACCGCCGCCGGACGACGCGGAGGGCCCGGAGAGCGGGTGCTCTCCGGGCCCTCCGTGCCGTGGCCCGCGGCGGCGGCCTACCGGGTCAGTCGTCGTCCTCGTCGTCGAGCCTGGCCAGCCAGGTGGCCAGCCGCTCGACCGGGATCTCGAAGTCCGGGTTGAGGTCGACGAACTCGCGCAGGCGCTCGGCCAGCCACTCGAAGGTGACCTCCTCGTCGCCGCGCCGGCTCTCCAGCTCCTCGATGCCGCGGTCGGTGAAGTACACGGTTCGCTCCGGTCCGATGGGGGTTCGACCTGGTCAGGATAGTCCGGTCAGCTGGCGCGCCAGGTGGACAGGTTCACCTTGGCCGCACCGGTGGTGGCGTCCGCGACCTCGACCGCGGCGATGGCGATGTTGCGGGTGACGCGGTCGCGGATGCAGAGCAGCCGGCCCGGGGTGACCCGGTTGAAGGTCAGGTCGGTGTCCGGGCGGGAGTCGATCGCCACGGCGCACTGCTCGGGGGTGACGGTCGCCTCGGTGATCACCGCGAAGTCCGACTTGCTGTCGCCGGCGCTGGTGAAGGAGTCGGCCCGGCTGCCGCTGGAGGTGGACTCCCGGGTCAGGCCGAGCCCCCACTTCAGGTCGGAGCCGCGCGGCACCACGTTGCCCGTGGTCAGGTCGATCCGGTAGGCGTCGCTGGAGTACTCGGCGGCCGGGATCGAGAGCGGCTTCTTCTCGATCACCGCCTGGTAGCCGGTCGGCCGGGCCGGTGCGGTGACCCCGGCGGCGCTGGAGGAGGCGGGCAGGGGTGCGGCGCTGACCGGCGAGGAGGACGCGGACGGGCTCGGCGTGGCCTTCGGGGACGTGCCGCCGGCCGCGGCGGACGGCGTCGTGTCCGCCGGGGTGGACGGCGGCGCGGCGGCGGGCTGGGCCGCCCCCGGGCCGCTCTGCGCGGTGGTCGCCTTGTCGTCGTCCTTCTTCATCTTGTCCATCAGCACGACGCCGCCCGCGGTGCCGCCGATCGCCATCACCAGGGCGACGGTCAGCAGGACCTTCCAGGAGACGCCGCCCTTGCGCTTCGGCTCGGGCGCGGCCACCGCGGTGTCGGTCACCACCGGGCCGGGCGGCGGGGTGTCGTAGGACGGCGGCTCCTGGCGCAGCTGCACGGTCGGCGGGGCGGAGAGCACCGGGCCGGTGGGCGCCTCGGTGGGCGGCTGAGCGGCGCCGTACGCGCCGAGCGCGGGCGGGACGAAGCCGGGCGGCGGGGTGCCCGGCTGGGTGGGGCCGTAGCCGGGGGCGGGCTGGGTCGGGCCGAACGCGGGCGGCGGGGTGGCCGGCTGGGTCGGGCCGTAGCCGGAGGGCGGGCCGAAGGCCGGCTGGGTCGGTCCGGTGGCCGGCTGCGGCGGGGCGGTCGGCGGCCCGGCCGGGGACGGCGGGAGGGTGGGGGCGGCCGGCAGCGGGGTGGGCGGCGTCTTCGGGAGGTCGGAGCGGCGGGTGATCTCGGTGTTGACCTGCCGGGGCAGCCAGTCGTCGGAGAACCGCAGCTGGCCGCCGACCGCCGGGTGGTTGCGGGCGATGTCGATGATCTCGGCGGGCCGGGGCCGGTCCTCGGGGGACTTGGCCAGGCAGCGCAGGATCAGCTCGCGCAGGCCGGCCGGGACGGCGTCCAGGTCGGGCTGCTCGTGCACCACCCGGTAGAGCACGGCGGTGTCCGGGCCGTCGCCGAAGGGGGCCGTCCCGGCGGCCACGTACGCGGCCAGCGCGCCGAGCGCGAACACGTCGGTGGCCGGGGTGACCGGGCGGCCCTGGGCCTGCTCGGGGGACATGAAGGCGGGCGAGCCGATCCGGTAGCCGGTGCCGGTGAGCGCGGTGGCGTCGGCGGCCCGGGCGATGCCGAAGTCGATCACCCGCGGGCCGTCGCCGGCCACCAGCACGTTGGCCGGCTTGAGGTCGCGGTGGACCACCTCGACGCTGTGGATCGCCTGGAGGGCCTCGGCGATGCCGCCCATCAGCAGCAGCACGGTGCGGACCGGCAGCGCGCCGTTCTCGCGCACGACCTGCTGGAGCGAGGGGCCGGGGACGTACGCGGTGACCAGCCAGGGGGCGTCGCTGTCCAGGCCGCCGGAGTCGATCACCTGCGCGGTGTAGAGCCCGTGGATCCGCTGGGCGTTGGAGACCTCCTGCGCGAAGCGGCGGCGGAATTCGCCGTCCTCGGCGAACTCCGGGCGGACCACCTTGAGCGCCACCGGCCGGCCGCCGGGCGTGTACGAGAGGTAGACCCGGCCCATGCCGCCGGCCCCGAGCCGGGCGAACAGCCGGTAGCCGCCGACCTCCCTCGGGTCGTCCGGGTGCAGCGGCTGGAAGACCGGCGGGAGCGGCGTGTCGGCGGCGTCCCTTGGCGTGTCGGCGGTCATGCGGTAGATCCCCCTGGGAGAGCGGTGAGGTCGTCCGACCGCGCCCCGGGCACGTTGAAGGGTGCCCCGACGGCGGTCTGGCGAGGCCTAACCTACCGACCCGTCAGACTTCCCCGCAGGTCGGTACCGCTTTGGTTGCAGAGCTGGGACCTTCGCACACGCCTCCGTGATACGGCGCCGGCCCCCCGCGCACCCCTGGGGACCAGGGGTGCGCGGGGGGCCGGTGAACCGCCGGAGCCCGACCGCGGGGGTCAGATGGTGAAGATCTCCTCCAGCAGCGCCTGCTGCTCGGCGGCGTGGCGCTTGGCCGAGCCGACCGCGGGGGCCGAGGAGGCCGTGCGGGCGACGCGGCGCAGGCGGGCGCCGTTGGCGCTGCGGCCGACGACGACCTGGAGGTGGTCGACCAGGTTCATCGCGATGAACGGCCAGGCACCCTGGTTTGCCGGCTCCTCCTGGGCCCAGACGAACTGGACGTCCTCGCCGTACTTGGCCAGCTCCTCCTGGAGCTCGGCCACCGGCAGCGGGTAGAGCCGCTCGACCCGGACGATCGCCGTGTCGGTGACGCCGCGCTCGGTGCGGGCCGCCTCGACGTCGTAGTAGAACTTGCCGGCGGTGATGACCACCTTGCGGACGTTCGCCGGGTCGACGGTGGTGTCACCGATGACCGGGCGGAACGAGCCGGACAGGAACTCCTCGGTGGCGCTCGCCGCGGCCTTCAGACGCAGCATCGACTTCGGGGTGAAGACGACCAGCGGCTTGTGGTGCGGGTTGTGCGCCTGCCAGCGGAGCAGGTGGAAGTAGTTCGACGGCAGGGTCGGCATGGCGACCGTCATGTTGTTCTGCGCGCACAGCTGGAGGAAGCGCTCCGGGCGGGCGGACGAGTGGTCCGGGCCCTGGCCCTCGTAGCCGTGCGGCAGCAGCAGGGTGACGCCCGAGTGCTGGCCCCACTTCTGCTCGGCGGAGGCGATGTACTCGTCCACCATGGTCTGCGCGCCGTTGACGAAGTCGCCGAACTGCGCCTCCCACATGACCAGCGAGTTCGGGCGGGTCAGCGAGTAGCCGTACTCGAAGCCCATGGCCGCGTACTCGGACAGCAGGCTGTCGTACACGGTGTAGCGGGCCTGGTCCTCGGTGAGGTACTGCAGCGGGGTGTAGTCCTCGCCGGTCTGGCGGTCGATCAGGACGGCGTGCCGCTGGCCGAAGGTGCCGCGGCGGCTGTCCTGGCCGGCCAGGCGGACCGGGTGGCCCTCCATGAGCAGCGAGCCGATGGCGAGGGTCTCGCCCATCGCCCAGTCGATGGTGTTGTCCTCGACCGAGGCGGCGCGGCGCTGCAGCTGCGGCAGCAGGCGCGGGTGGACGGTCAGCCAGTCCGGCAGGTTGACCTGCGAGGCGGCGATCCGCTTGACCATCTCCTGGGAGATGCCGGTCTGGATGTTGACCGGGAAGTCGGCGACCGGCTTGCCGTTGGTGGCGACGGCCGGGGCCTGGGCGGCGTCGCGGACCTCCGCGAAGACCTTCTCCAGCTGGCCCTGGAAGTCCTGGAGCGCCTGCTCCGCCTCTTCCATGGTGATGTCGCCGCGACCGATCAGGCCCTCGGTGTACAGCTTGCGCACCGAGCGCTTCTTGTCGATCAGGTCGTACATCAGCGGCTGGGTGAACGACGGGTTGTCGGCCTCGTTGTGACCGCGGCGGCGGTAGCAGATGAGGTCGATCACGACGTCCTTGTGGAACGCCTGGCGGAACTCGAAGGCGAGCCGCGCGACGCGGACCACGGCCTCCGGGTCGTCGCCGTTCACGTGGAAGATCGGGGCCTCGATCATCCGGGCCACGTCGGTGCAGTACATCGAGGAGCGCGAGGAGGCCGGGGCGGCGGTGAAGCCGACCTGGTTGTTCACCACGACGTGCACGGTGCCGCCGGTGCGGTAGCCGCGCAGCTGCGACATGTTCAGGGTCTCCGCGACGACGCCCTGGCCGGCGAAGGCCGCGTCGCCGTGGATCTGGATCGGCAGCACCGGGAAGGTGGTGCCGCCCTGGTCCAGGATGTCCTGCTTGGCGCGGGCGATGCCCTCGACGACCGGGTCCACGGCCTCCAGGTGGGAGGGGTTCGCGGCGAGCGAGACCTTGATGGTCTCGCCGTCCAGGCCGGTGAAGGTGCCCTCGGAGCCGAGGTGGTACTTCACGTCGCCGGAGCCGTGCATGGACTTCGGGTCGAGGTTGCCCTCGAACTCGCCGAAGATCTTGCCGTACGGCTTGCCGACGATGTTGGCCAGCACGTTGAGGCGGCCGCGGTGGGCCATGCCGATGACGGCCTCGTCCAGGCGGTGCTCGGCCGCCGAGTCGATGGTGGCGTCCAGCAGCGGGATGAGGGACTCGCCGCCCTCCAGCGAGAAACGCTTCTGCCCGACGTACTTGGTCTGCAGGAAGGTCTCGAAGGCCTCGGCCGAGTTCAGCCGGCGCAGGATGCGCAGCTGCTCCTCGCGCTCCGGCTTGGTGTACGGCTTCTCCAGGCGCTCCTGCAGCCACTTGCGCTGCTTCGGGTCCTGGATGTGCATGTACTCGATGCCGACGGTGCGGCAGTACGTGTTGCGCAGCAGGCCGAGGATGTCGCGCAGCTTCATCATCCGCTGGCCGCCGAAGCCGCCGACCGCGAACTCGCGCTCCAGGTCCCACAGGGTGAGGCCGTGGGTGGTGACGTCCAGGTCGGGGTGCTTGCGCTGCTTGTACTCCAGCGGGTCGGTGTCGGCCATGAGGTGGCCGCGGACCCGGTAGGAGTGGATCAGCTCGATGACGCGCGCGGTCTTGTTGACCTCGTCGTCGTGGGTGGTGGCGACGTCGGTCGCCCAGCGGACCGGCTCGTACGGGATCCGCAGCGACTCGAAGATCTCGTCGTAGAAGCCGTTCTCGCCGAGCAGCAGGCGGTGGATCTCGCGCAGGAACTCGCCGGACGCCGCGCCCTGGATGACGCGGTGGTCGTAGGTCGAGGTCAGCGTCATGATCTTGGAGACGCCGAGCCGGGCCAGGGTCTCCGGGGCGGAGCCCTGGAACTCGGCCGGGTACTCCATGGCGCCGACGCCGACGATGGTGCCCTGGTTCTGCATCAGGCGCGGCACGGAGTGCACGGTGCCGATGCCGCCGGGGTTGGTCAGCGAGACCGTGACGCCGGTGAAGTCGTCCATGGTCAGCTTGTTGGCGCGGGCCCGGCGGACGATGTCCTCGTAGGCCTGCCAGAAGCCGAAGAAGTCGAGCGTCTCGGCCTTCTTGATGGCCGCGACGACGAGCTGGCGGTCGCCGTTCGGCTTGACCAGGTCGATGGCCAGGCCGAGGTTCACGTGCTCCGGCTTGACCAGGAAGGCCTTGCCGTTCTCCACCTTGTAGCTGTGGTTCATCCCCGGGGAGGCCTTGACGGCCTGCACCAGGGCGTACCCGATGAGGTGGGTGAAGGAGACCTTGCCACCGCGGGCGCGCTGCAGGTGGTTGTTGATGACGATGCGGTTGTCGATCAACAGCTTGGCCGGGACGGCGCGGACCGACGTGGCGGTCGGCACCTCCAGCGAGGCGTCCATGTTGGTCGCGACGGCCTTGGCGGGGCCGCGCAGCGGGACCAGCTCGGGGCCGGTCGCGTCGGCGGCGGGCGCGGGGGCCGGGGCGGCGGCCTTGGGGGCCGGGGGCGCGGCGGGGGCTGCGGCGAGCGGCGCGGGGGCCGGGGCTGCGGCCGGCGCGGCCGGAGCCGGGGCCGGGGCAGCCGGGGCGGCCGGAGCAGCAGCGGCGGCGGGGGCGGCGGCGGGGGTCGGCGCGGGGCCGACCTGGGTCGCGGCCTGGGTCACTGGGGTCACCTCGGTACCGGGCTTGTAGTCGGCGAAAAAGTCCCACCAGGCTCGGTCGACCGAGTTCGGGTCCTGGAGGTACTGCTGGTAGATCTCGTCGACGAGCCACTCATTGGGGCCGAAGCCAGTGGAGCTTGCCGAGCTGTTGGGGGTTTCATGGGACTGTGGCGACACGGCGGCAACCGCCCTCTTCCGCTTCCTTTTGGGATGTTTGGACAGCGGGGATTAAGGCTACGCCTCTGACCAGTGATCGCGCAGTCCCCGGGGCTCAGGCGTCGCCCAGATCACAGTCCTGACCTGCAGTTTGGCTGAAAATGTGCGTTAGAAGGCCGCATTCGTGGGGAACCGATCGCGCCTGACCACGCCGCATACTCGGACAAAACCGGACAAATGCATGCGTCCGACCGGCGGACTCCGCCGCGCACGTCTGTGTCGCTTCTGTGACATGCGGGCGAAGTCCGCTCGACGCGAACACGGCCGGGCGGGCCCGGCCGGGGTCAGCGCGGGCCGGGCAGCCGGACCTCGATCCGGCAGCCGCGTTCGGCCTCGGCGACCTCGATCCGCCCGCCGTGCAGGTCCACCGCCCAGCGGGCGATGGCCAGGCCCAGGCCGGTGCCGCCGTCGGCGCCGGGCCCGGCGGCCGTCGCGGTGCCGCTGCGGCTGAACCGCTCGAAGACCCTGGTCCGGTCGGCCGCCGGGATGCCCGGCCCCTCGTCCTCCACCTCCAGGAGCAGCCCGCCCGGCTTGTCGCCGGGCCGGGCGCGGACCGTCACGGTGCCGCCCGGCGGGGAGTGCTTGCAGGCGTTGTCGACCAGGTTGGCGACCACCTGGTGGAGCCGCTCGGGGTCGGCGACGCCGGTCAGGCCGAACGGGCTGACCTCCAGGGCGAGCCGGACGTCGCCGCGGCGGGAGAACGCCCCGCCGGCCGTCGCGCCGTCCACGGTGACCCCGCGCAGCACGCCGTCCAGGAACTCGCGGACCTCGAAGGGGCGGGCGTCCAGGTCGACGACGCCGTCGTCGATCTTGGACAGGTCGAGCAGGTGGGCGACCAGCCGGCCGAGCCGCTCGGTCTGCTCCAGCGCGGCACCCAGGGTCGCCGGGTTCGGCTGGACCACGCCGTCGACCACGTTCTCCAGCACGGCGTGCAGCGCGGCGATGGGCGTGCGCAGTTCGTGCGAGACGTTGGCGACCAGCTCGCGCCGGTGGCGGTCGGCGGCCCCGAGATCGGCCGCCATCTGGTTGAAGGTCGCCGCCAGCTCGCCGATCTCGTCGCGCGAACCGACCTCGACCCGGCGGGTGTAGTCGCCGGAGGCCATCGCCCGGGCGGCGGCGGTCATGTCGCGCAGTGGGGCGGTCAGCCCGTGCGCGAGGAACTGCATGAAGAGCAGCGAGGCGATCATCGAGAAGATCATGATGATCCGGATCTGGGTCTCGGACCGGATCGCCACGACCACCATGCCGGTGGCCAGGAAGACCGAGACGATCACCAGGAGGGCGAGCTTGCCCTTGATGGAGCGGACCGGGTCGAGCGGCCGGATGTCGGCCCAGACCCGGCGGGCGGCACGCGTGGCCAGTGTGGGCGGCCGGCTGCCGTCGGTGTCCCCGTTGCGTTGCTGTGGAAAGGTCATTGGTCCCCTGTGATCCCCCGCGTGCTGTGATCCCCCGGGTGGCGCGCACGGCGGTTCGGGACACGGGCCCCCCGGAGGCCCGGTGCCCGAGGCGCCGCTACGAGAGGGGGGCCTCCAGCGCGTACCCGACACCGTGGACGGTGCGGATCCAGCTGGCGCCGATCTTGCGTCGGAGTGCCTTGACGTGGCTGTCGACGGTGCGGGTGCCGGACGCGTCCGTCCAGTCCCACACCTCGGCCAGCAGCTGCTCGCGGGTGAGCACCGCGCGCGGCTGTGCGGCCAGGCAGGCGAGCAGGTCGAACTCGGTCGGCGTCAGGTGGACGTCTCCCGAGGCCAGCCGGACCCGGCGCTGCACGTGGTCGATCTCCAGCTCGCCGAAGCGCAGCGAGCCCAGTGCGGGCGTCCGGGCGGCCTGCTGGGCGCGCTCGACGCGGCGCAGCAGCACGTTGACCCGGGCGGCCAGCTCGCGCATGGAGAAGGGCTTGGTCATGTAGTCGTCGGCTCCGACGCCGAGGCCGACCAGCAGGTCCGTCTCGTCGTCCCGCGCGGTGAGCATCAGGACCGGTACCGGGCGCTGGGCCTGGATCCGGCGGCACACCTCCAGCCCGTCGAATCCGGGCAGCATGATGTCGAGGACGACCAGGTCGGGCTGCCAGGTGTGGAAGCCGTCGACGGCGCCCGGGCCGTCGTGGGCCACAGCGACCTTGAAGCCCTCCGCGCCCAGCCGGGCCGCGATGGACTCGGCGATCGTGGGCTCGTCCTCCACCACCAGCACTCTGCGCTGGCTGCTCACCGTGCCGCCGTTGTTCTGGTTGTCCTGCTGAATTTCTGTCACGGTCACGCCACCGCCCCCAGGGCTGCGGGCCGGCCACCTGTGGGGATGGCGAGGCTCCGCTCGTAGTCTTGTTCCGTCGTGGACTGTGCCGGGTCCGCCGTCCCGTTGCGCGTGCGGCATCGAAGGACGGGTGTGGACCGTCCTTCTCTCCCGCACACTCCGCAGCGTACGGACAGAGGATGCCTCCCGGCAGGCGGACCGGACGTTTCCGGCCCGCGGACCGGCCTTTCGGGCCGGTCTCCGGACCCACTCGGAAGTGGGCACGGGCCGATACCTTACCCGGCGATTTTTCACTCCGTAACGGTACGTATGCACATGAGTTGACGCCAAGCCGCCGGTCAGGGGGGCTACCGCCGCGTAGTCGGGGGGATGGTCTGGACCAATGTCGGGTCTCGACCGTTATCGGAATACTCACGGCATTTTCCCAGCTGACTCCCAGGACCCGGTCGTACCGTGGCCACGACAAATCGCGGGGGTGGGAGTACCGGGGCGCGCCGGTGCGTTGGCACCGGGCGGGGCCGACGGCTGCGGGCGGTGGAGCGGAGGCGACATGACGGAGCGGCAGGCGTCCGCCGGGCGCGGCGGGCCGCCGTACGGGATGCTCCGGCACGGACTGCGGGCGGGCGCGGTCGAATGGGTGCTGGCCAGGGTGCCGACCCCCCGGCGCAACCCCTTCGCACTCGGCTACCTCGCCGTGGTGGGCGCCACCACCACCTTCGCGATGCTCGCCGATCCGGAAGTGGTGACCCGCCTCCAGGAGGCGTCGAGCTCGGACGGGCACAACCTGTTGCACCATCCGCTGCGCGCGCTCCTGCTCAGCGGCTTCTGGGTGGCCGGCACGGTCTGGATGCCCTACCTGTGGGCCTTCGCCCTGACCGTCGCCCCGCTGGAGCGCCGGGTCGGGTCGGCCCGGGCCGCGGTGGTCTTCGCGGCCGGGCACGTCACGGCCACCCTGCTCTCCCAGGCCGTGGTGATCACCGCGGTGGAGACCGGGCGGCTGGAGTCCGCGGCGCTCGACGACCTGGACATCGGGGTCAGCTACGGCGTGCTGGCCAGCCTCGGCGCGCTGGCCGGGCTGCTCCCGGCACGCGGCCGGCTGCTCGGCCTGGGTCTGGCCGGGGTGCTGATCGCCGAGCAGATCGCCACCGACCGGGACCTGGTCACCGGGGTCGGCCATCCGGTGGCGCTGCTGGCCGGGGTCGCGCTCTGGCGCTGGCTGCGCCGCTGGGACGGCCACGGGCCGGGCCGGGGCCGGGTCGCGGTGCCCGCCGGGGTGCCGAAGCAGGCGCCCGCGCGCCGCCGGACCGCGGTGCTGGACCGACTGTAGGGCGGCGTTCGGCCCGTTCCCGGGCCCTCGGCCCGCCGGGTCCGCCGCCGGGTCCGCCGCCCGGTTCGTCGCCGGGGCCTTCCGCCGCCGCTCCCGCTCGCCGGTCGCCGTGGCTCGGCCGGGCCCGCCGGGTGCTCGGCCGGTGCTTTTTGACAGCCCGGCGGGGGCCCTTTCCGGGCCAGCCTGATGTTCGCTCATGGCGAACACGGCCCGGGGAACATCCGGCGCCCGCCAAGCCTTAGTCAGGTCGACTCAAGTTCGCTGACCGGGGAGAGATCATGGCATCGACGTCCACACCGCTCACCCTGCCCGTGCTGCCCCTCGACGACGAGGTCGTGCTCCCGGGCATGGTCGTCCCGCTGGACCTGAAGGACACCGAGGTCCGCGCCGCCGTCGAGGCCGCGCGCGCCGCGGCCACCGGGACCGGCAAGCCCCAGGTCCTGCTGGTCCCGCGGGTGGACGGCTCGTACGCGGCCGCCGGCACCCTCGCCACCGTCGAACAGGTCGGCCGACTGGCCGACGGCGACCCGGCCGCACTGGTCCGCGCGGTGCGCCGGGTGCGGATCGGCGTCGGCACCACCGGGCCCGGCGCCGCGCTCTGGGTCGAGACCACGCCGTTCCGGGAGTCCTCGGTCGGCACCCCGGTGGCCGGGCGCGCCGCCGAGCTGGTCAAGGAGTACAAGAACCTCTCCACCCAGTGGCTGCGCAAGCGCGGCGCCTGGCAGATCGTCGACCGGGTGGCCGCCATCGAGGGCGTCGGCGAGCTCGCCGACAACATCGGCTACGCGCCCTTCGTCACCGCCGAGCAGAAGCTCAAGGTGCTGCTGGAGGCCGACCAGGTCGCCCGCCTGGAGTACGCGCTCGGCCTGCTCCGCGACCACCTCGCGGAGGAGGAGGTCAACGACACCATCCGCAAGGACGTCGAGGAGGGCGTGGCCAAGCAGCAGAAGGAGTTCCTGCTCCGCCGCCAGCTGGAGGCCGTCCGCAAGGAGCTGGCCGAGCTGAACGGCGACCCGGCCGACGAGGAGGAGGACTACCGCGCCAGGGTCGAGGCCGCCGGCCTCCCCGAGAAGGTCCGCGAGGCCGCGCTCAAGGAGGTCGACAAGCTGGAGCGGGCGAGCGACCAGTCGCCCGAGGGCTCCTGGATCCGCACCTGGCTGGACACCGTCCTGGAGCTGCCCTGGAACGAGCGGACCGAGGACTCCTACGACATCGCCGGCGCCCGCGCGGTGCTGGACGCCGACCACGCCGGCCTGGCCGACGTGAAGGACCGCATCGTCGAGTACCTCGCGGTCCGCAAGCGCCGGGCCGACCAGGGGCTCGGCCTGGTGGGCGGCCGGCGCGGCGGGGCGGTGCTGGCGCTGGTCGGCCCGCCCGGCGTCGGCAAGACCTCGCTCGGCGAGTCGGTGGCCCGCGCCATGGGCCGCAGCTTCGTCCGGGTCGCGCTCGGCGGCGTCCGGGACGAGGCGGAGATCCGCGGCCACCGGCGCACCTACGTCGGCGCGCTCCCCGGGCGGCTGGTCCGCGCGATCAAGGAGGCCGGCTCGATGAACCCGGTCGTCCTGCTGGACGAGATCGACAAGGTCGGCTCCGACTACCGCGGCGACCCGGCCGCCGCCCTGCTGGAGGTGCTCGACCCGGCGCAGAACCACACCTTCCGCGACCACTACCTGGAGGTCGAGCTGGACCTCTCCGACGTGGTCTTCCTCGCCACCGCCAACGTGCTGGAGGCCATCCCCGAGCCGCTGCTCGACCGGATGGAGCTGGTCCGGCTCGACGGCTACACCGAGGACGAGAAGGTCGTCATCGCCCGCGACCACCTGCTCCCGCGCCAGCTGGAGCGGGCCGGCCTCCGGGACGAGGACGTCGCGGTCGACGAGACGGCGCTGCGCCGGCTGGCCGGCGAGTACACCCGCGAGGCGGGCGTCCGGAACCTCGAACGGTCGATCGCGCGGGTGCTGCGCAAGGTCGCCGCGCAGAGCGAGCTGGGCGAGCGCGAGCTGCCCGCCGCGATCGGGGCCGGCGACCTGCGCGCCCTGATCGGCCGGCCGCACCACGTCCCCGAGGCGGCCCAGGAACCGGCCGAGCGCCGCACCGCCGTCCCCGGGGTCGCGACCGGACTGGCGGTCACCGGCGCCGGCGGCGACGTCCTCTACATCGAGGCCTCGCTCGCCGACGCCGAGACCGGCGGCACCGGGCTGACCCTGACCGGCCAGCTCGGCGACGTCATGAAGGAGTCCGCCCACATCGCGCTCTCCTACCTGCGCTCGCGCGGAGCCGAGCTGGAGCTGCCGGTCACCTCGCTGCGCGACCGCGGCGTGCACCTGCACATCCCGGCCGGGGCCGTCCCCAAGGACGGGCCGAGCGCCGGCATCACCATGACCACGGCGCTGGCCTCGCTGCTCTCCGGCCGCCGGGTGCGCACCGACGTGGCGATGACCGGAGAGGTGTCGCTGACCGGGCGGGTGCTGCCGATCGGCGGGGTGAAGCAGAAGCTGCTCGCCGCCGACCGGGCCGGGGTCACCACGGTGATCATCCCCAAGCGGAACGAGGCCGACCTGGACGACGTCCCGGCCGAGGTGCTGCAGCGGCTGACCGTCCACCCGGTCTCCGACGTCCGGGAGGTGCTGGGGCTGGCCCTGGAGCCGGCCGGGGTGCTGGTCGCCGCGGCCTGACGCGGGTCCGGCGGCCCGGCGCGACCACGGGGGCGCGCCGGTCCGCCGGACCGCGGCGTCCCCGTCCGGCCCGCCGTCGCCAGGAGCGGCGGCGGGCCCCGTGCCAGACTGCGAGGATGGCGTCACCCACGCAGCGCGTCCTGGCCCGGGTGCCGGCCGGGCTGCGCCCGGTCCTGCTCCGGCACCGGCGGCTGGTGAAGTTCCTGCTGGTCGGCAGCGGCTGCTTCGCCCTGACCGTGGTGATCAACTACTCGCTGCGGTTCACCCTGCTGGCGCACAAGCCGGTGGTGGCGCTCACCCTGGCGACCGTCGTGGCCACCTCCGTCTCCTACGTGCTCAACCGCCGGTGGGCCTTCCGGGCGACCGGCCGGCAGCGCGAGGCGCTGCTCTACCTCCTGGTCAGCGTGGCGGCGATCGGCGTCAACGACGTCCCGCTGATCGTCTCCCGGTACGTGCTGGACCTGCGCGAGCCCTGGGTCAGCCCGTTCGCGCAGGAGCTGGCCGACTTCCTCAGCGGGATGGTGCTGGGCACCTTCGTGGCGATGCTGTTCCGGTTCTGGGCCATGCAGCGCTGGGTCTTCACCCGGTTCGCCGAGCCGGTGGCCACCCGGGCGGAGCAGTCCTGACGGCGCACCCGGCACCGCACCGCCCGCCCGGCCGTCCGACGGCCCCTGACCGGCCCTGACCGGCCCGGACGGGCCGGGAGCGGGCGGGAGCGGACGGCGAAACCGGGCTACGCTGCAAACGAGTCTGCGGAAGCCGAGCGGGGTGAGGGCGATGCGCGAGACGGACGGTCGCCGGTCCGGGCCCGCCAGCCAGCAGGGCATGCGCCGGGCCAACCTGGCGCTGGTGCTCGGGGTCATCGCGAGCGCCCCGCGCTCCCGCGCCGAGGTGGCCGCCGACACCGGGCTGACCCGCGCGGCCGTCTCCTCGCTGGCCGAGGAGCTGATCGCGGCCGGCCTGGTGGTCGAGGAGGGCCCGGCCGCCCCCAGCGGCAAGGTCGGCCGGCCCGGCACCGCGCTCGGCCTCGCCCCGAACGGCCCCGGCGGCCTCGGCGCCGAGATCGGTGTCGAGCACCTGGGCGCCTGCGTGGTCGACCTGCGCGGTGAGGTCCGGTCCTGGCGCCGGCAGGAGATCCGCAACCGGGACCGGCAGCCCGCCGCCGTCCTGGCCGACCTGGCCGAACTGCTCCGCCGGGCCGTCGCCGAGGCCGGACTGCGGCCGGCCGGGCTGGCCCTGGCCGTGCCCGGGCTGGTCGGCTCCGACGGCGCGGTGCTCCAGCGGGCCGCCAACCTCGGCTGGCGGGACGTCCCGGTCACCGCCGAGCTGCGGCTCGCGCTGCGCGCCGCCAACGCCGAGGAACTGGCCGAGCTGCCGATCCGGGCGGACAACGAGGCCAACCTCGGCGGGCTGGCCGAGCTCTGGCTCGGCGGCGGGCCGGACCACTTCCTGCACGTGTCCGCCGAGGCCGGGGTCGGTTCGGCGATCGTGGTCGGCGGACGGCTGCTGCGCGGGGCGCGCGGCTACGCGGGCGAGCTGGGGCACGTACCCGTCCGCCCGGACGGGCCGCGCTGCGCCTGCGGGGCGCACGGCTGCCTGGAGCAGTACGCGGGGGAGACGGCGGTGCTGCGCGAGGCCGGGCTGGAGGGGATCCGCGGCGACTGGGTGGCGCTGCTCGCCGAACGCGCCGAGGCCGGGGACGAGGAGGTGCGGACGGCGCTGGCCGGGGCCGGGACCGCCCTCGGCATCGCCTCGGCGGGCGCGGTCAACCTGCTCGACCCGGCCGAGGTGGTGCTCGGCGGCGGCTACGCCCAGCTGGCGCCCTGGCTGCTGCCGGCCATGCGGGCCGAGCTGGCCGCCCGGGTGACCGTCCGGCCCTGGACGGAGGAGCGGCTGACGGTCTCCCGGCTGGGCCGCCGCGGCCCCCTGCTGGGGGCCGCGGTCGGCGTGGTCCGGTCGGTGATCGCGGACCCGGGGCGGCCGGAGGACTGAGGCCGGCCCGCCGCCGATTGCCCAGCCGCCGGTCGCCCCGACGGCTGCCGGTCCGACGGCTCCCGCTCCGGGGCCGGCCGGTCCCTGCCGGGGTCAGTCGGTGACCAGCTCGCGGGTGAGGTGCCGCGGACGGCGGAGTACGGCGGCGAAGGTGACGGCGACCCCGACCGCGGCCCAGGCCAGCAGCACCAGCAGCGGCACCGCCAGGTCGGAGCCGTCGAAGTAGGCGATCGAGCGGACCGCGTCCGTCCCGGCGCCGTTCGGGAACCAGGCACCGATGGCCCGCCAGAACGCCGGCATCATCGGCGGCGGGAAGACCCCGCCGGCGCTGGGGTTGCCGAGCACCACGAAGAGCAGCACCGCGATGCCGATGCCGATGATGTCGAACAGGCACTGCAGCGCCATGGTGACCGCGCCGACCGCGAAGACCACCAGGGCGCCGACCGCCGACAGGCTCCAGAACGGGCCCGGCAGCGCGTCCAGCACCGGCTGGACGATGATCGCACCGCCGATGCCGGCCGCGATCGAGTAGAGCGCCAGCGTGCCGAGCCGGATCAGCGCCCGGTTGGCGTTGGCGGGCTTCGCCCCGGCGCTGACACCGAGGATCGAGGCGACCAGGTAGCCGCCGACGCACCAGCCGATCACCAGGTAGAAGGAGGTGAGCCCGTTGGCGTCCCCCTTGGCCAGCGGGACGACGTCCTCGACCTTGACCGTCCGGCCCTGGGACTTCTCCAGGCCGGTGACGATGGTCTCGGCGGCCCGGGCGGCGGACGGCCCGCGCGCGTTGGCGACCAGCAGCACGTCCTCGGTGGAGGCCGGGTTCACCACCAGCGCGGCGTAGATCCTCTGGTCCTTGATCTGCTCGGTGGCGGTCGCCGCGTCCGGCGCGGTGACGGCCTTCACGGCCTCGTCCGGGACGGACTCCAGGCCCGCCACCAGCTGGGGGGCGACCTGCGGCGGGGCGACCACCGCGATCGACAGCTCGTGCGGGGTCGGGTGGTGCAGCGCGCCGACGTACGAGGTGATGAAGCCGAGCTGGAGGAGGAGCACGGCGATCACCAGCAGCGCCGCGCGCGGGGTGACCGCGCCCTTCAGTTCGGCGGCGAGGCCCTGCTTCGGGGCGGGCTGCGGCGCCCGCTCCGGTGCCGCGGCCTGCCCTGGTCCCTGCCCTGGGGCGGTCATCCACATCTCCTTGCGTATCGGGGGAAACCGGATACTTAATAGCATGAACTAGTTTCGTCTTCGTTTCTCCCGCGCCGCGTCCGGCCCCTCCGCGCTGCGGGATACTGGCGCGGTGACTGCGGAGAACGAGCACGAGGAGCCCCTGCTGACGGTGGAGCGCGAGGTCGGCGTGCTGTTCCGGCGCGGCCGGGCGCGGGTGGCCGAGCTGTCCCGGCGGGTCCACCCGCAGCTGGAGGGCACGGCGTACAGCATGCTCGGCTACATCGAGCAGGCCGGGCCGGTGCGGGTGACCGACGTGGGCGTGCACTTCGCCGTGGGCAAGGCCACGGTCAGCCGGCAGATCAGGGCGCTGGAGGAGCTGGGCCTGGTGGACCGCGAGGCGGACCCGCTGGACCGCCGTTCGGCCCTGGTCTCGCTCACCGAGGACGGCCGGCGGCGGTACCTGGCGGCGCGGGACGCCCGGATGGCGCGGGTCCGGGAGCTGATGGGCAGCTGGTCCGGCGAGGACGTGGTCCGCTTCGCGGAACTGCTGCACCGCTTCAACGACGTGGTCGGCGAGTCGGCCGTCCACTAGCCGCCGGGGTGCGCCCCGTGGAGCAGCCCGGGCCGGGATCGGTCCGGGCTTTACTTGTCCTTGACGAATGTTGCCCAAGTCAACCAACCGTCTTATGGTTGCTTCAGGCAACTATTCTAAGGATCTTGATGACCGTCACCACCCCTGCCTCGACCGGAGCCGCCGCCGCTGCTGCCACCGACCTACCGATGACGCACCGGCAGGTGATGGAGGCGCTGTCCGGCCTGCTGCTCGGCCTCTTCGTGGCCGTGCTCTCGTCGACCGTCGTCTCCAACGCCCTCCCGCGCATCCTCACCGACCTGCACGGCGGCCAGTCCGCCTACACCTGGGTGATCACCGCGACCCTGCTCACCCTCACCGCCTCCACCCCGATCTGGGGCAAGCTCTCCGACCTCGCCAGCAAGAAGCTGCTGCTGCAGATCGCCCTGGTGATCTACATCGCCTCCTCCGCCCTGGCCGGGCTCTCCCAGAACACCGGCCAGCTGATCGCCTGCCGCGCCCTCCAGGGCATCGGCGCGGGCGGCGTCACGGCCCTCGCCCAGATCTGCCTGGCCGCGATGGTCCCGCCGCGCGAGCGCGGCCGGTACAGCGGCTACTTCGGCGCCGTCTTCGCGCTGGCCACCATCGGCGGCCCGCTGATCGGCGGCGTCATCGTCGACACCTCCTGGCTCGGCTGGCGCTGGTGCTTCTACGTCGGCATCCCGTTCGCGCTGGCCGCGATCCTGGTGCTGCAGCGCACCCTCAAGCTGCCGGTGGTCAAGCGCAAGGTGAAGATCGACTACCTGGGCGCGGCGGTCATCACCGCCGCCGTCAGCCTGCTGATGATCTGGATCACGCTGGCCGGCAAGAACTACGCCTGGCTCTCCTGGCAGACCGCGGCCATGGTCGGCGGCGGCCTGCTGCTGGGCGGGCTCGCCGTGGTGGTCGAGCGCCGCGCCGCCGAGCCGATCATCCCGCCGGGCCTGTTCCGCTACCGCACCGTGACCCTGGCCGCGCTGGCCAGCGTCCTGGTCGGCATCGGGATGTACGGCGCGACCACCTTCCTCAGCCAGTACTTCCAGCTGGCCCGGGAGAAGTCCCCGACCATCGCCGGGCTGATGACCCTGCCGATGATCCTCGGCCTGGCCGTCTCCTCCACCGTCGCGGGCAGGCTCATCACCAAGTACGGCCGATGGAAGGCCTACCTGGTCGCCGGCACGCTGCTGCTGGCCGTCGGCTTCGCCCTGCTCGGCACCGCCCGGGCCGACACCGACTACGGCCTGCTGTCCGTCTACATGGCGGTCACCGGGATCGGCCTCGGGCTCACCATGCAGAACCTCGTCCTCGCGGTGCAGAACACCGTGCCGCGCGGCGAGCTCGGCGCGGCCAGCTCGGTGGTCACCTTCTTCCGCACCATGGGCGGCGCGATGGGCGTCTCCGCGCTGGGCGCGCTGATGAACAACCGGGTCGGCCACTACCTGACCGAGAACCTGGCGGCCGCGCACGTCCCGGCGGCCGGCGGAGGGCTCGGCGGCGGCATCCCGGACCTGCACAAGCTGCCAGCCCCGCTGGTGCCGCTGGTGGCCGACGCCTTCGGGCACGGTGTGGGCGTGGTCTTCCTGGTCGCGGCGCCGTTCGCGCTGCTGGCCTTCGTCACGGTGCTGTTCATCCGCGAGACCGTGCTGCGGACCGGCCAGGAGTGAGCCCGCGGGAGCCGCTCCGGCGGGGCTGAGCCCGCCGGGGCGCCCGGCGGCCGGCGCCGTCGGACCGGACGGCCGGGCCGGACGGCAGGGATCGGGGCGGCAGGGATCGGGGCGGCAGGGATCGGGGCGGCAGGGGCCCGATCCCGACCGGGCCGGGACGGTCGGGGCCGGGAACGGCGGGAGGGGCCGGGAGTGGATCACCACTCCCGGCCCCTCCCGCCGTCGTGCGCGTCCGCCGGTCCGGCTCCGCGCCCGCGGGCCACCCGCCCGCGATCACTCGCCCGGGATCACTTGCCCGCGATCAGCGTCAGCCCGTAGAGGACGGCCGCGCCGCAGACGGCGAAGCAGGCGTACGCGCCGGCCAGGGCCAGTCGGCCGCCGGTCACCGGGGCGTCCGTCGGGCCGGCCGCCTCACGGCGCGCGGTGAGCGCGGCCTCGTGGCGCGACAGCGCCAGGATGCCGAGTGCGAAGACGGTGACGACGGCGACGGTGATGCCGAAGCTGACGCCGGCGGTCTGGGCCAGGGCGTTCCACTTGATGTGCATGGTGTTGAGCTCCTCAGCCTGCGGCGGTCAGGCCGCGACCGTGGTCGAGGCGGGGGTCGGGGTGGCGGATGCGGCGGCCGGGCCGACCTCGACCGGGGTGACGTCCTGGACGTCGCCGGTGTCGTTGACGTTGTCCGCGCCGATCGGCTGGCGGCGGGAGATGACCCACATCGCGCCCGAGCCGGCCACCAGGGCGACGCCGACGAGGACCACGCCCCAGGTGCCCTGCTCGGCGAGGAAGGCGGCGAGACCGGCCACCGTGGCGGCGGCGGGCAGGGTCAGGCCCCACGTGTAGACCATGCGGCGGACCAGGCTCCAGCGCAGCTCGGCCTTCGGGCCGCCGAGGCCGGCGCCCATGATGCCGCCGGAGCAGACCTGGGTGGTGGAGAGGCCGAAGCCCATGTGCGAGGAGGTCAGGATGACCGTCGCGGCGGCCGACTCGGAGGCGAAGCCCTGCCGCGGCGTGATGTCCGCCAGGCCCTTGCCCATCGAGCGGATGATCCGCCAGCCGCCCATGTAGGTGCCGATCGCGATGGCCGCGCCGGCCGAGACGATCACCCAGGTGGGGGGCAGCGCGCCCTTCGGCAGGGCGCCGACCGAGACCAGGGTCAGGGTGATGATGCCCATCGTCTTCTGGGCGTCGTTGGTGCCGTGGGCCAGCGAGATCAGCGAGGACGAGAAGATCTGGCCGGTCTTGAAGCCCTTGGTGACGGTCTTGCCGTTGCTCTTGCGGGTGATCGCGAACGCCAGCTTGGTGGCGCCCCAGGCGGCCAGGCCGGCGACCAGCGGCGAGGCGACCGCCGGGATGAGGATCTTGGAGACGACGGTGTCGAAGTTGACGCCGTTGACACCGACGCCGACGACGGTGGCGCCGATCAGGCCGCCGTAGAGGGCGTGCGAGGAGCTCGACGGGAGGCCGCGCAGCCAGGTCAGCAGGTTCCAGAGGATGGCACCGACCAGCGCCGCGAAGATGATCTCCGGATGGATGCCGGTCTTCTCGTTGACGATGCCGCCGGAGATGGTGGTGGCGACCTTCACGGACAGGAACGCGCCCGCGAAGTTGAGGACGGCCGCGATGGTGACCGCGACCTTGGGCCGAAGGGCTCCCGTCGCGATGGAGGTGGCCATCGCGTTGGCGGTGTCGTGGAACCCGTTGGTGAAGTCGAAGGCGAGCGCCGTGATGATCACAACGGCCACCAGGAACGAGATGTGTTCCATACCCAAACAATCGTCGTAGTTGTCGCACTGACGTTGGTGTCGTGCGCGACGCTAGGGACGCTTGGTGAACGGAAGGTGAACTGGCGTCGGACTCGTGGTTCCGATGGTGTCCCCGGGGTTGCCATGACCTTGCCAGCACGTGTCTTCCACCGCGCTGAGCTGGACGTTAACGGAGAAACGCCCGCTTCATCCGTTTTGTTGAGAGCTGTCTCACAGCCCGACCGTAGAATTCACCGAGCCGTACGGGTGCGGTCTGTTTCCCGCGAGTAACCCATGGCAGGATCGGGCGGAGATCCGGGGACCCCGGAGCACGGGCAGGTGGGCGGGGAGGGCGGGACCCATGGGCGGGGCTGGGCAGCACACGGAGCGGGCGGGCACACGGCCGTCGACCGGCACACGACCCTGGGTGCGGGCCGCCCTGCGCTGCGGAGCCGTCCTCGCGGCCGCCGCGCTGGCCCTGCCGCTGGCCGGACCGGCCTACGCCGACCCCGCGCCGCCGGCCCCCGGCACCACCGGCCCGGCCGTCCCCGGGGTCGACCCCGGCGGCGACCCGCTTGCCCAGGCCAGGGCCACCCTCGGCCCGCTCCTCGAACAGCTGCACGCGCTCTACCAGGGCGCCGAGGCCGCCACCGAGCAGTACAACGCGGCCGTCGCCAAGGTCACCGAGCAGCAGGCCGCGCTCGCCGAGCTCAAGGCCAAGCTGGAGCGCCAGCAGAAGCAGGTCGACGCGGGCACCGACATCGCCGCCCAGCTCGCCGCCGCCCAGTACCGCAACGGCGCCGCCTCCGCCTACGCCGAGCTGCTGCTCTCCAAGGACCCGTACGAGGCCGTCACCATCGCCGAGCTGCTGTCCGCCGCCAGCCGTTCGCAGTCCGAGTTCCTCAACAAGCTGACCGTCGACCGCGACGCGCTCACCGGACTGCAGAAGCAGAACGAGGAGGCGCTGGCGAACTCGCAGACCCTGGTCACCCAGCAGGACGTGGCCAAGGCCAAGATGGCCGCCGACCTCGCGTCCGTCGAGCAGCTGGTCTCCTCGCTCACCGGCGCCCAGCGCGCCGACCTGGAGAAGCTGGAGAAGGCCAAGGCCGACGAGGCCCAGATCGCCTTCCTCGCCTCCGGGGTCCTCGGCCAGGGCGAGCGCACGCCCTCGCAGGCCGGCCGGGCCGCCGTCGCCTACGCGCTGGCCCAGCTGGGCAAGCCGTACGTCTGGGGCGGCGCCGGGCCGGACGTCTTCGACTGCTCCGGTCTCACCTCGCAGGCCTGGCTGCACGCCGGCAAGCCGATCCCGCGCACCAGCCAGGAGCAGTGGGCCCAGCTCCGGCGCATCCCGCTCGACCAGCTGCGCGCCGGCGACCTGATCATCTACTTCGAGGGCGCCACGCACGTCGGGATGTACATCGGCGGCGGCCTGGTCGTCCACGCGCCCCGGCCGGGCTCGCACGTCAAGGTGGCGCCGATCGGCGGCAACCCGATCCTCGGCGCCGTCCGGCCCGACCCGGACGGTGCGGCCGACGAGGCCGGCGGCGCCTGGAAGGTGCCGGACCTGCCCGCGGGCTGGGACTCGGTCACCGCGATCGCGCCGAGCCCGCTCAACCAGGTGCCGGTCACCCCGGTTCCCGGGGCGCCGACCGACACCCCGGCACCCGGCACCACCCCCGCGCCGGGTACGCCCGTGCCGGGGACGCCGACCCCGGGCGGCACCGGTACGCCCGACCCGACGGCCACGGGGGCACCGACCACGCCCACCGGCACGCCGACCGACCCGGCGACGGGCACGCCGACCGGGACCCCGACGGGCACGCCCACGGGAACCCCGACCGGGACTCCCACGGGGACGCCCACCGGCACCCCGACCGGGACGCCGACCGGCACGCCCACGGGAACCCCGACCGGGACTCCCACGGGGACGCCCACCGGCACCCCGACCGGGACGCCGACCGACTCGCCGAGCGGCACGCCCACGGGCACCCCGGCGGGGACCGGCACGCCGACCGGGACCGGGACCGGGACGCCCGCCGCGTCCGGCTCGGCGAAGGCGACCGGCACCGCCTCGGCCTCCGGCACGGCGACCGGAACGCTGCCGCCCGGCCAGAACTGACCGCACCCGCCCGAACGCCGCCGTGCCCGCCGGACCGATCCGGCGGGCACGGCGCGTTCCGGCCGGGTCAGGCCCCGGCGCCGCTGTCGGGCTCGAAGCGGATGACGACGGCCTTGGAGGTGGGGGTGTTGCTGATGTCCGCGGTGGAGTCGAGCGGGACCAGGACGTTGGTCTCGGGGTAGTACGCGGCGGCGCCGCCGCGGGCGACCGGGTAGTGGACCACCCGGAAGTGCCGGGCGCGGCGTTCGACGCCGTCCTTCCACTCGCTCACCAGGTCGACGTACGCGCCGTCGGCCAGCCCGAACTCCGCGGCGTCCGCGGGGTTGACCAGGACCACCCGGCGGCCGCCGGTGATGCCCCGGTAGCGGTCGTCGAGGCCGTAGATCGTGGTGTTGTACTGGTCGTGCGAGCGGAGCGTCTGCAGCAGCAGCCGGCCCTCCGGCACCTCGGGGGCGGTGAGGGGGTTGACCGTGAAGTTGGCCTTGCCGGTCGCGGTCGGGAAGGTGCGGGAGTCGCGCGGGCCGTGCGGCAGGGTGAAGCCGCCGGGCCGGCGGACCCGGTCGTTGTAGTCCTCGAACCCCGGCACCACGCGGGCGATCCGGTCCCGCACCGCGTCGTAGTCGGCGGCGAAGTCCTCCCACGGCACGGTGTCCTGCGGGCCGAGCGCCGCCCGGGCGAGCCGGCAGACGATGGCCACCTCGGAGAGCAGCCCCGGCGCCGGCGGGCGCAGGCCGCCGCGCGAGGAGTGCACCTGGCCCATCGAGTCCTCGACGCTGACGAACTGGGCGCCCCGCGCGGTGACGTCCCGGTCGGTGCGGCCGAGGGTCGGCAGGATCAGGGCGCGGGCGCCGGTGACCACGTGCGAGCGGTTGAGCTTGGTGGAGACGTGCACGGTCAGCCGGCACCGGCGCATCGCCGCCTCGGTGACGTCGGTGTCCGGGGTGGCGGCGACGAAGTTGCCGCCCATCGCGAAGAACACCCCGACCCTGCCGTCCCGCATCGCCCGGATGGTGTCCACCGCGTCCAGGCCGTGCTCGCGGGGCGGCTCGAAGCCGAACTCCCGGCCGAGCGCGTCCAGGAAGGCGGCCGAGGGGCGCTCGAAGATGCCCATCGTGCGGTCGCCCTGCACGTTGCTGTGGCCGCGGACCGGGCAGACGCCGGCGCCGGGGCGGCCGACGTTGCCGCGCAGCAGCAGGAAGTTGACCACCTCGCGGATCGTCGGCACGGAGTGCTTGTGCTGGGTGAGGCCCATCGCCCAGCAGACGATGACCTTCTCCGAGCCGAGGACGAGCCGGCCCAGCTCCTCGATCTGCTCCCAGGGCAGGCCGGTGGCGGCGAGCACCTCCTCGCGGTCGGTCCCGCGGGCCTCGGCGGCGAACTCCTCGAAGCCGTGGCAGTGCTCCTCGACGAACGCCCGGTCGACGCCGTCCTTCTCCAGGACCAGCTGGTTGAGCGCCCGGAACAGGGCGAGGTCGCCGCCGAGCCGGATCTGCAGGAAGAGGTCGGTCAGCTTGGTGCCGTGGCCGACCAGGCCGCGCGCCTGCTGCGGGTTCTTGAACCGCTCCAGGCCGGCCTCGGGCAGCGGGTTGACGCTGACGATCGTCGCGCCGGCCCGCTTGGCCCGCTCCAGGGCCGAGAGCATCCGCGGGTGGTTGGTGCCCGGGTTCTGGCCGGCCACGATGATCAGGTCGGCCTGGTGGAGGTCCTTGAGGCTGACGCTGCCCTTGCCGACGCCGAGCGTCTCGGTGAGCGCCGAGCCGGAGGACTCGTGGCACATGTTGGAGCAGTCCGGCAGGTTGTTGGTGCCGAGCCGGCGGGCGAAGAGCTGGTAGGCGAACGCGGCCTCGTTGCTGGTCCGGCCCGAGGTGTAGAACGCGGCGCCGTCCGGGGTGTCCAGGGCGCGGAGCTCCTCGGCGATCAGCGCGAAGGCGTCGTCCCAGGAGACCGGGGTGTAGTGGGTGGCGCCCTCGTCCAGCAGCATCGGCTGGGTCAGCCGGCCCTGCTGGCCGAGCCAGTAGCCGGAGCGCTCGGCGAGCTCGGCGACGGGGTGGGCGGCGAAGAACTCGGCGCGGATCCGGCGCTCGGTGGCCTCCTCGGCGACGGCCTTGGCGCCGTTCTCGCAGAACTCGGCGGTGTGCGTCTTGCCCGGCTCGGGCCAGGCGCAGCCGGGGCAGTCGAAGCCGTCGGGCTGGTTGACCTTGAGCAGGGTGGCCACGGTCCGGCGGACGCCCATCTGCTCGGCGGCCATCCGCAGGCTGTGGCCGACGGCGGGCAGCCCGGCCGCGGCGTGCTGGGGCGCGGACACCCGGGGGGCGTCCTGCGCCGGATCGCTCTGCGGGGCCTGCTTGGCCATGACTGCGCTCCTCGGATCGTTCGGCCCGCAGCTCCTTCGCGGGGGCCTGCCCCCCATCCTTCCATCCGTTCGGGTGACGGGGTCAGGCCCGACGGCCGCCGTGGTAGGGGCGGCGGGGCGGTCGCGGGCGGGGGACCGCAGGTGGGAGCCGGTCGGACGACGGCCCGGGGCCGGTCCGGCCGGCGGCGCGCGGCGTCCTCCGGGGAGGGGGCGGGCCGCGTGCCCGCCCCCTGCCGACCGGTCGTTCCTCCGGGGGGTTCAGACCGCGACGGCCGACCCGGTCCGGGTCAGGGTGCGGAGCAGGGCCCGCGCGGCGGCGTCGTTCTGGCGGAAGCCGGGCGAGTCGGTGCGCGGCCGGGCGAAGGCGGCGGCCGCCCGCAGGCTGGTGTGCGGGCCGAGCGCGGTGCGGCGCGGGTGCGGTCCGTCGTCGAGGGCGGGGTCGAGGAGGCGGCTGTCACCCGGCCGGATGGTGACCAGTCCGGAGCGGTGCGTGTACTCCTCGTCGGTGACGACCTCCTCGACGATGCGGCCGGTGCGGTGCAGGTCCCGCAGGAGCGGGTCCCGGGTGCGGGACAGGGCGTGCCGGGGCAGGTAGGCCTCGACCAGCGCCGTGGCGGTGACGCTGTGGCCGGGCACGGTGGCGCCGGAGGCCCGCCAGGTGCCGGTGGCCTCGTCCCGCTCGACCTTCACGCCCGCGCCGAGGAAGCGGACCACCCCGGCCTCGGAGAGCGCGAGCAGCTGGCGCAGCCGGAAGCCGGGCGGGCCGGACGCGAGGTAGCTGAAGTAGCCGAAGAACCACTCGTCGACGTCCTCGGCGACCGAGCGGGCGGTGAGGCGGCCGGAGCCGAGCACCCGGGGCAGTTGGGCGAACAGCGAGAGCAGGGCGAGGAAGGCGCCGAGGTCGGCGCTGTACGCGGGGTCGGCGCGGCGGTCGGCGTCCTCGGTGATGTAGCGGCGCAGGTGGTCCTGGAGTTCCTCGGCGGTGCCGAGTTCGACGCCGGCCAGCGGGAAGTCGAGGCGTTCGAGGTCGAGCCGGTCGGCCGGGTCGGGGACGGCCCGTTCGACGAGCTCGTCCAGTTCGGGGGAGTACCAGTCGTGGGCGTCGTAGCCGGCCAGGAACTCCGCCCAGGGCAGCGCGGTGCGCTCGGGGTGGGCGTGGAACAGCTCGTGGTAGTGGCCGAAGCCGATGTCCTTGGCCATCAGCGGCCAGGCGTCGCGCCGCAGTTCGATCGGGCCCGGCCGGTCGAGCAGGGCGTCGACGGCGGCGGCGTCGAAGTAGCGGGGGAGCGGTGCGCGCGGGCCCTGGAGCCGGTAGTCGGTCTTGGAGTGGTACGGCACCCCGCGCCGGGAGCCGACGTGGATCACCGGCTCCCGGCCGGACGGGTGGTAGACGAGGCCGCCGGTGCGGGTGCCGTCGCCGCTGCCCGGTTCGAAGCGGCCTCCGCGGCCCTCGGTGAGCAGGGCGACCAGGTCGACGAAGGCCAGCCCGAAGCCGCGCAGCACGGTGTGCTCGCCGGGGGCGATGCCGTCGAGGTCGGCGTCGGCGGAGAAGGCGGGCGGCAGGTGGTAGCGGCCGTGCCGGGCGGCGAACTCGGCGTCGGCGGAGTACCGGGGGTCCGGGGCGGAGTCGAGGTGGCCGAGGGTGAGCACGACGTGGTCGGCGGTGAGCACCCGGTCGGTGAGGTGGACCAGCTGCGGGCCGTCGGCCGGGCCCTCGACGCGGTGCGCGGTGTCCCGGTGGACGGTGACGGTGACGTGCGGCGGCAGGTCGGCGACGGCGCGGCGGAACACCCAGTCGAGGTAGGCGCTCTGGGCGCGCCGGGTGGGGAAGTCGGTGGGGTCCAGGGTGCGCAGCTCGGTCAGGACGGCGGGGTCGGGTATCGCCCGGTAGGGCTCGAACTCCTCGATGCGGGAGGCCCATTCGGCGAGCGAGGGGCCGGGCCGGACCGGGCCGTCGATGGTGGAGCGCTCGTCGGTGAACATCGTGACGTCCTCGGCCATCGAGTTCATCCGCAGCAGCGGGGACTGCTCGTGGCGCCAGATCCGGCCGGCGCCGGGCGGGTACGGGTCGACCAGGTGGATGTGCAGCGGGCTTTCGGCGGGCAGCAGTTCGGTGGCGTTGGCGGCGATCCGCTCCAGCAGTCCGGTGCCGCGCGGGCCGGCGCCGACGATGACCAGGGTGCTCGCGGCGGTCATCGGGCCGTCTCCTTCGCCGGGGTGCGGCCGGGGCCGGACCCGGGCCCGGCGGGGGTGCCGGGGCCGTCGGCGTCCGCGGCGGTGCGCAGCCGCCGGTACGCGGCCCGGGCCTTCTGCAGCGGGGTGGGCGGCAGGCCCTCCCGGGTGGCGCCCTTGGCGTAGTGCCGTTCGACGTAGTACTGGCCGACGGAGAGGACGGTGGTGATCACGATGTACCAGATGGTGGCGACCATCAGCATCGGGATGACCTGGTAGGACTGCAGGTAGACCAGCTGGACCGAGTACAGCAGGTCGGAGACGGCCAGCACGCTGATGATGCTGGTCCCCTTGAGCGCGCTGATCAGCATGTTCCCGGCGGTGGGCACGATGGAGCGCATCGCCTGCGGGACGACGATCCGCAGCAGCACCCGCCGGCGGCCGATGCCGAGCGCCGCGGCGGCCTCCAGCTGGCCGCGGTCGACGGAGAGGATCCCGCCGCGGACCACCTCGGCGGCGTACGCGGCCTCCAGCAGGGTGAGCCCGACGACGGCGGTGAGGGTGGGGCCGAAGAGGTTGACGGTCTTGACGGTGAGGAACTCCGGGCCGAACGGGATGCCGACGCCGAGGGTCGGGTAGAGCGCGCCGATGTTGAAGAAGAGCAGCAGCTGGACCAGGGCCGGGGTGGAGCGGAAGATCCAGATGTAGACCCAGCTGAGCGTGCGCAGCACCGGGTTGGTGGAGAGCCGCATGGTGGCGAGGACGGTGCCGAGCACGAAGCCGAGGGCGAGGGTGACGGCGGTCAGCCACAGGGTCAGGGTGAGCCCGTTCAGCACCGAGGTGGCGGTGAACCAGTCGGCGACCACGTCCCACTGGAACGCCTGGTTGCGGACGAGGGAGTTGGCGACCATCGCGAAGACCAGCAGGGCGACGGCGGCGGAGATCCACTGGCCGGGGCGGCGGCGGGCGACGATCCGGGCGTCGGCCGCCGCCGCGTCGGGGGCGGTGGCGGGTGGCGGTCCGGCGGGCTCGGTGAGGGCGGGGGCGGGGAGGACGTCCTGCGGGGTGGCCATGCGGAGGCTCCAGGCGGGAGGGCGGAGATGCGGGCAGGCGGGGGTACGGCGTGGTCACGTACGGCGGTCGCGGCCGGCCCGCGTCCCTCAACACGGCCGGCCCTGCACTGCACTCCTTTTCGATCGTACGCATGCGCGATCGGCGCCTGTCAAGGGTGGTGAGCCAGGGTCGCGGAGTGTGTCGCGGGGCGACAGGAGATCGCAACAGAGCGGTAATGGACGGTGGTTGACGCCGTGCGTGGTTCACTGCTCAACTTGAGCCCATGTACGCCGAGCAGCCCCTGGTCACCCGCGACCACATCGACTTCGGTCGAGTGTGGTCCGCGGCGTGTCGCGGCTGACCCGGCAGCGGGCCGTCCAGCCGGCCCCGTCCTCCTCCGGAGGGCCCTCCCTCGGTGCCCCGTCGCCCTCGACGGCGCGGGCCGGGAGAGCCGTCACTTCCTGACGGTTCGTCAGACGCGCGCTGCCGCCGCCCCCTTCCTCACCAGCTCTGCGCTCCGGCAGTCCCCCGTTCCGCCCCGGCCACCCCGGTCACCCGGCCACCGCACCGTCACGCACCCGCCCCACCGGCACCACGGCCTGGTCCTGCCACGGCCCTCTCCGGCCTGCCCACCCGCAGCCCACCGGACTGCGCACGACCCGAAAGGTTCCACCACCATGCCCGTCGAATTCCTCGGCATAGCCGCCACCGGCGACGGTTCGGAGACCACCGCCCGCACCACGGCCGCCTTCGACCGCGACTACACCCTCCGGCTGGCCCGCGCCCACGAGGACCACGGCTGGGACCGCGTGCTGTTCGCCTACGGCGCCGGCGCCCCCGATCCGGCGCCCGCCGCGGCCTTCCTCGCCGCGCACCTCGACAAGCTGCAGATCCTGCTCGCCCACCGGCCGAACGTCTCCTACCCGACCTTCGCCGCCAAGACCTTCGCCACCCTCGACCGGATCAGCGGCGGCCGGCTCACCGTCCACTTCATCACCGGCGGCAACGACCACGAGCAGCAGCGCGAGGGCGACTTCCTCACCAAGGACGAGCGGTACGCCCGCACCCGGGAGTACATCGGCATCGTCAAGAAGGCGTGGACCAGCCGGGAGCCCTTCGACCACGAGGGCGAGCACTACCGGTTCAACGACTTCGTCTCCGACGTCTTCCCGGTGCAGCAGCCGCGCCCGGGCGTCTCCTTCGGCGGCTCCTCGGAGGCGGCCTACGCGGCCGGCGGTGCCGAGGCGGACGTCTACTGCCTCTGGGGCGAGCCGCTGGCCCGGACCGCCGAGCAGATCGAGCGGGTGAAGGAGGCGGCGCGGGCCGCCGGGCGCACCGACGTGCCGCGGATCCAGGTGGCGTTCCGGCCGATCATCGCGCCGACCGAGGAGCTGGCCTGGGAGAAGGCGTACCGGACGGTCGACGCGATCAAGGCCCGCAGGGAGAGCGGCGAGCTGATCCGCCGGGGCCGCCCGCAGGGCGCCGCCCCGGAGAACACCGGCTCCCAGCGCCTGCTGGAGATCGCCGAGGCCGGCGAGCGCTACGACCGCGCGCTCTGGACCCCGACCGCCGCCGCCACCGGCGGGGCCGGCAACTCCAACGCGCTGGTCGGCACCCCGGAGACGGTCGCCCAGGCGCTGCTCGACTACTACGACCTCGGCGTGGACATCCTCTCCGCGCGCGGCTACGACCTGGTCGGCGACACCATCGACTTCGGCCGCCACGTGATCCCGATCGTCCGCGAGGAGGTGGCCAAGCGGGACGCCGAGAGGGCGGCCCGGGCCGACCGGGCGGAGCGCGACCGGCAACAGCTGATCGCGGTGCAGGCATGAGCGGCGCCCGGCCAGGGACCGGCCTCGACGTCGAGGTCCGCCGGGTCGCCGTCGACGACCCGCTCGTCGAACCGCTGCTGCGCGAACTCACCGAGGAGTACGTCAACCGGTACGGGCCGTCCGCGCACAGCGAGATGACCCGCTTCCCGGCCGACAGCTGGACCGAACCGCACGGCGTGCTGCTGCTCCTGCTGGAGGACGGCGAGCCGGTGGCCGGCGGCGCGTACAAGCGCTACGACGAGCGGACCGCCGAGGTGAAGCGGATGTGGACGCACTCCGCGCACCGCCGCCGGGGCCTGGCCCGCCGGGTGCTGGTCGAGCTGGAGCGGGCCGCCGCGGCGGTCGGCTACCGCCGGATCTACCTCACCACCGGGCCGCTCCAGCCGGAGGCCAAGGGGCTCTACCTGGCGACCGGCTACACCCCGCTGTTCGACGTCACCGCCGACCCGCTGACGATCGGCCCGCTGCCGTTCGAGAAGCACCTGCCGTGAGCGTGACCGTGTCCGTGACCGCCGGACCCGGCCGCACCCCGCACCCGCGCCCTACCCCGCACCCGCTCCGCACCCCGCACCTCCCGAAAGGCACCGCACCCGTGAGAACCACCACCGTCCGCCGCCGCCTGCTCGCGACGACCGCCCTCCTGCCGGTCCTGGCGCTGGCCGCGTGCGGGTCGGACCCGAAGACCGCCACGCCGGGCGCCGGCGGGCAGGCCGCCTCCGCCGCCGCCGAGGACCTGATCTCCGGCATCAAGAAGTCGGACACCGCGGCCGCGCTGCTGCCCGCCGACGTCCGCTCCGCCGGGACGGTGAAGTTCGGCTCCTCGTTCGGGGCCCCGCCCGCCGCGTTCTACGTCGACCAGGCCACCAAGAAGGCGGCCGGGGTGGACATCGACTTCACCGACGCGGTGGCCAAGGTGCTCGGCCTGACGGTGCAGCGCGAGGAAGCCGCCTTCGAGACCATCCTGCCCGCGCTGGGCAGCGGCAAGTACGACGTCGGCACCGGCAACTTCGGCGTCACCACGGCCCGGCTGAAGACCATCGACTTCGTCACCTACATCGACGACGGCCAGGGCTTCTCGGTCAAGAAGGACAACACGAGCATCCAGCCGGTCACCGACCTGGTCCAGCTGTGCGGCCTGACCGTCGGCACCGGCGCCGGCACCACCTTCGAGACGACCCTCAACGCCAAGAAGAACGTCTGCACCGACGCGGGCAAGAAGCCCTACGAGGTGAAGGCGTTCAGCGACACCGGTGCCGTGCTGACCAGCCTCCAGCAGGGCCGGGTGGACATCCAGATGTCCACCATCAACGGGCTGCGCTACCAGGCCTCCCAGGAGGCGTCCGGGACGAAGTTCCTCGGCGAGTTCCACCGGCTGGACGTCGGCTTCGCGTTCAAGAAGGGCTCCCCGCTCACCCCCGCGTTCCAGGCGGCGGTCAACCAGCTGATCAAGGACGGCAGCTACGAGCGGATCCTGAAGAAGTGGGGGGTGACCGACTCGGCCATCAAGGAGTCCCAGATCAGCCCGCCCGAGCACGCGTGACCCCCTGTCCGGGCCCCGGGCCCCTTGGAGGAATCCCACCATGACCGTCACCACCACCCCGGCCGTCCTCGGCAAGTCCGCGGGCAGACCGGCCGCCGCCCCGCTCGACATCGGCGAACTGGCCGGGCTGCGCACCGTCCGCGCCCGGCACCCCTGGCGCTGGGCCGCCGGCCTCGGCGCCCTCGTCGTCCTCGCCCAGTTCGCCCACGGGCTGGCCACCAACCCCGGCTGGGACTGGGCGACCTTCCGGGTCTACTTCTCCGCAGACACCATCCTGCGCGCGGTCGGCCGGACCGTCGAACTCACCGCCTACGGCACCCTGCTGGGCTTCCTGCTGGGCGCCGTGGTGGCCGCGATGCGGCTCTCCCGCAGCGCGATCCTGCAGACCATCGCCTGGGCCTACGTCTGGGCGTTCCGCTCGATCCCGCTGATCGTCCAGCTGGTCTTCTGGTTCAACCTGTCGTACCTCTACAAGCGGTTCGGCGTCGGCATCCCGTTCGGCCCGACCTTCGGCGACTTCGAGACGGTCGGCGTGCTGGGCGCGCTCGGCGCGGCCGTGCTCGGCCTCGGGCTGCACCAGGCCGCGTTCGCCGCCGAGATCATCCGCGGCGGCATCATCGCCGTCGACGCCGGCCAGCGCGAGGCCGCCGCCGCCCTGGGCGTGCCGCGCTGGCGCCAGGCCTGGCGGATCGTGCTGCCGCAGGCGATGCGCGGCATCCTGCCGTCCGCCGCCAACGAGGTGATCTCGCTCTTCAAGGGCACCTCGGTGGTCTACGTGATGGCCATCGGCGAGCTCTTCTACCAGGTGCAGGTGGTCTACGGCCGCACCGGCCGGGTGGTGCCGATGCTGATGGTCGCCACCGTCTGGTACGTGCTGCTCACCACCGTGCTGTCGATCGGCCAGTACTACGTCGAGCGCTACTTCGCCCGGGGCGCCGACCGCAACCCGCCGCCCACCCCGCTCCAGCGGGCCCGGGCCTTCGCCCGCGGCCTGCGCGCCCGCACCGGCCCCCCGGGGACCGGCCCCGCCGAGACCGCCCCCGGAGGACGCTCGTGACCACCACCGTCAAGGAACCCGCCACCGCCGGGGGGCCCATGGTGCAGGTCCGCGGCCTGTACAAGAGCTTCGGCCCGCAGACCGTGCTGCGCGGCGTCGACCTCGACGTCCCGGTCGGCTCGGTGACCGTGGTGCTCGGCCCGTCCGGCTCCGGCAAGTCCACCCTGCTGCGCTCGATCAACCACCTGGAGAAGGTGGACAAGGGCTTCGTGGCGATCGACGGCGAGCTGATCGGCTACCGCCGGTCCGGGGACCGGCTGCACGAGCTGAAGGAGCGCGAGGTCCTGCGGCAGCGGACCAACATCGGCTTCGTCTTCCAGAACTTCAACCTCTTCCCGCACCTGACCGTGCTGGAGAACATCGTCGAGGCGCCGGTCAGCGCGCTGCGCCGGCCCAAGGCCGAGGCCAGGGCGCGGGCGCTGGAGCTGCTCGGCCGGGTCGGCCTGGCCGACCGGGCGGACGCCTACCCGCGCCAGCTCTCCGGCGGCCAGCAGCAGCGGGTGGCGATCGCCCGGGCGCTGGCACTGGACCCGAAGGTGCTGCTCTTCGACGAGCCGACCTCGGCCCTCGACCCGGAGCTGGTCGGCGAGGTGCTCGACGTCATCAAGGACCTCGCCCTGGGCGGCACCACGATGATCGTGGTCACCCACGAGATCGGCTTCGCCCGCGAGGTCGCCGACACCGTGGTCTTCATGGACGACGGCGTGGTGGTCGAACAGGGCCCGCCGGCGGCCGTCCTCGACGACCCGCAGCACGAGCGGACCAGGGCCTTCCTGGCCAAGGTCCTCTGACGCCCCCTCCCGGGCAACCCTCCCGAGCAACCCCCTTCCACCCCGCAGGAGTTCCGCCATGTCCCTACCCCGTCGCGCCCTCGTGACCGCCGCCGCCGCGCTCGCCGCCGCCCTCACCCTGGCCGCCTGCGGAAGCTCCTCGGACGCCGCGGCGGAACTCGCCCCCGCGAAGGGCAGCACCGCTCCGAACGGCACCACGGTCAACCTGACCCCGAACCAGAACCGGGTGACCACGCCGAAGGTCGACGCCATCGCGGCGCTGGTGCCGGAGGAGATCAGAAAGCGCGGCACACTGACCGTGGTCGACTCGCTCGGCACCACCCCGCCGCTGGACTTCTACGCCAACGACGACAAGACGATCATCGGCGTCGAGCCCGACCTCGCCTCGCTGATCGGCAACGTGCTCGGCCTCAAGGTCGAGTTCAACCCGGTCTCCTGGGAGAACATCTTCGTCGGCCTGGACAGCGGCAAGTACGACGTCGGCATCTCCAACATCACCGTCACCGAGGCCCGCAAGGAGAAGTACGACTTCGCCACCTACCGCCTGGACATCCTCGGATTCGAGGCGAAGAAGGGCAGCGGCTGGAAGGTCACCGGGCCCAAGGACATCGCCGGCAAGACCGTCGCCGTCTCCTCCGGCACCAACCAGGAGAAGCTGCTGATCTCCTGGAACGAGGAGAACGTCAAGAACGGCCTGAAGGCCGCCGACATCAAGTACTTCCAGAGCTCCTCCGACTACTACCTGGCGCTCTCCTCCGGCCGGATCGACGCCTACGTCGGCCCCAACCCGGTGGCCGCCTTCCACGGCGTGCAGACCGGCGAGACCGAGGTGATCGGCACCTACTCGGGCGGCGGCGCGGACGTCCTCGGCAAGATCGGGGCCACCACGAAGAAGGACAGCGGCCTGGTCCAGGCGCTCAACGGCGCGATCAACGAGGTCATCAAGAACGGCACCTACGGACAGGTCCTGAAGCGCTGGGGGCTGGACGCGGAGGCCGTCCCGACGTCCGAGATCAACCCGGTCGGCCTGCCCAAGCCCAAGCCCTGACCCGTTCACCTCCACGCCTTCCCCCACCGCTATCGTGACCCGGTCAGGATGAACGGCGTTCGAATCCGGCGGACTTGGGGGAAGGCATGAAGGCGGACGATGTCGTGGGCGGCCGCTACCGGCTGGACCGGGAGCTCGGGCAGGGCGGCTTCGGTGTGGTGTGGGCCGCCTACGACGAGACCATCGGCCGGCCGGTCGCGCTCAAGGTGCTCTCCGAGGAGAAGGCCAGCGACGAGGAGGCGGTCAGCAGGTTCATCCGCGAGGCCAAGACCGTCGGCGGCCTCTCCAACCCGCACATCGTCACCCTGCACGACTACGGCCGGGTGCAGGACGGCCCCCGGTGGACCCACTACCTGGTGATGGAACTCGTCCGGGGCCGCCCGCTCTCCGCGCTGCTCCGCGACGGCACCCCCGACCCGGCGGTCTCCCTCAAGTGGATGCGGCAGGTCTGCAAGGCGCTGGACGCCGCGCACCGCTCGGGCGTGGTGCACCGGGACATCAAGCCCGAGAACATCATGATCGCCGACACCGGCGAGGCCAAGGTGCTGGACTTCGGCATCGCCCGTCTGCTCACCCAGTCCGGCAGCGGGCTCACCTCCACCGGCGTGGTCATCGGCACCCCGCCGTACCTGGCGCCCGAGTGCTGGGCCGGCGGGCGGATCGACGGCCGGGCCGACCTGTACGCGCTCGGCGTGCTGCTCTACCAGCTCTGCAGCGGCCGCCGCCCGTTCAACGCGGGCTCGGCGGTCACCATGATGTTCCAGCACCTCAACGAGGCCCCGCCGCCGCCGCGCACCGCCGACCCGGCGCTCGACCGGCTGGTCCTGCAACTGCTCGCCAAGGAGCCGGCCGACCGGCCCGCCGACGCGGCCGAGGTCCGCCGCCGGCTGCGGGACATCAGGCTCGGCCCCGACCCGGAGCAGCTGCGGACCAGGGCCGACGACGCCTGGCGGCGCGGCGCGGCCGGCTCGCCGGAGCGGGCCGTCGAGCAGCTGAGGGCGCTGATCCCCGAGTTCGCCCGGGCCTTCGGCGCGGCCGACCCGCGGACCCTGCGGACCTGCCACGACCTGGCGCTCTGGCTGGCCCGCTCGGGCAGTCCGGGGGCGGCCGTCGCGCTGCTGCGCGAACTGGTCCCGGCCCTGGACGGCCACGAGCGGGCCCGCGCCGACGTCGAACGCGACCTGGACCGCTGGGAGCGCGAGACCGTCCTCGCGGGCCCCGGCCCGGTGCGGCCGCTAGTGCTGGCCGAGCTGCTCGACGGCACGCCGCAGCACGGCTGAGCCGTCCTCGACGACCGGGTCGCCGTGCCCGAACAGCACCGTCCGGGAGTCCAGCGCGGCCAGCCGGCGGAACGACCCGACGGCCAGCTCCGGATCGGTGTTGAAGATGCCGGGCATGGTCCGGCCGTCCACGTTGGCCGCGATGTCCCCGGTGAACAGCACTCCGGGGCCGGGCAGGTGCAGCGCGATCGAGCCGTCGGTGTGCCCCGGCACGTGCACCACCACCGCGCCGCCGCCGAAGCCGAGCACCTCGCCGTCCTCGACCTCGCGGTGCACCTCGCACGGCGGGGCCGGGGGCCGCGGCGGCAGGCTGTCCCAGATCTGCTGCTCGAAGGGGCTCAGCACGAACGGCGCGGGCTCCTGCTCGCCCCGGATCACGGGGGCCTCCAGCCTGTGCGCGACGACCTCGGCGCCCAGCCGCTTCGCCAGCTCGGCCGCCGAGCCGGTGTGGTCCTCGTGGTGGTGGGTGAGCACGACGGTGCGCAGCGCGGCCGGGTCGGCGCCGACGGCGCGGATCGCCGCCTCGATCGCGTCGGCCTGGCCGGCGATGCCGGTGTCGACCAGGGTGAGCGTGCCGTCCTCGTCGCGCCAGAGGTAGACGGTGCCGAAGTCGAGTGTGATCAGGGTCAGTTCGGGGCGTATCCGGGTGGTCTCCATGCTCGGATCCTGGACCGGCGGGTGACCGTTCACTCCTGCTGTTCGCCCTGGGCGTGGGGTTTTCGCCGTCGGCGGACCGCCGCGCGGGCGGGGTGTCCACCGTACGGGCGGGGTGTCAGCGGGGTGTCAACCGTGCGGGCGCCCGAGAACGCGCCGCCCGGCCTGTGCGGGTTGGGAGGATTTCGCCGACCGGGACGGTCTGGTCCCGGGGTGCGGGCCGTTGATATACCTCGCAGACAAGAGGCCGGCGCGGTCCGTGACCGCCCCGGTGAGCTGCGACGAACTTGATGGTGAGGCTCAGATGAAGCTCCTCCGTGTCGGCCCGCCGGGCGCCGAGCGCCCGGTCGTGCTGGGCCAGGACGGCACCGCGTACGACCTCTCCGGGGTGACCCCGGACATCGACGGCGGGTTCCTCGCCGGGCTGGACGCCGCCGCGCTGGCCGAACTGGCCGGAGCGACGGCCGCCGGGCGGCTGCCGCTCGCCGACATCGCCGGCCGGCGGGTCGGTGCGCCGGTCGCCCGGCCGGGCAAGGTGGTCGGCATCGGCCTCAACTACCGCGACCACGCGGCCGAGGCCGGCGCGGCGATCCCGGACGAGCCGGTGATCTTCCTCAAGCCGAGCTCCACCGTGGTCGGCCCGTACGACGAGGTGCTGGTGCCGCGCGGCGGCGAGAAGACCGACTACGAGGCCGAACTGGCCGTGGTGATCGGCCGTACCGCCCGCTACCTGGAGGACCACGCTGCGGCGGCCGGGGTGATCGCCGGGTACACGATCGCCAACGACGTCACCGAGCGGGCCTTCCAGTTCGAGCGCGGCGGCCAGTGGGACAAGGGGAAGTCGGCGGAGACCTTCACCCCGCTCGGGCCCTGGCTGGTCACCGCGGACGAGGTGGCGGACCCGCAGCGGCTGCCGCTGCGGCTCTGGGTCAACGGCGAGCTGCGGCAGGACGGTTCCACCGGGCAGATGGTCTTCCCGGTGCTGGAGCTGATCCGGTACGCGAGCCAGTTCATGGTGCTGGAGCCGGGCGACGTCGTCGTCACCGGCACCCCCGCCGGCGTCACCCTCGGCCGCCCCGGCACGCCGTTCCTGACGCCGGGCGACGTCGTCGAGATCGAGATCGACGGGCTCGGCCGGCAGCGCCAGGTGCTCGGCAAGGCCTGACCGCCGCGCGCCCGACCCCGGGCACGGGGGTCGGGCTCCTACGGCGCGAGCACCGCCCTGGGGTGCGAGCACTGCCCTACGGCGCGAGCACCGCCCGCAGCCGCGCGGTCCGCGGCGAGTCCGCGCCCTCCAGGGCCAGCAGCGAGGTCAGCACCCCGGCGGTCTGCGGATCGTGCAGCGCCGTCGCCGCGGCCATCGCCACGAACTGGTCCACCAGCCACTCCCGCAGCTCGGCGACCGGCAGCACCCGCCCCTCGTCCAGCCAGCTCAGCGAGGCGCCCTCGACCACCGAGATCCACGAGCGCACCAGCATGGTCAGCCGCGGCCCGGCCTCGCGCACCCCGAGGTGCCGCAGCGTCCGCTTCAGCGCGGCCCGCCGGACGTCGTCCACGATCGCCGAGGTCCGCGCCGTCTCCACCACCGAACCGCCCCGCAGCAGCGCCGAGTAGCCGGCGCCGTGCTCCTCGACGAACGCGAAGTACCGCTCCAGCACGGCCGCCAGCTGCTCGGTCGGGGTGCCGGCGAGCGGCACCGCGAACCGGCCGGTCAGCTCCTCGGCCGCGCTGCGCAGCGCGGCCTCGTACAGCTGCTGCTTGCCGCCCGCGAAGTAGCGGTACACCAGCGGCCGGGAGGCCCCGGCGGCCTCCGCCACGTCGTCCAGCCCGACCTCCTCGGGCGGCCGGGTGGCGAACAGCTCCAGCGCCACCGCGATCAGCTGCTCCCGCCGCTGCTGCACCGGCAGCCGCCGGTACCCGGCACGCCGCGGCCGGGCCGGCTCGGGGGCGGGCGGGACGGGCGCTGAGCTGGCTTCCATGCCGGTCAGCGTAACCGCCGCCGGCCGGATCGGATCCGGGCGTGCACCGATCTTCCGAACGGACGTTTGCGGCCGCCCCGGGGCCGGAGCCGATCGGAACGGTCCGGAGGCGGGCAGCCGCGCGACCACCGAGGATGGAGCCCGACGGTCGCCGTACGGCCGCCGCACGGAGGAGGCCCGCCGGATGGCGCAGACGCTGGAGCGGCCGAGCCGGGCCCGCAGGCTGCTCGGGCTGCCGCGGGCGGTGTGGCGGTGGGTCCGCTCGGCGCCCGGGACGTACCTGTGGCTGCTGGTCCTGGCCGTCACCAGTTTCGTGGTGGCGCGGATGGACCCGGCGAGCCTGGACTGGTTCCTGGCGGCCCGTTCGACCAACCTCGACCAGCTGCGCTCGCGGCCGGTGCACGCCCTGGTGGCCAGCGCGCTCTGGACGGAGCAGGCGAGCTGGCCGCTGTACCTCGTCCTCTTCACGCTCTTCCACGCCAACGCCGAGCGCTGGCTGGGCACGCTGCGCTGGTTCACGGTGGCCGCCACCTCGCACGTGCTGGCCACCGTGGTGAGCGAGGGCCTGGTGGCCTGGGGGATCGTCCGGGGCAGTGTGCAGCGGAGCATGGCGGACACCGTGGACGTCGGCGTCTCGTACGCGCTGGCCGGGGTGGTCGCCGTGCTCACCTACCGGTTCGCCGGCCGCTGGCGCCTGCTGTACGGGGGAGGGGTGCTGCTGTTCTACTCGGTGCCGCTGGCGGTCTCGCACACGTTCACGGATCTCGGGCACTTCAGCGCCGTCCTGATCGGCCTGTGCTTCTTCCGCTTCGCGCGCGGACGGCCGCTCTGGGACCCGGGTCCGGCGCTGCGGCGGTGGTGGTCGCGCCGCCTGCCGGGGTGAACGGTCCCGAACGGTCAGGCGAAAACCGGGCGTTCGTCCGAATTGGCCGGTCCATGCCACCGGTGAGGGGCTTGCAAACGGCCCCGGCCGCGAAATGATGTCCGGATGGCTGAACTGATCACCTCCGACGGCACCACCCCCCGCCGTATCGCCGACGACCACGTGCGGGAGCTCGCGGAGCTCGACCCGCTGACCGCGGTGTACCTGGGCCTCAACCCCGAGGACGACCGCCTCCCCGACCTCTCCCCGGCCGGCGCCGGGGCGATCGCCGCGCTCGGCCGCCGCACCCTCGCCCGGCTCGGCGAGGCGGAGGCGGCGCTCGACGCGGCCGAGGCGTCCGGCGCCCCCCGGGACGAGGCCGAACGGCGCTGCGCCCGCCTGCTGCGGGAGCGGCTCACCGCGGAACTCGCCGTGCACGAGGCGGGGGAGGAGTACCGGGCGGTTCGCAACCTGGGCTCGCCGGTGCACAACGTGCGCGAGGTCTTCACCCTCATGCCCACCGACACCGACGAGCAGTGGCAGGTGATCGGCCGCCGCATCGCCCGGGTGCCGGCCGCGCTGGCCGGGTACCGCGAGACCCTGGTCGAGGGCATCGAGCGCGGTCTGCTCTCCGGTCCCCGGCAGGTGGTCACCGTGGTCGGTCAGCTGGGCGAGTGGCTGGAGGGCGACGTGCCGGGCGGGTGGTTCGGCGAGCTGGTCCGGGAGGCTCCCGAGCCGCTGCGCGCGGGCCTCACCGAGCACGCCGTCGCGGCCGCCGAGGCGCTCGCCGGGCTGCGCGACTGGCTGCGCGACCACTACGCGCCGGCCGCCGCCGGCGCGCCCGACGCCGTCGGCCGCGAGCGCTACACCCGCTGGGTCCGCTACTGGACCGGCGCGGACCTCGACCTCGACGAGGCGTACGCGTGGGCCTGGCGGGAGTTCCACGACCTCGACGCCCAGATGCGGGTCGAGGCCGAGAAGGTGCGCCCCGGCTCCGCCCCGATGGAGGCGATGAAGTGGCTGGAGAGCGACGGCCCCGCGCAGCACGGCGCGGAGGCCGCCCGCAGCTACCTCCAGGGCCAGATGGACCGGGCGATCGCCGACCTCCAGGGCACCCACTTCGACCTGGCCGAGCCGCTCACCAAGGTCGAGTCGATGATCGCCCCGGCCGGCAGCGCCGCGGCGCCGTACTACACCGCGCCCTCGCTGGACTTCACCCGCCCCGGACGCACCTGGCTGCCCACCCTGGGCCGTGAGCGCTTCCCGGAGTGGGACCTCGTCTCGACCTGGTACCACGAGGGCGTCCCGGGCCACCACCTGCAGCTCGCGCAGTGGAACTACGTCGCGGACCGGCTCTCCACCTACCAGGTCAGCGTCGGCGGGGTGAGCGCCAACCTGGAGGGCTGGGCGCTGTACGCCGAGCGCCTGATGGACGAGCTCGGCTACCTGACCGACCCGGGCCACCGGCTGGGCTACCTCAACGCCCAGATGATGCGGGCGCTGCGGGTCATCGTCGACATCGGCATGCACGCGGGCCTGGACTTCCCGGCGGACTCGCCGTACCGGCCGGGCGAGCGGGTCGAGCCGGACGCCGCGCGCGAGTTCTTCGGCCTGTACTGCGGGCTGTCGTCGGACGTCCTGGACAGCGAGCTGGTCCGCTACCTGGGGATGCCGGGCCAGGCGATCGGCTACAAGCTGGGCGAGCGCGCCTGGCTGCGCGGGCGGGCGGCCGCCCGGGCGGCGCACGAGGCGCGCGGCGAGGTGTTCGACCTCAAGGCCTGGCACATGGCGGCGCTGTCGCAGGGCTCGCTGGGCCTGGACGACCTGGTCGCGGAGCTGTCGGCGCTGTAGCCGGCCGGCGCCGCGCCGTCGGCGCACTGTCGGCGCGGGACCGTTCGGCGGGCCCCCGGGGAGCATCCCCGGGGGCCCGCCGCCGTTGCGGCACCCGCCCCGGGGCCGGTCCCAGGACCCGTTCCGGTGCCGGTGCCGGGGCCGGTCCCGAGGCAGGTTCCGGGGCGTCCGACCTCCGGCCCGGGACCGCTCGGCCTCCGGTCCCGGGCCTCTGGTTCTTTGGTCCCATTTCACCCGATTTGGTGATGTTTTTCCTTGCCATCCGTCCTGGCTCGCGTTTGGCTTGAAGACGACTGCGTGACCTCTCCGCACCCCTCCGGAAAGGCTCCCCGTGTCTTCCACAGCTGCCACTCGTCACGAGACGCCGGACCCCCGCCGCTGGTGGGCCCTGGCGGTCATCGCCATCGCCCAGCTGATGATCGTCCTCGACATCACCATCGTGAACATCGCCCTGCCATCGGCCCAGAAGGACCTCGGCATATCCGACGCCGACCGGCAGTGGGTGATCACCGCCTACACCCTGGCGTTCGGCGGCCTGCTGCTGCTCGGCGGCCGGCTCGGCGACCTCTACGGCCGCAAACGCGTCTTCACCATCGGCCTGCTCGGCTTCGCCCTCGCCTCCGCGGTCGGCGGTGCCGCGAGCGGACCGGAGATGCTGTTCGCGGCCCGGGCCCTCCAGGGCGCCTTCGGCGCGCTGCTCGCGCCCTCGGCCCTGGGGCTGCTCTCCACCACCTTCTCCGACCCGAAGGAGCGGAGCACCGCGTTCGGCATCTTCGGAGCGATCGCCGGCGGCGGCGCCGCGATCGGCCTGCTGCTCGGCGGACTCCTCACCGAGTACCTGAACTGGCGCTGGTGCCTGTTCGTCAACACCCCGATCGCGATCGCGACCGCCTTCGCCGCCTTCTCCGTCCTGTCCCGCGACCACATCTCCAAGGGGAAGCGGGTCAAGCTCGACCTGCCGGGCGCCGTGCTCGGCTGCGGCGGCCTGCTCGCCATCGTGTTCGGCATGTCCGAGGCGGTGAGCCGGGGCTGGGGCGACTGGCTGGTCCTGGGCTCGCTGGTGTTCGGCGTCGCCCTGCTCGGCGTGTTCGTCCTGGTCGAGAAGCGGACCCCGCACGCACTGCTGCCGCTGCACATCGTCGCCGAGCGGAACCGCGGCGGCGGCGCGCTGTCGGTCGGCCTGGCCATGGTCGGCATGTTCGGCCTGTTCCTGTTCCTGACCTACTACCTCCAGGTCATCAAGGGCTTCTCGCCGGTGATGTCGGGCGTCTCCTTCCTGCCGATGACCGCCGCCATCGTGATCGGCTCCACCGCCATCTCGGCCAGGCTGATGACCAGGGTGCCGTCCCGCAACCTGATCGGCCCCGGGCTGCTGCTCGCGGCCGCCGGCATGGCCTGGCTGACCCAGATGAAGGTGGACAGCCCCTGGGTCGGCATGGTGCTGCCCGCCGAACTCCTGCTGGGCTTCGGCATGGGCCTGGTCTTCATGCCGTCGATGAGCCTGGCCACCCTCGGGGTCGCGCCCAACGAGGCAGGCGCGGCCTCGGCCACCATCAACTCGGCCCAGCAGGTGGGCGGCTCCTTCGGCACCGCGCTGCTCAACACCATCGCGGCCAGCGCCACCGCGAGCTACCTCGCCACCCGGATCGGCTCCGATCCGGGGGTCCAGGCCCAGGGCGCGGTGCACGGCTACGTGGTGGCCACCTGGGTGGCGATGGGCATCCTGCTGGTGGCCGCGCTGATCGCGTTCGTGATGATCGACCACCGGCCGGCACCGGGTGAGGCCACCGGCGCCGTGGACGGCACCGCCGAGGCCCCCGCCACGGCGGGCGCGCAGGCGCCGGACCAGCGGCAGCGCGCCTCCTGAGGCGATCCGCCGAGGCCCGCCGCGAGGTCACGCAGTCACCCTCCGGCCCGCCCCGGCGACCCGTCCGCGCCGCTCCCGACCCCGCACCCCGACCCCGCACCCCGACCCCGTACCCCGCACCCCGACCCCGCACCCCGCACCCGGATCGGCCCGGCCCGGCTCCCGCCCCTGCCCCGACGGGAGCCGGGCCGGGAGCCGGGCCGGAGGGCGTCGAAGGGTGCCGGAGGGTGCAGACGGGGGCGACCGGCTGAATTCTCATCCGCCTCCCAGCCGTGCATCACGGCCCTCCCAGCTCCGACCGCCATAGTCGGAGCGTCCTCACACCGACGCCGACCAGGGCAGGAGCCGACCGGGCATGGGCCAGCACCGCCGCCGCAGACCACGACGCCGCCCGCCGGCCCGCACCGCCCTGGTCCGCGGCGTGCTGGCCGGCACGGCCCTGGCCGTCCTCACCGTCGCCGCCGTCCTCGCGGGCAGCCACAGCGCGACCTCCGAGGCGACCGCCGTCCGGCCGCCCGGTCCCGCGTTCCGGTCCTCGGCCCCGGCCGCCCCCGCGCCGCCCGAACTCCCCGCCGGCGCCGGCACCCCCTCGCCCTCCCCGGCAGCCGCCACCGCCACGCCGTCCCCCGCAGCCGCCACCGCCACGCCGTCCCCCGCGGACGCCACCGCCACGCCGTCCGCCGGCGCCTCGCCGTCCACCGCCCCCGGCACCACCGTCCTCGGCACCACCGCCGTCGCGCCGGCGACGCCCGAGGCGGCCACCGTCGGCGCGCTGTTCACCGGCGGCGTCCGCCCGGGCAGCCACTTCTGCACCGCGAGCGTGCTGCACAGCACCACCGGCAACCTGCTGCTCACCGCCGCCCACTGCCTGGACGACCCGGACGGCGTCACCTTCGCCCCCGGGTACCGCGACGGCTCGGCCCCGTACGGCACCTGGCGCGTCACCGCCGTGCACACCACCGCCGGCTGGTCCCGGGGCGGCGACCCGGACGAGGACTTCGCCATCCTGGAGACCGCCGCCGACGCCTCGGGCCGCCGGATCGAGGAGGTGGTCGGTGCCAACCCGCTCGGCACCGACGAGCCCTTCGGCACCGCCGTCCGCCTCTACGGCTACCCCTCCGGCAGCGAGGACCCGGTCCTCTGCACCAACGCCACCGGGCGGCAGAGCGCCTACCAGCGCGTCGTCGACTGCCCCGACTACCCGGGCGGCACCAGCGGAGGCCCGTGGATCTCCACCACCACCGGCCACGTGGTCGGCACCATCGGCGGCTACCAGGAGGGCGGCGACACCCCCGACGTGTCGTACAGCGCCTACTTCGACCACACCATCGCCGGGCTCTACGCCGAGGCGGCCGCCGCAGCCGGCTCCTGACCGCCGTAGCGGTGCCGGTGCAGCCCGAGGGAGCGCACCCGCGCACCGGCGGCCGGCACCGCGGCCGGCGCGCAACAACCGACCGCCCGGAACCAGGCCGCGCGCCAGGCGGCGATCCGGTCGCCCGGGATCCCGCAGCAGCGGACGTAGGTGACCAGCAGCGGCTCCGAGGGCATCCGGAGCCCGGCCAGCACGTCCGCCAGGGTGCTGCGCGGCAGGACCCCGAAACCGCCCGTCCTGGCCCGCTCCTGGAGTTCGCGCAGCGAGGGCTGCCCGGCGGCCAGCCGCAGCCGGTGCATCGCCTCCAGCAGGTGGGCCGGCTCGTAGACCAGCTCCAGTCTTCGGGCCCGCCCGCCCGGCGGCGCGGCGCCCGGCCGCCGTTCGGCGCGGGCCGCCGCCGTGCCCGCCCCGGAGGCGGCCCGCTCCCAGCGCTGTCGCGCCTCGCGGACCGAGGCCCCGCAGGCCGCCGCGTACGCCTCGACCACTCCCAGCCGGGGCAGTGCGGAGCCGCTGTCGGCCCGTGACAGGGTCGCCGGCGAGCACCCGGACCGGGTGATCCGGCCGGCCATCTGCCGGTACGTGAGGCCGGACTCCGCGCGCAGGGCGCGCAGCCACTGGGCCAGTTCGTAGTGCGGTGCCGCCGGGGACACCGCGTTCTTGCGTCGCGCCATTGCCGCCCTCCCCACGGCGTGCCGCCCGGTCGGCCGTTGTTCCCGGTAACGGCCGGAACCCGGTCCGACCGGTTCGGCCAGCCGACTGCGGTGCGATGTCGTGAATCGCCTCGAATGACGTTCCGGGTGGTACACGTATGGGTGCGACCACGGTAGTCACCGGGTTCTCCCAAGGTCAATGCCCTTTGCCTCTTCTTTGCATCGTCCGATGTTGTAGAAGTTACCGCCACGGGGTCTTGCCGGGGGCCGTTGATTCAATTCGTCCGGAATGCGGTGGGACGGATTCCGCCGCCCTGGCCTGGGTGAAGATGGGTCCGGGTGGTGTCCGGCCGAGGCGATTGTCCGGCGCCGGCGGGGCGAGTGGCCCTTGCGGCGGGCTTTACCGGTCTGTTGGCATTGGCGGCATCCGCAGCGGTATTTCGGAACTCTCGGAGGAGACATTATGTCGCCCACGGAAAACGCTGATTTCACCGTCCTGGTCGAGCTGCTCAAGGACGTCAAATCCGGCCTGGAAGGCCAGTCGATCACCCCGGCCGACTCGGTGGTCGAGGACCTCGGGCTGGATTCCCTGGACCTTCTCCAGCTGGCCCGGAAAATCAACCGCCGGCTCGGCGTCGACTTCGACCTCGACGGCTGGAACGAGACCGCGGCCGAGCACCGCCGCACGGTCGGCTCGATCCTCGCCGTGGTCGCGGCGGCCCAGCGTGTCTGAGCAGCCCGGGACCTCGCCCGGCGCCGGCCGGGTCGCCCTGGTCACGGGCGGCTCGCGCGGGATCGGCGCGGCCGTCGTGCACCGCCTGGCGGCCGAGGGGCTGACCGTGCACCTGGTCTACCGCGAGGCCGAGGAGGCCGCCCGGAACGTCGTCGCCGCCGTCACGGCGGCCGGCGGCCGGGCGGTCGCCCACCGCGCCGACGTCGCGGAGGAGAAGCAGGTCGTCGACCTGGTCGAGCGGATCACCGACCAGGAGGGCGCGCTGCACGTCCTGGTCAACAACGCGGCCGTGATCGACGACCGGCTGGTCGCCGCCACCCCGACCGCGCACTGGGAACGGGTGCTCCGGATCAACCTGACCGGCCCCTTCCTGGCCTGCCGGGAGGTCCTCCCCGTCATGCTCGACCAGGGCTGGGGCCGGATCGTCAACATCTCGTCCAACTCGGTGCGCATCCCCGGGCCCGGCCAGAGCGCCTACGCCGCCGCCAAGGGCGGGCTGGAGGCGCTCACCCGGACGCTGGCCGTCGAGGTCGGCCGCAAGGGCATCCGGATCAACACCGTCGCCCCCGGCAAGGTGCGCACCGAGATGACCGACGCCGTCGCCGAGCGGCTCGGCTCGGACGGCGCCGGCACCCGCTGGGGCCTGCCCGAGGACATCTCCGGCCTGGTCGCCTTCCTGGCCGGCGACGAGGCCGACTACATCCAGGGCCAGACCTTCACGGTGGACGGCGGCCGGCTGGTGATGCGGGCCGCCGCCGGGGCCCGGCCGCGCCGGGCGGGGGTGCCGGCGTGAAGTACTGGGAGGACCTGGTCGGCGCGCCGGACCACCGGTTCGGTCCGCTGGTCTTCGGCGGCGACCTCCTCGACCGGCTGCTCGACCTGATGGGCGAGAAGCACCCCGTCCACGACGACGACGCCTTCGCCCGGGCCCTCGACCGCACCCGGCGGATCGTGCCCGGAGGCTTCATCCACTCGATCACCTCCGGCTGGGTGGTCCAGCACGGCTCGCCGGCCGCCGTCGTCGGACTGCGGACGCTGGCCTGGGACTTCGTCCGCCCGCTCTACCCCGACACCCCGTTCTGGTTCACCACCCGCACCGGCCGGACCGTCGAGATCGACGACCGGCTCGGGCTGGTCGAGTCCACCCGGCGGGTGCACGACGAGGACGGCCGGGTCTACGCGATCGGCCGGATGAGCGTGGTGGTGCTGCGCCGCGCCGCGGCCGTCGCGCTCACCCCGGCCCCGGACCCGGCCGCCCCGGGGACCCCCACCGACCCGGTGCGGGCGGCGACCGCCCCCGCCCGGACCAGCGAGAGGACAGAACGATGACCGACGACACCGCGAACACCCCGCCGGTGCCGCTGCCCGGGCCGCTCTCGCCCCGCCCGCTGGAGGGCAGGGTGGCCCTGGTCACCGGCGGCTCGCGCGGCATCGGCGCCGGCATCAGCCGCAAGCTCGCGGCCTGGGGCGCCACCGTGGCGATCAACTACGTCGACCGGGAGGGCCCCGCGAAGGAGCTGGCCGCCGAACTCACCGAGTCCGGCGCCAAGGTGACCCTGCACCGGGCCGACCTCTCCGAGGCGACGGCCGCCGAGGAGCTGCTCGCCGAGGTCGGCGAGGCCCACGGCGACCTGCACATCCTGGTGCAGAACGCGGCGGCCACCAAGTTCTCCCTGCTGGAGAACGCCACGCTCAGCCAGTGGCAGTTCGTCCAGGACACCAACGCCCGCGCCACCTGGCTGCTGGCCAAGCACGGGGTGCCGCTGATGAAGGGCCGCCCCGGCGCCCGGTTCATCACCATCACCAACTCGACCACCACCCGGATCGTGCCGCGCGCCGGGCTGCTCGGCGCCGCCAAGGCCGCCCTGGAGAACCTCACCCGGTTCCTGTCCTACGAGCTGGCGCCGCACGGCATCGTCGCCAACTGCGTCCGCCCGGGCCTGGTGCAGACCGGCGTCTTCAGCGTCCGGCCCGACTTCAACCACGGGGTGCGGCACGAGCTCGCGGTCTCCCCGTGGACGGAGGGACAGATGACCACCCCCGAGAACAGCGCCGACGTGGTCGCCATGCTCTGCCTGGACGAGGCCGCCTGGATCGTCGGGCAGACCATCACGGTGGACGGCGGCTACGCGCTCTGGGGCAACCTCAACAGCCCGCTCCGGGTGGGCGAGTGACACCGGGAAGGGGGAGCTCGCCATGTCCGACGTGATCGTGACCGGCACCGGGGTGGTCTCCCCGGCCGGTCTGGGCACCGAACCGCTCTGGTCCGCGATGGCCGCCGGCCGGTCGTTCTTCGACCCGGCCGGGCCGCTGCCCTGGCCGGTGGCCGCGGTCGACCGCGCGGCCGTGGAGTGGCCGCCCGGCAAGCCCTGGGTGGACAACCGCAAGTACGCCAACCTGGCCGCCTACTGGGCGGTCGAGGCGGCCCGGCTCGCACTGCGGCAGGCCGGCCGCGACCCGGACGCCCCGGACAGCCCGGGCTGGGGGGACCCGGAGCGCGGCGGCACCGTGATGGCCGTCGGCAGCACCGGCGACGAGCTGGGCGACGTGATGCCCCGGCTCGCCGGGATGGCCCTGGACGACCCGCGCCCGCTCGCCACCCTGCTCTACGAGGAGGTGCCGGACTACTCCTACATCCGCGGCATCCCCTCCCAGCTCGGCCAGTTCGTCTGCATGACGACGGGCTTCCGGGGCTCCAACGTCGCCGCCTACGGCGAGGTCGCGGCCGGCGGCCTGGGCGCGCTGGCGCTCGCGGTGCGGCTGCTGGAGAGCGGCGAACTGGACCGGGTGCTGGTGGTCGGGGTGGCCCCGCCGTCCTCGGTCTCCGCGCTCGCCTCCTTCGACCGGGACGAGCCGATCGGCACCGAGGCCGCCCCGGGCCGCGGCCCGTTCGACGAGGAGCGGGCCGGGCCGCTGCTCGGCCAGGGCGCCGCCGCCGTCCTGCTGGAGCGGGCCGCCCCGGCGGACGCCCCGGCACCCCGGGCCCTGGCCCGGCTGCTCGCCTGCGAGACGGTGGTCGCCGCCGACCGGGCGAGCGCGACCGGCCTGGCGGTGCGGGCGGCGCTCCGCCGGGCCGGCGGACGGCCGGACCTCTGGTGGGCGCACGGCTCGGGTTCGCCGGCCGCCGACCGGGAGGAGTGCTCGGCCGTCCTGCCCCAGGTCGGCGCGGTGCCGGTGACCAGCAGCAAGGGCACCCTGGGCCTCGCCCTGGAGTGCTCGGCGCTGATCGACACCGCACTCGCGGTCGAGTCGCTGCGCCGAGGCCAGCTGCCGCCGGTCGGCCTGCTGCGGCGCCCCGACCCCCGGCTCGGCGGCCCGGACACGGTGACCGGGTCGGCCCGGCCGGTGCCCGGCCTGGGCACCGCCCTGGTCACCGGGATCGACCACGGCCGGGGCACCGCCTCGGCCGGCGCCCTGGTGCTCGCCGGCGTCACCGGTGACCCGCGCGACCACCGCGCACGGCGGGAGGAGGAGCTGTGACGGACGACGACATCGTGATCACCGGGATGGGCGTGGTCACCCCGATCGGCGCGACCGTGGAGGACTTCTGGGAGGCCAACCTGGCCGGCCGGTCGGGCGTGGTCGCCGAGGACCGGATGGACCTCGGCGGACTGCCCTGCGGCTGGGCGGCCGGCCTGATCCCCGAGGACATCAGGAAGGAGGTGGCCGAGCGCTGGGGCGACCCGGACCGCACCTGGGGCGACACCCTGCTGCACTGCGTCGTGGACCAGGCGCTCACCGACGCGGGGATCACCGGCCCGATCGGCGGCGAGGCCGCCGGACTGGTCTGGTCCCGGGTCTGGCCGGGGCCGAGCGGCTCCTTCCCGCAGGACTACGCGGTCCACTTCCGGGAGCTCGGCGAACGCTACCGGCGGATCGGGAACGACCCGGCCGCCGTGCTGGAGAGCCTGCGGAGCCGCCGGCTGTCGGCGGAGGCCTCGGACCACTCGGCCTTCCCGGTCGAACTGGCCGGGCGCCTGGGCGTCCCGCTGATCGCCTCCCGGGTGGAGGCCACCTGCTCCGGCGGCCTGCGCTCGATCGCCGAGGCGGTCCGGCTGCTGCGCCTCGGGCGGGTGGAGGTCGCCGTGGTCGCGGTCTCGGTCTCCCGCAACACCCAGTACGTGCTCTCCCAGTACGGGCAGCTGATGGCGCTGTCCCGCTGGAAGGGCGATCCGGCCCACTCCTCGATGCCCTTCGACCGGCGCCGCTCCGGCATGGTGATCAACGAGTCGGCCGGGGCGCTGGTCCTGGAGACCGCGGGCCACGCCGCCCGGCGCGGCGCGGGGTCGCACGCGGTGGTCGGCGGCTGGGGCCTGGCGGTGGACACCACCCACATCACCGCGCCGCAGGTCGGCATGGTCGAGCGGGTGATGCGCACCGCGATCGCCGGCTCCGGGCTCACCCCGGACGACATCGACACCGTCAACGCGCACGGCACCTCCACCAAGCTCAACGACATCACCGAGGCCCGGGCCCTGCACCGGGTGTTCGGCGAGCGGACGGCGGAACTCGACGTCTGCGCGGTGAAGTCGCTCACCGGGCACGGTTCGGCCGCGTCCGGGGTGGTGGAGACGGTGGCGGCGGCGCTCACCCTCGGCCGGGGCGTCATCCCGCCGGTGGTGACCTGCACCGAACCGGACCCGGCCTGCGCGGTGAAGACCTCGCTCACGCCGGTGGAGCGCCCGGTGAACACGGTGCTGAAGAACTCCTTCGGCTTCGGCGGGCAGTACGCGTCCATGGTGTTCAAGCGCCCGGCGCAGCCCCGCCCGGCCCCGGCCCGATGAGGGGCGGCGAGGCGGTGGGCACCGCCGAGCTGCCGGTCGACGTGGTCGAACCGGTCGGCGGGCACCGCGCCACCGTCCTCTGGCTGCACGGCCTCGGCCAGGGCCCGGAGAGCCTGGTCGAGGTCTCCGACCGGATGGGGCTGGACCGGGCGGGGATCCGCGGGGTCTTCCCGCAGGCGCCGCTGCGGCCGGTCGGCCGGGTCTCCGGCGACCCGGTGCGGGCCTGGTTCGAGCAGGACGTCTTCTCCCTGGACAACCCCGGGCCGGAGTCGCTGCCGAGCGCGCTCGCCGTCGAACGGCGGCTGCGTGCCGTCCTCGACGAGGAGACCGCCCGGGTGGGGGCCGGGCGGACGGTGGTCGCCGGGTTCTCGCAGGGGGCGCTGATGGCGCTGGTGCTGGCCCTGCGCTACCCGCAGCGGCTGGCCGGGCTGGCGCTGTACGCGCCGTTCCTCCCGGATACGGCCGTCCCGCTGCTGGCCGCGCGCCGGTCGGCGGCCGGGGCGGACCTGCCGGTCTGGATCGGCCACGGCGCGTTCGACTGGATCATCCCGGAGCAGAGCGGCCAGAAGGTGCGGGACGTGCTGGCGGACTGGGGGCACCCGGTGCGCTGGCAGCGCTACCGGGCCGGCCACGAGGCGTTCGGCGGCGTGAAGCGCGGGCTGCCGGCCTTCCTGGACCGGGTCCTCGGGCCCGCCGGGGGCTGACCGGCCGATCCGAACGGGGGCCGGGCTTCGAGACCCCTCTCGAAGCCCGGCCCCTCCGGCACGACCACCCCCCCCCGCAGCAGGAGGTCGGCCCGGCCGACTTCCTGCTGCGGGGGGTGGTGCTGGTGGTCACGTGCCGAGGACGCCTGCCACATTCCCCGGATCGTCCAGCCAGACCGTGTTCGTGTCCGGGGTCACGGTGAGCCCGTAGCGGTCGAGCCCCGGCCGCCCGTCGGCCAGCCACGCCGAGGCGGCGGCCGCCAGCTCGGACCAGAGTGCGCGCGGGCCGCCCTGATAGGCCCGCGCGGTGCCGTTGCTCCGGCTTTCCAGCACCGCCCACGATCCGTCGGGGGCGAGGAACCATCGGCCGGTGACGCCGTCGGCCGCCAGGCGCAGCCGGGTCGTGCCGGGCAGGGCGAGCTGTGCGCTCCACAGGAACGCGGGGTCGTCCAGGGTGTCGGGGTGAACGGCCGGAACGAGGCCGGCGGCGTCGTCCCGGGACCGGACGGCCGCGCGCATGAGGGGGCCGATCTCGGGCTGCTCGGTCTCGCGGGAGGGCATGAACGAGACGTCGGAGTCGATGAATCGACCATGCGCTACCCCGTTGCCCACGTGCAGTTTCACGTAGCCGTAGGCGCCGAGGCTGCCCACAAGCGACAGCACGATGACCGCGCCGGGCGCCGCCTGGGCCAGCCATGCGGCCGGGACGCGAGTGGGCGAGTACGTGGCGATGATCCGGTCGTAGGGTCCGCTGATCGGGTCGCCCTCGGCACCGTCGCCCACGACCAGGCGGGGGCGGTGGCCGATGGAGGCGAGCCGTTCGCCGTCCACGGCGGACAGGCCCGCGTCGTGCTCCACGCTGGTGACGTGCCGATCGCCGAGCCGGGCGCACAGCAGCGCGGTGGAGTAGCCGGTGCCGGTTCCCACTTCGAGCACGTTCGCGCCGTCCGGGACCTCCAGGTCTTCGAGCATCCGCACGACGACGCCGGGCAGCGTCGAGGAGCTGGTGGGTGTCCCGGTGACGGGTTCGCCGCCTGGCTCGGTGGCTCCGTGGTCGAGCTGGGTGACCCACGTCGTGTTCCGGTAGACCAGCCGCAGCCATTCCCCCGGGTCGGTGTCCCGGCCGACGGGGGTGTAGCGGGTGACGCCGTCCGGGCCGTCCAGGGCGGCGAGGAAGGACGGCAGGAAGACGTGCCGGGGGACTGCCAGCAGCGCGTCCCGCCACTCCGGGGTGCGCAGGGAGCCGTCGTGCTCCAGCTCCTTCGCCAGCGCGATTCGAAGCCCGTGGGCCGTCGCCTCGATTTCGTCCGGGATGTCACTCACCTGCGTCGCCCTTCTCCAGGAGGTCTGCGATGGCGTGCGAGATGGGCACACCCGTTCTGTGCTCGATCCACGACCACTGGCCGTTGGGGTTCACTTCGAGGAATCGCCAGTCCCCGGCCGGTGTCACGATGAAGTCGAACGCCCCGAAGACGAGCCCGAAGGCGCGCATGAACGCGGACACGCGCTCGCGCACCGGGGAGGGGACGGTCGTAGGCCGGTACGTGAGGCTCTTGTAGTCGGTCCGCCAGTCGATCCTGGCCGCGTCGGATCCGGCGTGGATCTCCACGGAGAAGAACCGGTCGCCGACCACGGTCATCCGGACCTCGTGGGACTTGTCGATCCATTCCTGGAAGAGATGGGCGCACAGGCGTACCGAGTCGTCCAGGTCGGCCGGGTCGAGGACCACCGTGTCCACGGGCGCGCCGAGGCTCTTGGTGATGATCGGGCCGTCGAGTTCGGCGGCGAACTTCCGCGCGGCCCGGGGGTCGTTGGTGATGATGCTGCGCGGCGGGTCCAGCCCCAGGCGCCGGGCGGTGGCGAGCTGCCAGGGCTTGTGGTTGGCGTCCAGGTCCCGCGCGGGGTGGTTGATCCACAGGCAGGGAAGGGCTACGGCGACGCCGACGAAGCCGGCCCGCGACTGGGCGGCGGCGAACCGCCGCCCAGCCTCGGACATGTCGTCGGGCAGTCGGAACTCTTCGGGTCTGCGGAAGTACACCGACCGGACGCGGGAGAGGTCGAGCGAGCGGTACCCGTCGTCGAGTACACCGGCCCACCTGTCGTCGAGCGTCGCGGTCAGGGTGAGTTCGGTCGGGAAATCGGCGGTGTCGCAGCGGAACACCGGGACACCCCGGTCGTTCAGGTGCTCGACCACCAGATCCGCAGTCGAGTCGAGCCGGTGCGTGAGGACCAGCACCGCCTCGCCGTCAGGCTCCGTCACCGCGGTTCTCCTAGTAGAAGTCGGTGCCTTCGTCGTTCTTGCTGTCGGAGTTGGTGTTGCTGCTGGTCTCTCCGCTGGCGGTGTGCGCCCAGGGGTTGCCGTCGGACGTGACGGCGATCTGCAACTCCCGGTCGTACGTGACGCCGGTGGTGTCGGCGGGCTCGCTGGTCTGCCGCGCCGCGTAGCGCATGGCGAACGGCTGTCGCTCGGGGACGGTGGTGGTCACAGGTCTCCTCCTTGCGGTGTTGAGCTCGTACGGGTCGTTCGCGTCGATGCCTTCCCGCCCGATGTCACGGAGCGTTGGGCCTTCGCTACGGATGAGGCTAGGAATCAGCGCCCAGTGCCAACAATGGATTTGCGTGAACTTGCGGAGATTCACCTGAGCGAGTCGACCGCGGCGACGATGAGGGATCGAGCGGCGGAACCGAAGACCGCCAATCGGGCCAGACCGGCGAAGGTCTCCGCGTACATGGCGACCTCATGCGGCTGGGTGATGGTCAGGTGGGCGGACACGAGCTCGACGTTGACCTGCTCGTCGTCGAACATGAAGAAGCCTTCCGACGGCCAGAACTTGGACCGGTCGGCGTCCGACGGGATGATTCCGAGACTCACCGAGGGCAGTGTCGCCGCTTCGAGGAGGTACTCAAGCTGATCGGCCATCGTTCTGACACTGCCGATCCGGTGACGCAGGGCGCTCTCTTCGAGGACCAGGGAGAAGCGCCGATGGCCGCTGGAGGCGACCTGCTGCTTTTCAAGGCGAACCGCCACGGCCTCCGCGATGTCGTCGGTGAGTCCTCGCCGGTCCCTGAGCGCCGTCAGCAGTGCTCGGATGTAGTCGCCGGTCTGGAGTGGTCCGGGGATGAGCCATGACGAGTAGAAGCGATAGCGAAGTGTTCGTTCCCAGATCGGCACCACCGAACTCTGGACGTGCTTCAGTCCCGACCGTTCGAGACGCCGCCACTCGACGTACGCTCCTTCGACGCCACGCAATGTGGCGATCAGATCATCGGTCTGCCCTGTCGCGTTGCAGTGGACCACCCATGCCCTGATGTCGGTGTCGGAGGGGGCAGTCTTGCCGTGCTCGATTCGCGAGCACTTCGATTCGTGCCAGCCGGCAAGACCGGCCAGCGCTCGTGCGGTGAGTCCGGAGTCGAGCCGGATCTCGCGCAAGCGCTGGCCGAGTGCCTCCCTGGCACGTTGTACGGAGGAGTGGGGCGAGGACATCAGTCGGGCTGGTAGTCCTCATGACGGACGGCACGGTCCCAGACGGAGTCGAACGCCGTGGCGCACAGCTTGATCGTGGGTTGATCGGTGACGAGTTCGGAGTCCGTCCAGTCGCCGCTTCCGCTGAAGTGGTTGACCAGCAGGACGCTGTCGTCGAAGAGCCAGAAGTCGTTGCCGGGCAGGGCCAGATCGGTCGCGCTCCGCCGGGGCAGCCAACGGACCTGCTCGCCCGCTGTGATGTTGTGCTCCTCGGTGATGGCGTGTTCGAAGCGGGTGTAGTCGCTCAGCGGCTCCGACACGATGCGGGCTCGGCGTACCGCCACACCCCGGTCGGTCGCGGCGCGGACCAGTCCCCGCCAGTTGACCTCGTCAGCGCCGTCGAGCACGATCCGGCCGTCCTGCCAGGCGATGTACGACGGGTCGTCGAGCATGTAGGCGTCACGCATCTCAAGGTGCACCGCCGATCGCTCCGTCGCTTGGAACAGTCGTTCAAACAGAGCTGCCACCGTTCACCTCCGGGAAGAACTGAAGCATCCGGCGGGGGAACTCGATCACGGTCTCGTGCTCCGGGAGGTCCAGCTGGGCCAGCCGTTCGGTGTCCAGCACCTTCCAGCCCTGGAGGAGGTAGTTGCCGGTCTCGTCATCCAGGTAGACCGTGGGGGAGTGCCCGTTCGGGGACTCGGGGTCCTTGCCGAGCTTGTGCAGCGCCATGCCGGCTTCCCTCTCGCTCGTAGCCGAAGCGGATTGCTGCGAAGAAGCATGCAGCACCGGGCAGTTCCTACGCCTCGGACTTGCGCGAACTTGCATGGGTGGGGGAGGACCTGCTCCCTCTGCCCGCGCAGGAAGTCGGACCGGCCGACTTCCTGCGCGGGCAGAGGTGCTGGTGGTCACGTGCTCACCTCCGGCGGCCGCTCGCGGGCGCGAGGGGCCGCCGGAACGACCCGCTAGGTGCTGCTGCCGAGGTGGTCGAGTTCGCCGGATTTGATGGCGTGGAGAAGGTCGGCGAAGGCAGCGGGGGTGGTGTGGAGGATGATGTCGCCGTCGTCGGATTCCCGGAGTTCGACCAGGCCGCCCACGGCACGCACCTCGACGCATGCGTTACTCGACCCGGAGTAGCTGGACTTCTGCCAGGTGGGGTTGGACATGGCCCATCTCCCGAGGGTGGTGGTGTTGCGGTGCCTCGCTCGGTTCGAGTGAGGCACCGCTGGAAGTTAGGCGTAGTGGTTGAGTCCGCCGGATTTGATGGTGCGGAGGAGGTCGGCGAAGGCGGCGGGGGTGGTGCGGAGGATGATGTCGCCGTCGTCGGACTCACGGAGTTCGATCAGCCCGTTCACTGTGCGGACCTCGACGCAGTTGTCGCTTGCGGCGGAGTAGCTGGACTTTTGCCAGCCGAGGTTAGCCATGCTTGCTTTCCTTTTCTTCCTTGATGGATCGGATGAGATCTCGCGACTCTTCCTCGGCCAGCGCAGTGGATTCCATCTGTCCGATGAGCGCACGGAACCTTGCCAGGTGCGCTGGCGCATCAAAGAGCCGGCAGCCGTGGCCCGTGTCCATCTGCGCCGCATCCAGGTCGGTGACAGGCCCGTCCGCGTAGGTGAAGTTCTCGCTGGGGCTTGGAACGACGTCAACGCCAAATGGCACGACTCGAACGGAGATTCCGGGACGCTCGGAGTCAACGAGGATCGATTCGAGCTGCTCAGTGAGAACCTTCGAGCCGCCGAACTGCATGTGCAGGGCAGCTTCGTGTATGAACGCACGGTATGGCGTTGAATCGGATCGCACCACGAGTTGCCGCCGCATACGGAAGGCCGTCCTGAGGTCTACCTCGTGCGGAGGTAGGGGTGGGTACGTCTGGGAAAAGAGTGCCGAGGCGTATCCGTTGGTCTGAAGTAGCCCGGGGATGAAAGTGGTTGTGTAGGTGAAGATCTTCCGTGCACCGGCCTCCAGCTCGGCAACCTCAAGAAAGTCCGTGGCCAGCGTCCCGCGGTATTCCTCCCACCAGCCGCTCTTGCCGCGCTCGGTGATGATCTCGGCAAGGGCATCGATCAGGGGCTGGTTGACGCACATGCACAGTGCGGCGATGGTGCGTAGCCGCTCTGTGCTGAGGCCGGTCCTTCCTGCTTCCATCTGCGTCACATGCGCGGGATTGATGCCGAGGTCGCGAGCAAGCTGACTGCCCCCGAAGCCAGCCTGTTCCCGCATCCGCCGAAGCTCGACGCCGAGCCTACGTTGACGGAGGGTCGGGTTGGAGCGAAGGGCCATGGCGTCCTCTCTGCCGGTACTGGGGTCAGTGTGCCGCGCCCGTGGTGAACGGGTCCATCTGAGGCTGGGTGCCACGGTAGGGGGAACTTCCAGGGGATCGCCACAGATTTGTGACCCTCTGCGCTATGGTCGACATCACAGCGATCCGACGGATCGTCAGTAACGCCTGTTCATCGGGGTGGTAGGTGCCTGCTGCCCTCTTGCACCGCAGAGCAGCCATGGCCGGGCCTGGCTCACGGTGACGTATCCGCCGACGCTCTCCCCTCCCCACTCTCGCCTCTCCTTCGGAGGTTTCTCATGCGTGCCTGCAACCCGCCCGACTGGTCCGCCGCCCGCGAGGAGTTGCGTGCTGCGCTCGCCCTCGCCGCCTGGCCCGACGACCTCATCTCCGACGCCGAACTCGCTCTCCACGAGCTGTACGTCAACGCCTGGCGCCACGCGGGCTGCCAGGCGCCCGCCGTCGTGGTCGTCCTCCTCACCGCCCGCACCGTCCGGGTCTCCGTCGCCGATGACAGCCCGACGCTGCCGGAGCCGCGGATCTCCGCCGACCCGTACGAGGTGTCGGGGCGCGGGCTGCACCTCGTGCGCTCGCTCACCCACCGGTTCGGCGCCGATCCGCGCAAGACGGGCAAGCGGGTCTGGTTCGAGCTGGACGCCGCCGCGTGAACCACGACCACACCCCCATCGCGCCGGACGACCCCGTCATCCGCACCTACACCGACCCCGAGGTCACCGCCCTGATCCGCGAACTCCACGAAGCGGGCCGCCCGTTCGGCATCCAGTGGGGCTCCGCCGCCACCCTCCCCGGCACCGTCGACGGCCGCATCCTCGTCGACTTCGGCAACGCGCCGGTCGCCACCCTCCTCAACCTCCTCCGCCTCCTCCGCGAAGGGACCGACCCCCGATGGGCGTCCTGATCCCCATCCCGCGCCCCCACACTGAGCGCACCACCGTCCCCTACCTCACCGTCGAGACCGTCCCCGACGCCGACCTCCAGCTCCGCTTCCCCGTCGACCTCGCCGTCAACGCCGCCCCCGGCGACCACCTCGCCGTCCCCCTCACCCGCGCCCAGGCCCGCGACCTCCTCGAAAACCTCGCCAACCACCTCGGATACCTCCGATGACCGACTACCTCGTCGGCACCGCCTTCGCCGTCCTCCTCGCCCTCGCCATCACCACCGTCGTCGTCGGCGTGGTCACGAGCCTGCGCATCGAGGACACCCCGCCCCCGCCCCCCATCACCCGCCACGGCCGCTGGGAACTGCGCCACCTCCCCGACGGCACCACCGAGTACACCTGGATCGCCCGCCAGGCCGGGCACTTCAGCCCCGAGACCAACCCCACCCCCGACAACCGGCAGCCCCACGGCCGCCACCGCATACCCCACTGACCCGCACCCCTCCTCGCCCCGTCGGAGTCCTCCGGCGGGGTGGAGTGCTTGAAGGGCTCGTCGCTACTTCCGGGGTCGGGCAGGACGGGTGGCAGGCCGCCGACGGTGAGCAGCACCGTAGGCATCCCCAGCTGCTCCGGCGGGGCGGAGCAGCTGGAAGTCCCGTCGCCGCCGCCATCCCCGGCGCCGGGCGGGACCGGCGGGGGCGCCGAGCACCGCGGCCTGGGCGCTGGGCGCGTTGTCGATGGTGAGCGGTGCGGTCGGTATCCCCGGCTGATCCCAACGGGGCGGAGTGCCGGTGGCCCCGGTCCGTTGCCGCCCCGTACCGGGCAGGGCTGGTGATGGGTCGCCGAACGCCTCTGCCGTGCTGCCGGCCGCGTTGCCGACGATGAGCGGCGTGGTGGAGGCCTCAGGCCCCGGCCCGCCGCCATCCTCGGTGCCGGGCGGGACCGGCGGTGGGTCGCCCCGAACACCTCCGCCGTGCTGCCGAGCGTTAGGAGGACCCCGGCCCGCCCCCATCCCCATCCCCGGCGCCCCCGTCCGTGGGCGGGGCCGGTGGCGGGTCGCCGAACACCGCGGCCATCGTCCCGAGCGCGTCGTCGACGGCGAGCAGTGCCGCCAGCATCCGCAGCTGCTCCGGCGGCCCGCTCGGCCCGGCTCCCGACTGCTTGGGGATCCGCGCCCGGACCCCCTGGTAGGCGGGCCCGGGTCGCCCGCCGATCGCCCGCCGGACGGCCGCACTGTTCGCCGCCACCGCCCGGTTGAGCCGGGCCACCCGGGGATCGGACCAGAGCGTGGGATCCGTGACCGCCCCGTCCACCAGCACGCCCACCGGGGATTCGCAGGCGCCGACGGCATCCACCACGTCGGCCCGGTAGGGCCGTCCGGCGCCGGACCCGGACCCGCCCCCGCGCCCGGTCAGCCGCCGCGTCAGCCGTCCGGCGCGGCGTTCGGCCCGCAGCGGGCGGGCCAGCAGTTCGAGCTGCGCGACGCCGTACGCGAACCGCGCCCGGCCGCGCAGCAGGGCGGGCCGGTCGGCGTCGGCGACGCCCAGCAGCTCGTTCAGTGCGGCCAGCGCGTCAGCGGTGCGCCGGCGCAGCACGTCCCGGGTCCGGAGCGGGAGGATCAGCCAGGCCGCCGCGATGCCGACGGCCGCGCCGAGGCCGATTGCCGCCAACCGGGTGCGCAGCAGGTCGTCGGAGCCCTGTCCGAACCAGCCGTACAGCAGCGAGAGCACGGCGGTGACGCACCCCGCCCAGTAGGCGTAGCTGAGTTCGCGCAGCCAGGTGGCGAGCGCGAGGACCGCGAAGATCAGTACGACGGCGGCGTCCTCGTGCGGTCCGAAGGCGCCCGCGACGGCCGTCGCGACGACCGTGCCCGCGGCCGCGCCGAGCGCCCGCAGCAGCCCCTTGAACAGGACGTCGGCCCGGCCGCGGGCGCCGCTGCAGACGATGAACGCGGTGAGCACCACCCAGGCCCAGTGGTCCGGCCAGACGGCCCGCCCGGCGAGGAACGCCCCGCCGACCGCGCCCGCCATCTGGAGGGCCATCCGGGTGTGGACGAGCGGCCGCCGCCGGGCTGCCGGTTCCGCCGCGGCCTCCGGCGCCGGGTCGGCCGGCTTCGGGTCGGCCGACCCCGGCTTGGCCGGCTCCGGTTCGGGCGGTCGGACGGGTGCGGGGACCAGCCCGGTCCGGACGGCGGCGGCCTGGGCCAGGGCCACCCAGGCGCCGGAGACCACGGCGATCAGCGCGACCCACAGGCTGTGGTCGTGGCCGGGGACCGGCCCGGCGTCCGGCGGCATGACCAGCAGCGCCACCAGCGGCAGCACCAGCAGCCCGCCGGCCCGGCCCGCCCGGGGGCCGAACCGGCGGATCCAGATCGGCAGGGCCATTCCGAGGGTGAAGAGGGCGTCGGCGACGTTCGGGTGGAGGGTCATCAGCCGCCCGACCTCGGCGGCGCCGGCGGCGGCCGCGGGGAGGACGGCGAGCCCGAGCAGCCGGTCGTACCGGTCGGCGGTGCGCTGGACCTGTGCGGCGGTGGCCGCCAGCACCACGGCCTGGACGACGACGTCGACCCGCAGGTGCGCGAGGTGCTCGACCAGCAGCGCGGAGCCGTACGCGGCCAGCATGGCGGCCGTGGTGACGGCGGTCCCGCGGAGCAGCAGCAGCCCGGGGTCGAAGCGCACGGCCCGGCGGAGCCAGGAGAAATACCTACTCATCACGTACGGATTTCTCCCTTTCCTGCTCACGCTGACCGAGGAAATGCCGAAGTCCTGCCGTCCAGATCGTAAGTGTTAGCGTAGCAATATGGAGATCGAGCAGCCATGGCTTCCGGAAGCGGCGGAGATCCGCCAGGGCACCGTCCGGCTGGCCCGCCGACTGCGGGCCGAGCGCGCGGGGGAGGGCCTCAGTCTGAACAAGCTGAGCGTGCTCGGGCACCTGCTCCGGCACGGTCCGATGTCCCCGGGGGCGCTGGCCGCCGCCGACCGCCAGCAGCCGCAGTCCCTCACCCGGGTGTTCGCCGAACTGGAGCGGGACGGCCTGCTCCGTCGCGTCCCCGACGAGCGGGACCGCCGGCAGTCCGTCCTCCACCTCACCGCGGACGGCCGCACCGCGCTGGCCCGCGACATGGCCGGGCGGGACGCCTGGCTGGCGGAGGCGCTGGACGCGCTCTCCGAGACGGAGCGCGAGGTGCTCCGCCTCGCGGCCCGCCTGATGGACCGCCTGGCCGACACCCCCGACCGACACGCCTGACCGGACCCGATCTGACCGGACCTGACCGCGCACCCGGAACCGGCCCGCCCCCTACCGGGAGAGCTATCGCCGCAGGGCCCGGTACCGCTTGAGCAGGGCGGTGAGCCGGGCCGGGTCCGCCGCGCCGTTCAGCTCGGTGAGCAGGTCGTCCGGGCAGAGCTCGTAGTGGTCGCCCCACCAGCGCCGCACTTTGCCGTCCCAGATCCGGTAGCCGCCCGGCACGCCCCTGGCCACGTAGCGACGCTTGCCCATGAAGCCCCCGCCCCACCACGCGCCCTGAAAACGAATCAGGCCCAGTCCCGCGGTAACTTACCGCTGGCCTGGGCCTGTTCAGCACTTCTTGCGAAGTGCCCCCGGCAGGATTCGAACCTGCGCACCCGCCTCCGGAGGGCGGTGCTCTATCCCCTGAGCTACGGGGGCCTGCTTGGTGTTGTCGTCGCGTTCGCTTCGACGTGGAGAACATTACCAGGCTCCGGGCGTGGTCCGTGCACGGGTTTTGCGGGAGGCCGGACGGGCGGTCGGACGGCCGCCGGGGGAGGCCCGGGGAAGGCCCGGCGGAGGTCGGGCGGACGGTGCGCCACCCGGCCGGAGCGGAAGTGCGGAAAGGCCGGACGGGGCGGCGGGCCCGCCGATACCCTCGGTGAGGTGTCGGGAGTGTCCGGGCGGGTCCTCGTGGTGGACGACAGCGAGGTGATCCGTCAGCTGATCAGGGTCAACCTGGAGCTCGAAGGCTTCGAGGTGGTGACCGCCGCCGACGGTGCCGAGTGCCTGGAGGTGGTCCGTCGGGTGAAGCCCGACGTGGTGACGCTGGACGTGGTGATGCCGAGGCTGGACGGTCTGCGGACGGCGGCCCGGCTGCGGGCGGCGCCGGGGACGCGGCGGCTGCCGATCGCGATCGTGAGCGCCTGCACGCCGGCCGACCTGGACCTGGGGGAGTCGGTCGGGGTGGACGGCTACCTGGGCAAGCCCTTCGACCCGGCGGACCTGGTGGCGCTGGTGCGGCGGCTGATGGTGCCGGCCGCCGACGCAGGGGAGGCGAACGGGTTTCGCCCTCAGCGAACAGACGGGATCGATCGCGGCTGAGCACGGCGCCCGGACGTCTCAACCGGCAAACCGAGTGGCGGGTGCCCTCCCCACCTCGCCTACGCTTGGCGTCGTGACCCCCGCAGAGCTTTCCCAGGCAGTCCAGGCCGCAGTGAGCGCCGCCGTCGAGGCGGGCGAGCTGGCCGTCGCCGTGCCCGAGCACGTGACGGTCGAGCGACCCAAGAACAGGGACCACGGCGACTACGCGACCAACGTGGCCCTCCAGCTCGCGAAGTCGGCCGGCAAGCCGCCGCGAGCCGTGGCCGACCTGGTGGCCGCCCGCCTGCGAGAGCTGCCCGGGGTCGCCAAGGTCGACATCGCCGGGCCGGGCTTCCTGAACATCACGCTCGACGCCGCCACCCAGGGTGCGCTGGCGCGCGGCATCGTCGAGGCGGGCCAGGCCTACGGCCGCAACGAGGCCCTCAAGGGCCTGAAGATCAACCTGGAGTTCGTCTCCGCCAACCCGACCGGCCCGATCCACATCGGCGGCGTCCGCTGGGCGGCCGTCGGCGACTCGCTGGCGCGCGTGCTGCGGGCCTCCGGCGCCGACGTCACCACCGAGTACTACCTGAACGACGCCGGCGTGCAGATCTCCAAGTTCGCCGGCTCGCTGAAGGCCGCCGCCAACGGGCAGCCGGTGCCGGACGACGGCTACGTCGGCGAGTACATCGCGGACATCGCCAAGGCGATCGTGGACGGCGTCCCGGGCGTGCTCGACCTGCCCGAGGACGAGCAGCTCGCGACCTTCCGCACCGAGGGCCTCAAGCTCATGGTGGCCGAGATCCAGCGCTCCATGGAGGAGTTCGGCACCCACTTCGACGTCTGGTTCTCCGAGAAGTCGCTGCACGACTCCGGCGCCGTCGAGAAGGCCATCGACCGGCTGCGCGAGCAGGGCCACGTCTTCGACCGGGACGGCGCGATCTGGCTGCGCACCACCGACTTCGGCGACGACAAGGACCGCGTCCTGGTCAAGGCCGACGGCGAGACCACCTACTTCGCCGCCGACGCCGCGTACTACCTCTCCAAGCGGGACCGCGGCTCCGAGGTCTCGGTCTACATGCTGGGCGCGGACCACCACGGCTACGTCAACCGGCTCAAGGCCATCGCGGCCTGCGCGGGCGACGACATGGACCGCAACATCGAGGTCCGGATCGGCCAGTTCGTGAAGATGCTTCGCGACGGCGAAGAGGTCCGGATGTCCAAGCGGGCCGGCAACATCATCACCATCGACGACGTGGTCGACTGGATCGGCGTGGACGCGGCCCGCTACACCCTGGCGCGCTCCTCCACCGACTCCACCATCACGCTCGACATCAACGTGCTGACCAGCCAGACCAACGAGAACCCGGTCTACTACGTGCAGTACGCGCACACCCGGATGTGCGGCGTGGCGCGCAAGGCCGCCGAGCTCGGCGTCGACAAGGGCGCGGCCGCCGACTTCAAACCCGAGCTGCTCGCCACCCAGTGGGAGAACGACATCCTCGGCGCCCTCGGCGAGTTCCCGCGCGTCCTGGCCACGGCCGGCGAGCTGCGCGAGCCGCACCGGGTCGCGCGCTACCTGGAGGACCTCGCGGGCAAGTACCACCGCCTGTACGAGAACTGCATGTTCCTGCCCAAGGGCGACGAGGAGCTCAACGACACGCACCGGGCCCGGCTCTGGCTGGTCGAGGCCACCCGCACGGTCATGGCCAACGGCCTCACGCTCCTGGGCGTGACGGCGCCCGAGCGGATGTAGCACCACCCCCGAAGCGCACAGCGGGGGCGGCGGACGGTCAACGGGGACCGTCGCCGCCCCTCGCCATAGGTCAAGGACGAGAGACACCGATGAGTCGCTCCGCACACCCCGCAGGTCCCCGCCACGGCGACGTGCTCCCCGAGGGCCACTACCAGGCCCCGCCGGCCGACCTGAACGCGCTCGACCCCAAGGTCTGGTCGGAGACGGTCGCCCGCGGCGCCGACGGCGTCGTCACCGTCGGCGGCATCGACGTCAAGCGGATCGCCGCCGAGTTCGGCACCCCCGCCTACGTCATGGACGAGGCCGACTTCCGCTCCCGGGCGCGCGCCTGGCGGGACGCCTTCGGCGGCGACGCGGACGTCTACTACGCCGGCAAGGCGTTCCTCTCCAAGGCGGTCGTGCGCTGGCTGCACGAGGAGGGGCTGAACCTCGACGTGTGCAGCCCGGGCGAGCTGGCGGTGGCGCTGGCCGCCGGGATGCCCGCCGAGCGGATCGCGCTGCACGGCAACAACAAGTCCGTCCACGAGCTGGAGCAGGCCGTGAAGGCGGGCGTCGGCCACATCGTGGTCGACTCCTACGCGGAGATCGAACGCCTCGCCGCGATCGCGGCCGGCCAGGGCGTGCGCCAGCAGGTGCTGATCCGGGTCACGGTCGGAGTCGAGGCGCACACCCACGAGTTCATCGCCACCGCGCACGAGGACCAGAAGTTCGGCCTCTCGCTGACCGGCGGCGCGGCCGCCGAGGCGGTCCGCCGGGTCCTCGCCCACGGCGCGGCCCTGGAGCTGCGCGGCATCCACTCGCACATCGGCTCGCAGATCTTCGACACCGCCGGCTTCGAGGTGGCCGCCCGCCGGGTGGTCGGCCTGCTGGCGGAGGTCCGCGACGAGCACGGGGTCGAGCTGCCCGAGATCGACCTCGGCGGCGGCCTCGGCATCGCGTACACCAGCGACGACGACCCGCGCGAGCCGGCCGAGATCGCGGCCGCGCTGGCCGACATCGTCCGCCGCGAGTGCGCGGCCGCCGGCCTGCGGGTGCCGCGGCTGTCGGTCGAGCCGGGGCGCGCGGTCGTCGGCCCGACGGCCTTCACGCTGTACGAGGTGGGGACCGTCAAGCCGCTGGAGGGCCTGCGGACGTACGTCAGCGTGGACGGCGGGATGTCCGACAACATCCGGACCGCGCTGTACGACGCCGAGTACTCGGTGGCCCTGGTGTCGCGAACCAGCGACGCGGAGCCGATGCTGGTCCGGGTGGTGGGCAAGCACTGCGAGTCCGGCGACATCGTCGTCCGGGACGCCTTCCTGCCTGCCGACCTCGCCCCGGGCGACCTGATCGCGGTGCCCGCCACCGGCGCCTACTGCCGTTCGATGGCGAGCAACTACAACCACGCCCTGAAGCCTCCGGTGCTGGCCGTCAAGGACGGTGCGGCCCGGGTGATCGTCCGGCGCGAGACGGAGGAGGATCTCCTGCGTCTGGATATCGGATGACGAAATCCTTGTCTCAGATCATGGAACGACCGTAGATCCGTACGGAAAGTCCCGGAGACTGGTACGGACCGAAGCTCCGGCGGGCTCGTGAAATCCCGCCGGAATTACCGAAGCACGATGAATGCAGAGCGGAGTCGGATGATGCGTACGCGGCCGCTGAAGGTGGCGTTGCTGGGCTGTGGTGTGGTGGGCTCCGAGGTGGCGCGCATCATGACGACAGACGCCGCCGACCTCGCCGCGCGCATCGGCGCGCCGGTCGAGCTCGTCGGTGTCGCGGTCCGCCGGGCGGGCCGCCCCCGGCCGGGCGTGCCCGAGCACCTGATCACCACCGATGCCGAGTCCCTGGTAAACCGGGGCGACATCGACGTGGTGATCGAGGTGGTGGGCGGCATCGAGCCGTCCAAACACCTCATCCTGTCGGCGTTCCGGCAGGGCGCCTCGGTGGTCAGCGCCAACAAGGCGCTGCTCGCCAAGGACGGCACCGAGCTGCACGCGGCGGCCGCCGAGGCCGGCGTGGACCTCTACTACGAGGCCGCGGTGGCCGGCGCGATCCCGCTGATCCGCCCGCTGCGCGAGTCGCTGGCCGGCGACCGGGTGAACCGGGTGCTGGGCATCGTCAACGGCACCACCAACTTCATCCTCGACAAGATGGACACCACCGGCGCCGGGTACTCGGAGGCGCTGGAGGAGGCCACCGCGCTCGGCTACGCCGAGGCCGACCCGACCGCCGACGTGGAGGGCTTCGACGCCGCCGCCAAGGCCGCGATCCTGGCCGGCATCGCCTTCCACACCAAGGTGACCGCGGCGGACGTCTACCGCGAGGGCCTGACCGAGGTGACCGCCGCCGACATCGCCTCCGCCAAGCAGATGGGCTGCGTGGTCAAGCTGCTGGCGATCTGCGAGCGGGCGGCCGACGGCGAGTCGGTCACCGCGCGCGTCCACCCGGCGATGATCCCGCTGTCGCACCCGCTGGCGTCCGTCCGCGAGGCGTACAACGCGGTCTTCGTCGAGGCGGAGGCGGCCGGGCGGCTGATGTTCTACGGCCCGGGCGCGGGCGGCGCGCCGACCGCCTCGGCGGTCCTCGGCGACCTGGTCGCGGTCTGCCGCAACAAGCTCGCCGGCGCCACCGGCCCCGGCGACTCGGTGTACACCCGGCTGCCGGCCAAGCCGATGGACGAGGTGATCACCCGCTACCACGTCAGCCTGGACGTGGACGACCGGGCGGGCGTGCTCGCCCAGGTCGCGTCCGTCTTCGCCGAGCACGGGGTCTCCATCGACACCGTGCGCCAGCAGGGCCGCGACGGCGACGCCTCGCTCGTCGTGGTCACCCACCGCGCCACCGACGCCGCCCTGTCGGCGACGGTGGACAAGCTCCGCGCACTGGACAGCGTGCGCGACGTGGCCAGCATCATGCGGGTCGAAGGGGAGTAGGAACAGATGATGAGCGGCGTTGCCGAGAACGCGGCCAGAGGCACCCACACCCACCAGTGGCGAGGCCTGATCGAGGAGTACCGGGACCGTCTGCCGGTCAGCGAGGCGACCCCGGTTGTCACCCTGCTGGAGGGCGGCACCCCGCTGGTCCCCGCCCAGGTGCTCTCCGAGCGCACCGGCTGCGAGGTCTACCTCAAGGTCGAGGGCGCCAACCCGACCGGGTCCTTCAAGGACCGCGGCATGACGATGGCCATCTCCAAGGCGAAGGAGGACGGCGCCCAGGCCGTCATCTGCGCCTCCACCGGCAACACCTCGGCCTCCGCCGCCGCCTACGCGGTGCGGGCCGGGATGGTGTCGGCGGTGCTGGTCCCGCAGGGCAAGATCGCCCTCGGCAAGATGGGCCAGGCGCTGGTGCACGGCGCGAAGATCCTTCAGGTGGACGGGAACTTCGACGACTGCCTCACCCTTGCGCGTGAACTGTCCGAGAAGTACCCGGTTGCCCTGGTCAACTCGGTGAACCCGGTTCGCATCGAGGGCCAGAAGACCGCCGCCTTCGAGATCGTCGACATGCTCGGCGACGCGCCGGACATCCACGTCCTGCCGGTCGGCAACGCGGGCAACATCACCGCGTACTGGAAGGGCTACCGCGAGTACGCGGCGGACGGCATGGCCGCCCGCACCCCGCGGATGTGGGGCTTCCAGGCCTCCGGCTCGGCCCCGATCGTGGACGGCGCGCCGGTGCTCAAGCCGCAGACCATCGCCACCGCGATCCGGATCGGCAACCCGGCCTCCTGGGACTACGCGCTCGCCGCGCGGGACGAGTCGGGCGGCCTGATCGACAAGGTGACCGACCGTCAGATCCTGTCCGCCTACCGGCTGCTGGCATCGCAGGAGGGCGTCTTCGTGGAGCCCGCCTCGGCCGCCTCGGTGGCCGGCCTGCTCGCCAAGGCGGAGGCCGGACTGGTCGACCCGGGCCAGCGGATCGTCTGCACGGTGACCGGCAACGGCCTCAAGGACCCGGACTGGGCGGTGGCCGGCGCGCCGCAGCCGCAGGTGGTCCCGATCGACCCGGAGGCGGCCGCGCGGCGCCTCGGCCTGCTCGACTGATCCGGCCCCGGCCGGACGGGCCCGCCGCCCGTCCGGCCGGGCCGGTCGCACACCGGGCCGACTCTTTCGGGGGTCGGCCCGCTGTCGTTCCCGACTGCCACTTCTGTGTCATTTCAGCGGCGCATTCCGATCCGAATCCGGCATGAATTCCGGCCAGAACCGGCAACACACCAGACCGAAGGCCCACGGGGTGTACCGCTGTGGAACCTCTCTTCGATACTCTGGGTTCGGCCGTGTGGCACATGCCCCGGGTCCGGCCCCGCTTCGGGCCGCACCATCGACTGTGACCGACCGCCCCGGCCGGGGCCCGCAGCCCCCTCCCGCCCTCGCACCGACGCGCTTCGCGCCGCCCGATTTCCCCAGGAGAGTCCACCGCATGGCCGGTCCTGCGTTCCGTGCCGCCGCCGTCCGGGTCCGGGTCCCCGCGACCAGCGCCAACCTCGGCCCCGGCTTCGACGCCTTCGGACTCGCGCTGGGTCTGTACGACGACGTGGTCGTCCGGGTCGCCGACTCCGGGCTCTCCGTCGACATCGCCGGTGAGGGCGCCGACAGCCTGGCCCGCGACGAGCGCCACCTGGTGGTCCGCTCGATGCGCGCCGCCTTCGACCGGCTCGGCGGCCAGCCGCGCGGCCTCGAAGTGGTCTGCGCCAACCGCATACCGCACGGCCGCGGCCTGGGCTCCTCGTCCGCCGCGATCTGTGCGGGCATCGTGGCCGCCCGCGCCGTCACCATCGGCGGCCCGTCCGCCCTGGACGACGACGCCCTGCTCGCGCTCGCCTCCGAGCTGGAGGGGCACCCGGACAACGTCGCGGCCTGTCTGCGCGGCAACTTCACGGTGGCCTGGACCGAGGAGGACACCGCCCGGGCGGTCGCCCTGGAGCCCTCCGACCAGGTCGTCCCGGTGGTCTTCGTACCGGCCACCGAAGTGCTCACCGAGACCGCCCGGGGCCTGCTGCCGAAGACCGTCCCGCTGGCCGACGCCGCCGTCAACGCCGGCCGCGCCGCGCTCCTGGTCGAGGCCCTGACCCGGCGGCCCGAGCTGCTGCTCGCCGCCACCGAGGACCGGATCCACCAGGACTACCGGGCCTCCGCGATGCCGGACAGCGCCGCCCTGGTGGGCGCGCTCCGCGCGGAGGGCGTCCCGGCGGTGATCTCCGGCGCCGGCCCGACCGTGCTCGCGCTCACCGACGAGGCGGGCGTGCAGAAGGTCCTGTCCTTCGCGGAGGACCACGGGGCCGGCGGCCCGGTGTTCGCCGCGCACCGGCTGGAGCTCGACCGGACCGGGGCCACGGTGCTCCCGCTCGACGTCTGAGCACCCGTCCGGAGCGGCCCGCGCCGGTGAGCCGGAGTCGGGCCGTCCGGACACGATTGGCAAGCGCAAGGCTGGGGAATGTCTGAGGGGGTCGGTAGTGTTAACCTCATTGCTGCACCAGGTGCCCTCCGGGGCTAGGTGCGCCGCGTTCCGATCCCAGCACTCCGCACCAGCGGAGTCCCGGCGATATACGGGGCGACGATTCTCCGGGAGCCCACCGCAGCGCGTACGCAGCCTGCCTGCGCGACTTGCGGCCGCATCCCGAAGCCGTGACGGCACCTGACTCCCACCCGCGGCCTCCCACCTTGAGGCCAGGACGGGCGGAGCGCGGGCCACCGTCACGCGACGGGGGCCCGGGATTCGCAGGCAGCGTGGGGATACCTCCCGGCCGAGGCCGGGGTGGGGGTATCTCCCGGCCGAAGGCTGGGGTGGGGGTACCACCCTGCCGAAGGCCGGGGGCGGGTCGGCTATTCGACCGTTCCACCACACCACTCAGCACCACCGTGCTTCACGCACCGCACCTCGCAGCTCTCCCCCGACCGGCACACCGCCATCCGGGGGATCACCGCCTCGGACCGACGCAGACGAGCGTCGGTCAGGACAGCACAACCGGTCGCCGAGCCAGACAGGCCGACGTCCGCTCCAGGGAAGGACCCTTAGTGAGCGACACCACCGATCTGATGGGCGCGCGCCCGGACGCCGAGGCGTCGGACGCAGCCGCCGCCCCCGCGGCCCCGGCGCGGCGCCGTCGTACCGCCGCCGCGGGCCTGGACGGCATGGTCCTGGCCGAGCTGCAGAAGCTCGCCGCGGACCTGGGCATCACCGGTACCGGACGCATGCGCAAGAGCCAGCTGATCGAGACCATCAAGGAGAAGAGCGGCGGCGACCCGCTGCTCGCCGGCGCCGCGTCCGCCCCGGCGGCCGCCCCGGCCGCCAAGCGCGCCGCGAAGGCCGAGACCGCCGAGCCGGCCGAGAAGCCCGCCCGCCGCACCAAGGCCGCCGCCGCCGCGGCCGAGGCCCCCGCCGCCGAGGCGCAGGCCCAGATCGAGATCCCGGTCCAGGCCGCCGCCGAGACCGCCGCCGCGCCCGCCCGGGCCGAGCGGACCCGCCGCCGGGCCACCTCGGCCGCCGGCGCCCCGGTGGCCGAGGCCGCCGAGGCCCCCGCCGCCGTGGTGACCGAGGCCAAGCAGGCCGAGGCCCGCCCCGAGGGCGCCCGCGCCTTCGACAACCGCGAGGAGGGTCGCACCGAGACCCGCCGTGACCGCCGGGACCGCCGCGGCGGCCGCGAGGGCGGCGAGCGCGAGGGCCGCCAGGAGGCCGGCGACGCCCAGGCCGGCCAGGACGGCGACAGCCGCGAGTCGCGCCGCGACCGCCGCAACCGCCGGGACCGCGCCGACCGCCAGACCCAGCAGCAGGGCACCCAGGGCGAGGGCCAGCCGAGCCGCCAGTCCGGTGGCCAGCAGGCCCAGCCGCAGGCGCAGCAGCAGCAGGGCGGCTTCGACGACGACGAGTTCGGCGACGGTCGCCGCGGCCGCCGCGGCCGCTACCGCGACCGCCGTGGCCGTGGCCGCCGCGAGGGCTTCGAGGCCGGTGTGGCCGAGCCGCAGGTCGGCGAGGACGACGTCCTGATCCCCGTCGCGGGCATCCTCGACATCCTCGACAACTACGCGTTCGTGCGCACCTCCGGCTACCTGCCGGGCCAGAACGACGTCTACGTCTCGCTCGCCCAGGTCCGCAAGAACGGCCTGCGCAAGGGTGACGCCATCACCGGCGCGGTGCGCCAGCCGCGCGACGGCGAGCGCCGCGAGAAGTTCAACGCCATGGTGCGGCTGGACTCCGTCAACGGCATGGACCCGGAGAGCGGCCGCGGTCGTCCCGAGTTCAACAAGCTGACCCCGCTGTACCCGCAGGAGCGGCTGCGCCTGGAGACCGACCCGGGCGTCCTGACCACCCGGATCATCGACCTGGTGTCGCCGATCGGCAAGGGCCAGCGCGGTCTGATCGTCGCGCCGCCGAAGACCGGCAAGACCATGGTGCTGCAGGCGGTCGCCAACGCGATCACCCACAACAACCCCGAGTGCCACCTGATGGTCGTCCTGGTCGACGAGCGTCCGGAGGAGGTCACCGACATGCAGCGGTCGGTGAAGGGCGAGGTCATCTCCTCGACCTTCGACCGCCCGGCGGAGGACCACACCACCGTCGCGGAGCTGGCCATCGAGCGCGCCAAGCGCCTGGTGGAGCTGGGCCACGACGTGGTGATCCTGCTGGACTCGATCACCCGCCTCGGCCGCGCCTACAACCTGGCGGCGCCGGCCTCCGGCCGCATCCTGTCCGGTGGTGTCGACTCGACCGCGCTGTACCCGCCGAAGAAGTTCTTCGGTGCCGCGCGCAACATCGAGAACGGCGGCTCGCTGACTATCCTGGCCACCGCGCTGGTCGAGACCGGCTCGCGGATGGACGAGGTGATCTTCGAGGAGTTCAAGGGCACCGGCAACATGGAGCTCAAGCTCGACCGGAAGCTCTCGGACAAGCGCATCTTCCCGGCCGTCGACGTGGACGCCTCCAGCACCCGCAAGGAGGAGATCCTGCTCGGCAGCGAGGAGTTGGCGATCGTCTGGAAGCTGCGCCGGGTGCTGCACGCGCTCGACTCGCAGCAGGCGATCGAGCTGCTGCTGGACAAGATGAAGCAGACCAAGTCCAACGCCGAGTTCCTGATGCAGATCGCCAAGACGACCCCCGGGTCCGGCGACTGACCGTCGCGAGACGGTTCGGCTACACGGAACCCCGGCCCGCGCGAGCGGGCCGGGGTTCGTCGTTTCCGGAGACCCGCGGAGACCCGCCGGAGGCCTGCGGGAGGTTTGGCGGGGAGGGGCGTTCCGGAGGTTTGTTCCAGAGTTGCGACATCCTGGGGCCTTTGGAGCATCTTGTCCGATTTATTCTGAACGGTATGGCCGAGCACAAGAGGGTTCCGAGTCGCCGCCGCAGGATCACGCGTGCGGTCGCGTGCGCACTGGCCGCCCTCGTCATCCTCGGGGCCGGAGCGGCGGGCTACGCGTACCACCGGCTGAACGGGAACATCAAGAGCGTCGACATCGACGCCACGCTGGGCACCTCACGGCCGCCGACGGCCGCCGACGGGTCGTTCAACCTCCTGGTGCTGGGCTCGGATTCGCGAGCCGGCGGCAACGGCGACCTGGCCGGCGGGGACACCGACGGCACCTCCCGCTCGGACACCGCGATGGTCGTGCACGTCAACCAGGACCACTCGCGCGCCGACGTGGTCTCGATCCCCCGCGACACCCTGGTGCCGCGCCCCGCGTGCACCGACGCCGCGGGGAGGGCCACCCCGGCCGCGAAGCGCGCGATGTTCAACAGCGCGTACGAGACCGGCGGCGCGGCGTGCGCGGTCAAGACCGTGGAGCAGCTCAGCGGGCTGCGGATGGACCACTACGTCGAGGTGGACTTCGAGGGCTTCGCCCGGGTCGTGGACGCGATGGGCGGGGTCACCGTGACCACCACGGTGGCCATAAACGACAAGGACAGCGGGCTGGACCTCCAGCCCGGCGAGCACCGCCTCGACGGCCGGCAGGCGCTGGCCTTCGTCCGCACCCGGCACGGCGTCGGCGACGGCAGCGACCTCGGCCGGATCGAGCTGCAGAAGCAGATGGTGCGCTCGCTGCTCAAGCAGGCCGGCGGGATGGGGCTGTTCGCCAACCCGGCCAAGCTCTGGTCGGCGGGCGACACCCTGACCCGCAGCATCACCACCGACTCGGGGCTCGCCTCGGTCAACTCCCTGGTCGGGCTGGCCGAGGAGCTCAAGGGGATAGGGCCGGACCAGCTCACCATGGTGACCCTGCCGGTGGTGACCGCGCCCGGCGACCCGGACCGGGTGGTCCAGCAGCAGCCGCAGGCGGACCAGGTCTGGGCGGCGATGAAGGGCGACCGGCCGCTGCCGTCGGCGGTGGTCGTGGCGCAGCCGGAGAACCCGGCGCAGGCCACCCCCACGGCGCCCGCCAAGGCCCCGGCCCGGGTGGCCCCCGATGCCCCCGCCAAGGTCCCCAGTGCCCCCGCGAAGGTCCCCAGTGCCCCCGCCAAGGTCCCCAGCGCCCCCGCCAAGGCCTCCGGTGTCCCTGCCAAGGCCCCCACCGGGTCGGCCGCGACGACTCCCCCAGGCGCTCCCACGACGGCTCCCACGACGGCTCCCGCCCGGCACTGAGCGCGCCCGCCGGGTACCCCGGCGCGGGCCCGGAATATCCCGGATCGCGCCCCGGTTTGGGAAGAAGCGGCCGGTCCTGGCAGACTGGTCCGTCGGTCCCGGTTCACGTGCGGCATTCCAGCCGCCGACCCGGTGCCCTCCCGAACACTAGGAGAACCCCTTGAAGCCCAACGTTCACCCCGAGTACGTGGTCACCCGTGTGACCTGCACCTGCGGTGCCGAGTTCACCACCCGCTCGACCGAGACCAGTGGCGAGATCCGCGCCGAGGTCTGCTCGCAGTGCCACCCGTTCTACACCGGCAAGCAGAAGATCCTCGACACCGGTGGCCGCGTGGCCCGCTTCGAGGCCCGCTTCGGCAAGCAGCACAGCGCGAAGGCCTAGCGCTCCCTCGGCGCCGGTTCCCGGCGCCCCCGTACTCGTTCCGGGGGCGCTGGGGACCGGCGCCGTTCGCGTCCCCCCGCACCATCCGCGATCCCACCCACCGAATCCCCGGGAAGAAGGCCACCCCATGTTCGAGGCAGTCGAAGAGCTCCTCGTCGAGCACGCCGACCTCGAAACGAGGCTGGCCGACCCGTCCGTCCACGCCGACCAGGCCAACGCGCGCAAGCTGGCCAAGCGGTACGCCGAGCTGACCCCGATCACCCGGGTCTTCCGGGAGTGGAAGCAGGCCGGCGAGGACATCGAGGCCGCCCGCGAACTCGCAGCCGAGGAGCCCGAGTTCCTGGCCGAGGTGAAGGACTCCGAGGCGCGCCGGGACGAGCTGACCGAGGAGCTGCGGCTGCTGCTGGTCCCGCGCGACCCGAGCGACGAGAAGGACGTCATCCTGGAGATCAAGGCGGGCGAGGGCGGCGAGGAGTCCGCGCTGTTCGCCGGCGACCTCCTCCGGATGTACCTGCGCTTCGCCGAGCGGATCGGCTGGAAGACCGAGATCATCGACTCCAACGAGTCCGACCTCGGCGGCTACAAGGACGTCTCCGTCGCCGTCAAGACCAGGGGCGGCACCGAGCCCGGTCAGGGCGTCTGGGCCCGGCTGAAGTACGAGGGCGGCGTGCACCGCGTGCAGCGCGTGCCGGCCACCGAGTCGCAGGGCCGCATCCACACCTCCGCGGCGGGCGTGCTGGTCACCCCCGAGGCGGAGGAGGTCGAGGTCGAGATCGTCGCCAACGACCTGCGGATCGACGTCTACCGTTCGTCCGGCCCCGGCGGCCAGTCGGTCAACACCACCGACTCCGCGGTCCGGATCACCCACCTGCCGACCGGTATCGTGGCCTCCTGCCAGAACGAGAAGAGCCAGCTGCAGAACAAGGAGCAGGCGATGCGCATCCTGCGTTCGCGGCTGCTGGCCGCCGCGCAGGAGGAGGCCGAGCGGGAGGCCTCCGACGCCCGCCGCAGCCAGGTCCGCACGGTGGACCGCTCCGAGCGGATCCGGACGTACAACTACCCGGAGAACCGCATCTCGGACCACCGCACGGGCTTCAAGTCGTACAACCTGGACCAGGTCCTGGACGGCGACCTGAACGCGGTGATCCAGTCCTGCGTCGACGCGGACGCGGCGGCCAAGCTGGCCGCGGCCCACCAGAACTGAGACCGGCGGCAGCGAGACCGACGTCGAGGCCGGAGAGCGGAAGCAAGAGGTCGTACGGATGAACCTGCTACTCGCCGAGGTGGCCCAGGCCACCCAGCGGTTGGCCGCGGCCGGCGTGCCGTCGCCGCGCTTCGACGCGGAGGAGCTCGCCGCACACGTCCACAACGTCAAGCGCAGCCAGCTGCACACGGTCAAGGACGCGGACTTCGACGCCCGCTACTGGGAGGCCGTCTCCCGGCGGGAGGCGCGCGAGCCGCTCCAGCACATCACCGGGCGGGCGTTCTTCCGTTACCTGGAGCTGGCGGTCGGCCCCGGCGTCTTCGTGCCCCGGCCGGAGACCGAGTCGGTGGTCGAGTGGGCCATAGACGCGGTCCGCGACATGGACGTCGCCGAGCCGCTCGTGGTCGACCTCTGCTCGGGCTCCGGCGCCATCGCGCTGGCCCTGGCCCAGGAACTGCCGCGCTCCACCGTGCACGCCTTCGAGCTCGACGAGGGCGCGCTGCCGTACACCCGGCGCAACATCGAGGCCTCGCCCGACCGCGCCCGGATCAGCCTGCACGAGGGCGACGCCACCAGGGCCTTCGAGGACGACCGCGCCTGGGACGGCCGCTTCGACCTGGTCATCTCCAACCCGCCGTACATCCCGCTCACCGAGTGGGAGTACGTCGCCCCGGAGGCCCGCGACCACGACCCGCAGATGTCGCTGTTCTCCGGCGAGGACGGCCTGGACACCATCCGGGGCATCCAGCGGGTCGCGGCCCGGCTGCTGCGCCCGGGCGGCGCCGTGGTGATCGAGCACGCCGACACCCAGGGCGGACAGGTCCCGTGGATCTTCAACGAGGAAGCCGGCTGGACCGACACCGCCGACCACCGCGACCTGAACAACCGGCCGCGATTCACCACGGCGCGCAAGGCGTCGCTGTGACCGCGCCCGTCCACGTGATGCCTTGTCTCGGAAGGGGACCGCACCGATGAGCCGCCGCTACGACTGTGCCGACGCAGGGGACCGCGCGACGGGCCTGCGCGAGGCCGCCTCGGCCATCCGCCGGGGCGAACTCGTCGTGCTGCCCACCGACACCCTCTACGGGGTCGGTGCGGACGCCTTCTCCCCGGAGGCCGTCGCCGCCCTGCTCGCCGCCAAGGGCCGCGGCCGCAACATGCCCTCGCCGGTGCTGGTCGGCTCGCCGACCACCCTGCACGGGCTGGTCACCGACTTCTCCGAGCAGGCCTGGGAGCTGGTCGACGCGTTCTGGCCGGGCGGGCTCACCCTGGTCGCCAAGCACCAGCCGTCGCTGCGCTGGGACCTCGGCGAGACCCGGGGCACCGTCGCCGTCCGGATGCCGCTGCACCCGGTCGCGATCGAGCTGCTGAACGCCACCGGCCCGCTCGCCGTCTCCAGCGCCAACCGGACCGGCGGCCCGTCCCCGTCCACCTGCGACGAGGCCGAGCAGCAGCTCGGCGACGCCATCTCGGTGTACCTGGACGGCGGCACGGCCGACCACGCGCAGGCGTCGTCGATCGTCGACGTCACCGGCAAGGTCCCGGTGCTGCTGCGGGCCGGCGCGATCACCGCCGAGCAGCTGAGGGAGGTCGTCCCCGACCTGGAGGCCGGCAGTTGACGGCCGCCTCCCTCCATGCCGGGCCCGGCATATCGCCGTACCTGAGCGTGGGCCCCAGGCCGCTGGACCACTTCCGGATCCTGTACGTGTGCACCGGCAACATCTGCCGCTCGCCGATCGCCGAGCGGCTCACCCGGCGTGAGCTGGACACCCGGCTCAACCCCCGGGTGGCCGGCCGCATCCTGGTCGAGTCGGCCGGCACCTGGGGCCACGAGGGCGCACCGATGGAGGACCACGCCGCCACGGTGCTGGACGAGTACGGCGCCGACAGCGGCGGCTTCACCGGCCGCGAGCTGCTGGACGAACACGTGGTCGAGGCCGACCTGGTGCTCACCGCGACCCTGGACCACCGGGCCCAGGTCATCTCGATGGGCCACGAGGCCGGTCTGCGCACCTTCACCATGAAGGAGTTCACCCGCCTGGTCCGGACGATCGACCCGGGCACCCTCCCGGACCCGCGGCGCGGCGCCGACGTCACCGAGCGCGCCCGCGCCCTGGTCCGGGCCGCCGCCTCGCTGCGCGGCTGGCTGCTCGCCGCGAACCCGGAGTCGGACGAGGTGCACGACCCGTACGGCGCGCCGATCGGCATGTTCCGCAACTGCGGCGAGGAGATATTCCACGCCGTCGACCCGGTGGTGACCGCGCTCACCGGGGTCCCCGCGCGCTTCTGAGCGGAGCCGCCCGCGCAGGGCGTGACGCCCCCGGCCGTGTCGACCGCACGCCCGGGCGGGTGCACCCCGGCCCGCGCCGCCGTGCCGCTCCGGGGGGCCGGTCCTACGCTGGAGGAACCCTCACCCTCTCCCGGTCTCCGGCCGGGAGGCGCCCCCATGCAGCCCGGGAGCCCCGCCATGACCGTCACCGATGCCGCGACCGGCTCCACCGACACGACGGGGCGCCGGTGGGCGTCCGAGGCCCCCGACGAGGCCCTCCTCCGGGCCGACCCGCAGCTCGCCGACCTGCTGGCCGCCGAGGCCGAGCGGAGGGCCGAGACGATCCAGCTGCTGGCGGGGGAGAACCTGACCAGTCCGGCGGTGCTGGCCGCGCTCACCGGGCCGCTGATCGACAAGTACGCCGAGGGCTACCCGGGCCGGCGCCACCACACCGGTTGCGCGCTGGCCGACGCCGCCGAGCTGCTGGCCGTCGACCGGGCCCGCGCGCTGTTCGCGGCCCCGCACGCCAACGTGCAGCCGCGCTCGGCCACCTCGGCCGTGCTGGCGGCCTACGCGGCACTGCTGCGGCCCGGGGACACGGTGCTGGCGATGTCGCTGGAGCACGGCGGCCACCTCAGCTGCGGCTCACGGTCCAACTTCTCCGGCCGGTGGTTCGAGTTCGTCGGCTACGGGGTGCACCGCGAGGACGGGCTGGTCGACCTCGACCAGGTCCGCGAGCTGGCCCGCCGGCACCGTCCCAAGGCCATCATGGCCGGCTCCATCTCGCACCCCCGGCACCCGGACTGGGCCGCCTTCCGGGAGATCGCCGACGAGGTGGACGCCTACCTGGTCGCCACCGTCGCGCAGACCACCGGCCTGATCGCGGCCGGCCTGGCGCCCTCCCCGGTGCCGTACGCGGACGTCACCGTGGCCGCGACCCACAAGCTGCTCCGCGGCCCGCGCGGCGGCCTGCTGCTCTGCACCGCCGAGCTGGCCGAACGGATCGACCGGGCGGTCTTCCCGTTCAGCCAGGGCGGCGCCGCGATGAACGAGGTGGCCGGCAAGGCCGTCGCGCTGGCCGAGGCCGCCACCCCCGCGTACCGCGCCTACGCCCACCGCACCGTGGCGGGGGCGCGGGTGCTCGCGGCGGGGCTCGAAGCGGCCGGGGCGCGCCCGCTGACCGGCGGGACCGACACCCACCTGGTGACCGCCGACGTCGGCCCGCTCGGGGTGAGCGGCGCCGAGGCGGAGCGCCGCTGCGCCGCCGCCGGGCTGCTGCTCGGCAAGTGCGCGCTCCCGTACGACCCCGCACCGCCGTCCGAGGCCTCCGGCATCCGGCTGGGAACCGGCACGGTGACCTCGCAGGGCATGGGCGAGAGCGAGCTGACGGAGATCGCCGGGCTGATCGGACGGCTGCTCGCCGGGGGTACGGACGTCCGGGTGGGGGAGCGCGTCCGGGAGCTCGCGGGGGCCTTCGCGGGCCGCCGTTGACCGGCTATCCGGTTCTCCTACCCGGTAGGGCGAACCGCGATGCACACCCCCGGCGTCCGACTCAATAAGGTGTGTGCTGTGGCGACGCACCTCGAACCCCGGACAGGCACGGGAGTACCTTCGGTACCCACCCGTCGGACAGTGCAGCAGGAGGCCAGTGGTGCGTGAGTATCTGCTGGTGCTGTTCTGCACCGCGGCCGTCACCTACCTGCTGACCGGCCCGGTCCGGAAGTTCGCCATCGCGGCGGGGGCGATGCCCCCGGTCCGCGCCCGTGACGTGCACCGCGAACCCACCCCCCGGCTCGGCGGCATCGCCATGTTCGGCGGTCTCTGCGCCGGCATCCTGGTCGCCTCCCAACTGGACAACCTGAGCAAGGTGTTCTCCCAGGGCACCGACATCCGCGCGCTGCTCTCCGGCGCCGGGATCATGTGGCTGCTCGGCGTGCTGGACGACAAGTGGGGCGTGGACGCCCTGGTGAAGCTCGGCGGCCAGATGATCGCCGCCGGCGTGATGGTCTGGCAGGGCGTCACGGTGATCACCCTGCCGGTGCCCGGCGTCGGCCCGGTCGCGGTCAGCCCCACCCAGGGCATGGTCATCTCGGTCACCCTGGTCGTCGTCATGGTCAACGCGGTGAACTTCATCGACGGCCTCGACGGCCTGGCCGCCGGCATGGTCTGCATCGCCGCGATGGCCTTCTTCCTGTACTCCTACCGGCTCTGGTACGGCTACACGATCAGCGACGCCGCCCCCGCAGTGCTGTTCAGCGTGCTGCTGATCGGCATGTGCGTGGGCTTCCTGGTGCACAACCTGCACCCGGCCCGGATCTTCATGGGCGACTCCGGCTCGATGATGCTCGGCCTGATGCTGGCCGTCGCCGCCATCTCCATCACCGGCCGCGTCGACCCCGACCTGATCACCAGCGAGACCGGTTCGCAGACCGCCACCGTGCACGCCCTGGTGCCGATCTACATCCCGCTGCTGCTGCCGCTGACGGTCATCGCGCTGCCGCTGGCGGACCTGCTGCTCGCGGTGGTCCGCCGCACCTGGGCGGGCCAGTCCCCGTTCGCCGCCGACAAGCGGCACCTGCACCACCGACTGCTCCAGGTCGGCCACTCGCACAGCCGCGCCGTACTGATCATGTACTTCTGGGCCGCGCTGATCGCCTTCGGGACCGTCGCCTTCTCGGTCACCAACACCGGCCGCACCGTCGTGCTGACGCTGGCCGGGCTCTGCCTGGTCGGCCTGGTCGTGCTGCTCACCCCGCGGTTCCGGCCGCGGGCCCCGCGCGCGGTGCAGGCCTTCGTCCCGCCGCGCTACCGCCGCCGTCCCGCGGCCCGCAGGGCCGCCGCGGTCGCGGAGCGTGAGGAGCAGGGCGAGGTCCTGACCGCCGCGTCCGCCTCGGACCCGGCCTCCGAGCCGATGGCCGAGCTGTCCGCCGAGGACAAGCGACTGCTCGGGGGGGTGACGAAGGGGTCCTCCGCGATCGGCGGCCGTGGTCACGGCAACGGCCGCGGCAGGTAGGGGGAGTGACGCGCTGTCAAGTGGACTCACTCGTTCGGCGGCACTGCTGGGCCATCGGTGTGACAGGTGCCACACATTCATGGTAAAGCTCTCATCAAATAGTTTGTGATACCGTTCACGAGTACCGAGAACACGCCGAAAGACCTCACAGGTGGATGACTTCCGTCCCTGGCCGGTCTCCCTCGACGGACTCGCCGCAGAGCGGCCGGTCCACGGCGGTCCCGGTCCGGTGTCACCACCACGTTCTGTGCCCGTCCCCCCGCCACATCGACATGCCGCCGGAGTTGCCGACATGCCGTCCAACGACGCCCGGATCCTCCGAGGCGCCGCGATCCCCACTGCGGTCGCCGGAGTCATCGCCATGGCGATCTCCTTTGCAGTCGCGGGTGGCAAGGGGCTGCTCGGCGCCCTCTTCGGAACGCTGCTGGTGATGGCCTTCTTCACGTCCGGCCAGGTCGCGCTCGACCGGCTGACCAGGTCGAACCCGCACATCATGATGGCCGCGGCGCTCCTGGTGTACACGACGCAGATCCTGCTGGTCGGCATCGTGCTGGCCGTGTTCAAGGACACCGAACTCTTCAATCGACAGGCCTTCGCCTTCACGCTGCTGGGCTGCGCACTCATCTGGACGGGGTTCCAGGTGCGCGGCGCGCTGAAGGCCAAGATGTTCTACGTCGACCCCAACGCCTCTGAAAACAAGGGCGACAAGCCGTCCGACAAGGGGCGTCAACAGTGACGACGCCCCACTGTCCCCCCAACGAGGGGGGCGGTGTTTATGCCGCGCTGACGGACTGCTATCGTCCGTCGCAACAACGGAGTACGGGAAGAGGCCAGGTCTGTCCGCACGGCGGACCGATCGCCCCCCGGATCCGCGCAGTCTTCGATGATCCCGCGGTGGTGCAGCGCACCGCCGGGCGGGGTCGGCGAGAAACCCATCAAGTTCCAGTGCCGCTCCGTGGTCGCAGGCCACGCCGACACACCGAGGTTGCCGTAACCATGCGTCACGACGAAGGAGTCCGTGGTGAGTGCTGAACTCACGTCCCTCGCCTCAGGCAGTTGCCACTTCGGGGACGCTGGCTGCGGCTTCCCGGCCCCGGGTCTGAACGAGTTCCAGTTCGAGCCGATTTTCACGATCGGCAGCTTCGAGTTCAACAAGCCGATGCTGCTGTCGATGATCGTCGCGGTGCTGGTCGTCCTGTTCTTCTGGGCCGCCTTCGCGAAGCCGCGGCTCGTCCCCGGCAAGCTGCAGCTGGTCGGTGAGATCGGCTACGACTTCGTCAAGCGCTCCATCGTTCTGGAGACGATCGGCAAGAAGGGCGAGAAGTACGTCCCGATGCTCGTCTCGATGTTCTTCTTCATCTGGTTGATGAACATCATGTCGATCATCCCGTTCGCCCAGTTCCCGGTGACCGCGGCGATCGCCTTCCCGGCCGGCCTCGCAGCCGTCGTGTGGATCACCTACATGACGCTGACCTTCAAGAAGCACGGCTTCGTGGGCGGCTTCAAGAACCTCTGCTGGCCGTCGGGCATCCCCGGCTGGGTCATGTTCATCCTGGTGCCGATCGAGTTCTTCTCGAACATCTTCGTGCGCCCCTTCACGCTCGCGGTCCGAGCCTTCGCGAACATGTTCGCCGGCCACCTGCTGATCGTGATGTTCTCCATCGCCTCCTGGTACCTGCTCAGCCCGACCCTGGGCGCGCTGTACGGCACGGCGTCCTTCGTCGTGACCATCGCGCTGACCGCCTTCGAGCTGCTGGTCCAGTTCCTGCAGGCCTACATCTTCGTGATGCTGGCCAGCAGCTACATCGCCGGTGCCCTCGAAGAGGCGCACTGAGCCTGGGGCTCCCCGGCCCCACCCCCGAACCACACCTCCCGGAATGCCCGGTGGCCAATCACCACCGGTTCACCACCCCTGCAAAGGACAACTGCAATGAGCTTCCTCGCTGAGGGCACTGTCTACGGTTCCGTCGCCTCGATCGGCTACGGCCTCGCCGCCATCGGCCCCGGCATCGGCGTCGGTCTGATCTTCGGTAACGGTGTCCAGGCCATGGCCCGCCAGCCCGAGGCTGCCGGTCTCATCCGCGCCAACATGTTCATCGGCTTCGCGCTCACCGAGGCCCTCGCTCTGATCGGCATCGTCATGCCGTTCGTCTTCGGCAACAAGTAATCCCGCCGTAGACCCATTCGAGGAAGGTCCAGATATGAGCATCGCGGCTCAGATCGCGCAGGAGGAGGAGATCATGAATCCTCTTCTCCCCGCGTGGCCCGAGGTCATCATCGGCCTGATCTGCTTCTTCATCGTCTTCGGTCTGCTCGGCAAGAAGCTCCTCCCCAGCATCGAGAAGGTGCTGTCGGAGCGCCGGGACGCCATCGAGGGCGGCATGGAGCGCGCCGAGGCCGCTCAGGCCGAGGCCCAGGCCCTGCTTGAGCAGTACCGCGCCGAGCTCGCCGACGCGCGTCACGAGGCTGCCCGCATCGTCGAGCAGGCTCGCGAGCAGGGCGCTGCCCAGCTCACCGAGATGCGCGAGGAGGGCCAGCGCCAGCGCGAGGCCATCGTCGCCGCCGGCCACGCCCAGATCGAGGCCGACAAGAAGCAGGCGACCGCCGCCCTGCGCCAGGACGTGGGCTCGCTGGCCTCCCAGCTGGCGTCCCGCATCGTGGGTGAGTCCCTTGAGGACCACGCGCGGCAGAGCGGTGTCATCGACCGCTTCCTGGACGAGCTGGAGGCCAAGGCCGCCGTTGCTCAGGGCGCGGCCAAGTGATCGGCGCCAGCCGCGAGGCCCTCGCCGCCGGGCGGCAGAACCTGGAGAGCCTGACCGACTCCACCTCGGTGGACGCGGTCAAGCTCGCCGAGGAGCTCACCGCCGTCACGGCCCTGCTGGACCGTGAGGTGTCGCTCCGCCGCGTGCTGACCGACCCGTCCCGGTCGGGTCAGGACAAGGCGCAGCTGGTCTCCTCGCTGCTGTCCGGCCAGGTCTCCGGCGAGACGGTCGACCTGGTCTCCGGCCTGGTCCGCTCCCGCTGGTCGGGTGCGCGCGACCTGGTCGACTCGGTCGAGGAGCTGTCCTCGTACGCCGAGGTCATCGCCGCCGAGAAGGCCGGTGTCCTGGACGACGTCGAGGACGAGCTGTTCCGGTTCGGCCGGGTGGTGAGCGGCTCGCACGAGCTGCGCTCCGCGCTGACCGAGCCGAAGGCCGGTGCCGCCGCCAAGGCGGAGCTGATCAAGAAGCTGCTCGGCGGCCGCGCCAACGCGGGCACCGTCCGGCTGGTCACCAGCCTGGTCAACACCCCGCGTGGACGTAGCCTGGAGCAGGGCCTGGAGTCCTACTCGAAGCTCGCCGCCACGCGGCGCGGCCGGGTGGTGGCCCTGGTCACCACCGCGGTGCCGCTGTCGGACAGCCAGAAGGAGCGCCTGTCGGGTGCTCTCGGCCGGCTGTACGGCCGCCAGGTCCACCTGAACATCGACGTCGACCCCGAGGTCGTCGGCGGTGTCCGGGTGCAGATCGGTGACGAGATCATCGAGGGCACCGTGTCGAGCCGCCTTGAGGGCGCTCGCCAGTCGCTCGAAGGCTGAACCCCACCAAAAGCAGCACATCCGACCCTCGGTCGGGAACCGGCTCCACCGGAGTCGGCAAATCGTACGGCCGGTTCATACGACCCGGCCGAGAGTCGAGTACTTGCGGCCCTCAATGGCGGGCCGAGGATCGCAAACTAGGAGAGCAGGGAAGCCTGATGGCGGAGCTTACGATCCGTCCGGAGGAGATCCGGGACGCGCTGGCCGACTTTGTCCAGTCGTACCAGCCGGACGCCGCCTCTGTGGAAGAGGTCGGCACGGTCACTGACGCAGCGGACGGTATCGCCCATGTCGAGGGCCTGCCCTCGGTCATGGCCAACGAGCTGCTGAAGTTCGAGGACGGCACGCTCGGCCTCGCGCTGAACCTCGACACCCGCGAGATCGGTGTCGTCATCCTCGGTGAGTTCGGCGGCATCGAGGAGGGTCAGACGGTGCGCCGCACCGGCGAGGTCCTCTCCGTGCCGGTCGGCGACGGCTACCTCGGCCGCGTCGTGGACCCGCTGGGCAACCCGATCGACGGTCTGGGCGACATCGCCTCCACCGGTCGCCGCGCCCTGGAGCTGCAGGCCCCGGGCGTCATGGCCCGCAAGTCGGTCAAGCAGCCGCTGCAGACCGGCATCAAGGCCATCGACGCGATGACCCCGATCGGCCGCGGCCAGCGCCAGCTGATCATCGGCGACCGCCAGACCGGCAAGACCGCGGTGGCCGTCGACACGATCATCAACCAGCGCGACAACTGGCGCTCGGGCGACCCGGAGAAGCAGGTCCGCTGCATCTACGTCGCCGTGGGCCAGAAGGGCTCCACCATCGCGTCCGTCCGCGGCGCCCTGGAGGAGGCCGGCGCGCTGGAGTACACCACCATCGTGGCCGCTCCCGCCTCCGACCCGGCCGGCTTCAAGTACCTCGCTCCGTACACCGGCTCCGCCATCGGCCAGGAGTGGATGTACGACGGCAAGCACGTCCTGATCATCTTCGACGACCTGTCGAAGCAGGCCGAGGCCTACCGTTCCGTCTCCCTGCTGCTGCGCCGCCCGCCGGGCCGCGAGGCGTACCCGGGCGACGTCTTCTACCTGCACTCCCGCCTGCTGGAGCGCTGCGCGAAGCTGAACGACGAGCTGGGCGGCGGCTCGATGACCGGTCTCCCGATCATCGAGACCAAGGCCAACGACGTGTCGGCGTACATCCCGACCAACGTCATCTCGATCACCGACGGCCAGTGCTTCCTGGAGTCCGACCTGTTCAACGCCGGCATCCGCCCGGCCGTGAACGTCGGTATCTCGGTCTCCCGCGTCGGTGGCTCCGCCCAGATCAAGGCCATGCGCTCGGTCGCCGGCCGTCTGCGCCTGGACCTCGCCCAGTACCGTGAGCTGGAGGCCTTCGCCGGCTTCGGCTCCGACCTGGACGCGGCCTCCAAGGCCCAGCTGGAGCGCGGTGCGCGCATGGTCGAGCTGCTGAAGCAGGGCCAGTACCAGCCGTTCCCGGTCGAGGAGCAGGTCGTCTCCATCTGGGCCGGCACCACCGGCAAGCTGGACGACGTCCCGGTCGCCGAGATCCGCCGCTTCGAGCGCGAGTTCCTGGACCACGTGCGCCTGCAGCACAAGGACCTGCTCGCGGGCATCGTCGAGACCGGCCTGCTCGCCGACGGCACCGTCGACGCGCTGACCGCCGCGATCGGCGAGTTCAAGCAGGGTTACCAGACCGCTGACGGCAAGCTGCTCTCCGAGCAGGCCTGAGTCCGGTAGCGAGGGAAAGGACGTAACGACCCATGGGAGCACAGCTTCGGGTCTACAAGCGCCGGATCCGCTCTGTCACCGCGACGAAGAAGATCACCAAGGCGATGGAGATGATCTCCGCGGCGCGCATCGGTAAGGCGCAGCGCGCGGTGGCCGCCTCCACCCCGTACGCCGATGAGCTCACCCGGGCGGTGACGGCGGTGGCCACCCGGTCCAACGCCAAGCACCCGCTCACCAGCGAGAACCCGAACGCCACGCGTGCCGCAGTCCTGCTGATCACGGCGGACCGCGGCCTGGCGGGCGGCTACTCGTCCAACGCCATCAAGGCCTCGCTGGCGCTCTCCGAGCGCCTGCGGTCCGAGGGCAAGGACGTGGTGACGTACGCCGTCGGCCGCAAGGGCGTCTCGTACTACGGCTTCCGCGACCTCGCGGTCGCGGACTCGTGGACGGGCTTCTCGGACAAGCCGACCTACGGCGACGCCAAGGAGGTCTCGGCCGCGCTGATCGAGGCCTTCACGGCCGAGACCGGCGGGGTGGACGAGGTCCACGTGATCTCGACCAAGTTCGAGTCGATGCTGACGCAGACCGCTGTCGAGGCCCGGCTGCTGCCGCTGAAGCTCGACGAGGTCCAGCTCAGCGACGAGTCGTCGGCCAAGACGGAGATCTTCCCGCTCTACGACTTCGAGCCGTCGGCGGAGGGCGTCCTCGACGCGCTGCTGCCGCGGTACGTGGAGAGCCGGATCTACAACGCGCTGCTGCAGTCGGCCGCCTCCGAGCACGCCGCCCGCCGCCGCGCGATGAAGAGCGCGACGGACAACGCCGGCGAGCTCATCAAGTCGCTCACGCGGCTTGCCAACTCGGCCCGTCAGGCCGAGATCACCCAGGAAATCAGCGAGATCGTCGGTGGCGCCAACGCGCTCGCTGACGCGAGCCGCGGGAGCGAATGAGTATGACTACCACTGTTGAGCCGACCACGGCGACGGGCCGCGTCGCGCGGGTCATCGGCCCGGTCGTCGACGTGGAGTTCCCCGTCGACGCGATTCCGGACATGTTCAACGCCCTGCACGTCGAGGTGGACAACCCCGACGGCACGGGCAAGAAGGTCCTCACCCTTGAGGTCGCCCAGCACCTCGGCGACGGCCTGGTCCGCGGCATCTCGATGCAGCCGACCGACGGCCTGGTCCGTGGCTCGCAGGTCACCGACACCGGTGCCGCCATCTCGGTGCCGGTCGGCCAGATCACCAAGGGCAAGGTGTTCAACGCCCTCGGTGAGGTGCTGAACGTCGACAAGGACGAGTTCGAGTCGCAGGTCCAGGTCCGGTGGCCGATCCACCGCAAGGCCCCCGACTTCAAGGACCTCGAGTCCAAGACCGAGATGTTCGAGACCGGCATCAAGGTCATCGACCTCCTCACCCCGTACGTCACCGGTGGCAAGATCGGTCTGTTCGGTGGTGCCGGTGTCGGCAAGACCGTTCTGATCCAGGAGATGATCTACCGCGTCGCCGAGAACTTCGGTGGTGTGTCGGTCTTCGCCGGCGTCGGCGAGCGTACCCGTGAGGGCAACGACCTCATCGACGAGATGGTCGACTCGGGCGTTCTGGACAAGACCGCGCTGGTCTTCGGCCAGATGGACGAGCCGCCGGGCACCCGTCTGCGCGTCGCGCTCTCCGCGCTGACCATGGCGGAGTACTTCCGTGACGTCGAGAAGCAGGACGTGCTCCTCTTCATCGACAACATCTTCCGGTTCACCCAGGCCGGTTCCGAGGTGTCGACCCTGCTCGGCCGCATGCCCTCCGCGGTGGGCTACCAGCCGAACCTGGCCGACGAGATGGGCCTCCTGCAGGAGCGCATCACCTCGACCCGCGGTCACTCGATCACCTCGATGCAGGCGATCTACGTCCCCGCGGACGACCTGACCGACCCGGCCCCGGCCACCACCTTCGCCCACCTGGACGCGACCACCGTTCTGTCGCGCCCGATCTCGGAGAAGGGCATCTACCCGGCCGTCGACCCGCTGGACTCCACGTCCCGCATCCTCGACCCGCGGTACATCGCGCAGACCCACTACGAGACGGCCATCCGTATCAAGGGGATCCTGCAGAAGTACAAGGACCTCCAGGACATCATCGCCATCCTCGGTATGGACGAGCTGTCGGAGGAGGACAAGATCACGGTCCACCGTGCCCGTCGCATCGAGCGCTTCCTCTCGCAGAACACCTACGTGGCGAAGCAGTTCACCGGCGTCGAGGGTTCGACCGTGCCGCTGTCCGAGACCATCGAGGCCTTCAACTCGATCGCGGACGGCAAGTACGACTCCGTCCCCGAGCAGGCGTTCTTCATGTGCGGTGGCATCGAGGACCTCGAGCGCAACGCCGCCGAGCTCGCGAAGAAGTAATCGCGGCCGGTAGCAGCGGAGTGTGACCGTGAGGGGTGGGCCCCAGCCCTGGGACCCACCCCTCACGTCGCACCGGCTGTGATTCCGGTCAAATCCGTGCCGCCGGTTTCATGCCGGGGGCGCGGGCCCGTTATTCTTACCGAAACTCCCGAGTAATCGGGCGTTGCATGAGCCTAGGAGCCCACGTTGGCTGAGCTGCACGTCGAGCTGGTCGCAGCCGACCGCAAGGTGTGGTCCGGTGCGGCCACCATCGTCGTCGCCCGTACGGCCTCCGGTGACACCGGCATCATGCCGGGTCACACCCCGGTGCTGAGCGTGCTGGAGACCGGTCCGGTCACCATCCGCACCACGGACGGCGGCACCGTGATCGCCGCGGTGCACGGCGGCTTCATCTCCTTCGCCGACAACAAGCTTTCTCTGCTCGCGGAGATCGCCGAGCTGGCGGACGAGATCGACGTCGCGCGCGCCGAGCGCGCACTGGAGAAGGCCAAGGCGGACATCGACGCGCACGCCGAGCGGCGCGCCGAGGTGCGTCTGTTCGCGGCGCGTGGCCTCAAGGCCCACGCCTGAGTGCGCCGGACCCCGCCTGAGCGGGGTCGACCGACGGTCCCGGGGACGCCTGAGCGTGACCCCGGGACTGTCGTCTCAGTTGGTAGGTCAACGCGGTCGCCTGGTACGACCGAAACGGGGAACGCGGGTAGCGAGGAGGTAGGTGAGCATGGTCCTCGCCCTTGTGGTGTGTGCGGCGGTCGTGGCGCTCGGTGTGATCGGGTTGGTCGCGTTCGCGGTACGCCGCCGTGTGATCCAGCGGGTCGGCGGCACGTTCGACTGCAGCTACCGGCTCAAAATGCCCGCCGACGCCTCGACGCAGCCCGACCTCGACGAGAACGGCAAACCCACCTCGGCCCCGGTTCCCCAGACCGACGGCAAGGGGTGGGTTTTTGGTATCGGCCGGTACAGCGGCGACTCCATCGAGTGGTTCCGGGTCTTCTCGTACGCCCCGCGCCCGCGCAAGGTGCTCCCGCGCCGGGAGATCGAGGTCCTGGGCCGGCGCTACCCCGAGGGGCAGGAGGAGCTGGCCCTGCTCTCCGGCTCGGTCGTGCTGCGCTGCCTGCACAACGGCGCCCCGCTGGAGCTCGCGATGAGCGACGACGCACTCACCGGCTTCCTCGCCTGGCTCGAAGCAGCCCCACCCGGGCAGAGGGTCAACGTCGCGTAGCGACGAGACCCTCGGGGTGGGGGTCCCCCCGGCCGGAGGCTGGGGGAGGGTGAATGTCGCGTAGCGACGACACTCTCGGGGTGGGGGTCCCCCCGGCCGGAGGCTGGGGGAGGTCAACGTCGCGTAGCGACGAGACCCTCGGGGTGGGAGAGGGTTAACGTCGCCTAACCTCGCGGTTAGTCTTGGCCGCATGGTCAATCTGACGCGCATCTACACCAGGACCGGCGACGACGGCACCACCGCGCTGGGCGACATGAGCCGTACGAGCAAGACCGACCCGCGCCTGGTCGCCTACGCGGACGCCAACGAGGCCAACGCCGCGATCGGCGTGGCGATCGCGGCGGGCGGGTTGGCGGAGGACGTCGTCGCGGTGCTCACCCGCGTCCAGAACGACCTCTTCGACGTCGGCGCGGACCTGGCCACCCCGGTGGTGGAGGACCCGAAGTACCCGCCGCTGCGGGTGCTGCAGTCCTACATCGACAGGCTGGAGACGGACTGCGACCACTACCTGGAGTCGCTGGAGAAGCTGCGGAGCTTCATCCTCCCCGGCGGCACCGCCGGCGCCGCGTACCTGCACCTGGCCTGCACGGTGGTGCGCCGGGCCGAGCGGGCCACCTGGGCGGCCGTCGAGGTGCACGGGGAGAGCATCAACCCGCTGACCGCCAAGTACCTGAACCGGCTCTCGGACCTGCTCTTCATCCTGGCCCGGGCGGCCAACGGGGAGCGCGGCGACGTGCTCTGGGTGCCGGGCGAGAACCGCTGACCGACGAACCGCCGACCGACGACTGCTACTGCTGCGGGATCTTCCAGCCGACCACGTGGCCGTCCTCGACGATCGCGCCGGCCGGCGCCTCCTTGGGCCAGATCGAGTAGCCGGCGGCCACGGCCAGGTTGATCCCGGCCACCAGGGCCAGCCGCAGGTACCAGCCGCCGAAGGTGGAGAACTGCGCGGCCCCGGCGGAGAGCGGCACCATGAGGGTGATCAGGGCGAGCGTGACGCCGGCCGAGACCGTGGTGCGGCCGGCCACCTGCCACTCGTAGCGGGTCCGGGCCGTTCCGTACTTGGGCGAGCGCGGGGGCTTGGGGCCGCCGGCGAAGCGGTACTCGAAGTGCCGGTCGGCCCAGCGGACCAGGGACGGCCCGAACCCGAGCGAGAAGCCCGCGTAGCTCGCGGCCAGCGCGTGCGTCCAGCTCGCGGTGGCGCCGCCGCGCAGGTCGAGCACGGCGAGCGTGAACAGCGTGAGGTCCAGGACCGGCAGGCCGATCAGCAGGGCGGTGCTCAGCGTGCGCAGTCGCAGCAGGTAGCGGGCGGTGAGGGCCAGACCGAGGACCACCCAGAAGGCGACCTCGGCGGCGAGGATGAGGGTGACGATCATGGCGGGCTCCGGGATGTTCGGTGGTGCTTCCAGCGTTCCGTGCGCGGGTCCGCGCGTCGTCGTCGCGGGAGCCGAGTCCGGGCTGCACCTTTCGATGTACCCGGACTCCTCCCCGGACCCGAGTCGGGGGCCGTGCCGGGGATGATCTGATGGGGTCGTGCGCAGACCGACACTCACCCCGCAGCAGGAAGACCGTGCGATCGCGCTCTTCGGGCTGCTCGGGGGCCTGTTCCTGATCGCCGTCAAGGTCTACGACGGCTCCGGGCACATCGCCCGCTGGATGGTCGTCCCGCCCCTGGTGGTGATGGCCTCGCTGGAGCTGGTCCGCCGGAGCCGGCCGATCCTCATCGCGTCGGTCGGCGGGATCGTCTTCGGGGTCAGCATCTTCAACGGCGCGCTCCTGGCGACCACCCTGATGTACACCGACCTGCTCTACGCCGCGGTGCTCTACGGCAACCCGAAGATGTCGCGGGTGCTGCACCTGACCGGTGCGGCCTCGGTGCTGGTGCTCTCGACGCTGGTGCTGATCTACAGCGACGCCCCGACGGCGGTGGCCGTCGTGGTGGTGACCGCGCTGGTCTTCCTGGCGCCCGTCTGGACCGGCGACATCGTGCGCAAGCACCGCCAGGAGGCGGAGTCCCAGCGGCTGCGGGCCGAGCAGACCGCGCTGCTCTCCGAGATGGACCGGCGGCAGGCCGTGGTGGCCGAACGGGCGAGGATGGCCCGGGAGTTGCACGACGTGGTGGCCAACCACCTGTCGGCCATCGCGATCCACGCGACCGGCGCGCAGTCGGTGGCCCGGCGTCAGCGGCGGGCGGAGGACGACCCGCTGGTGGAGGTGCTGGCGGTGATCCGGGAGAACAGCGTCCAGGGATTGACCGAAATGCGCCGCATCATCGGCCTGTTGCGGAACAGCGGCGGGGGAGAGGTCGACGAGTCGTACGCCGCGCCGGACCTGGGAGCGGTCGACGCGCTGCTGGCCAAGGCCCGGGCGGCCGGGGAGGACGTCGGGCTGGGCTTCGAGCTCACCGAGAGCGGCGACCGCGGGGAGCTGCCGGTCCCGGTGGGACTGGCCGCGTACCGGATCGTCCAGGAGTCGCTGACCAACGCGCTCAAGCACGCCGGGCCGGGGGAGGTCCGGGTGCTGCTGGAGTTCCGGCCGGAGGAGCTGCTGATCGCCGTGGAGAGCCCGTTCCGCAGCGGTGCGGGGCAGGCGCTGCCGGGCGCCCGGGCCGGGCTGGTCGGGATGGCGGAGCGGGCCTCGCTGCTGGGGGGCAGCTTCGAGGCCGGTCCGGCGGATGGGTGCTGGAACGTCCGGGCGGTCCTGCCGCGGGCGCTGACGACCGAGGGAGAGGCGGGGCGGGCATGACGATCCGGGTGCTGGTGGCGGAGGACCAGGCGGCCGTCCGCACGGCGCTGGTGATGATCCTGCGGGCCGAGCCGGACCTGGAGGTGGTCGGGCAGGCCGCCGACGGGGAGGAGGCGGTCCGGCTGGCGCTGGAACTGCGGCCGGACGTGGTCCTGATGGACGTCCAGATGCCCCGGCTGGACGGGGTGTCGGCGACCCGCGAGGTGGTGGCCGCCGGGGCGGCCCAGGTGCTGGTGCTGACCACCTTCGACCTCGACGAGTACGTCTACGGGGCGCTGCGGGCCGGCGCGGCCGGCTTCCTGCTGAAGGACCTGGAGGCGGACACCCTGGTCGAGGGCATCCGTACGGTGGCGCGCGGGGACGGCATGCTGGCACCCTCGGTGACCCGGCGGCTGATCGGCACCTTCGCCCGCCCGGAGCGGCAGGTGGGGCCGGCGGTCCGGGAGGCGGTGTCGGGGCTGACCCCGCGCGAGCGGGAGGTGCTCACCTACATCGGGGCCGGACTGTCCAACGGCGAGATCGCCCGGCGCCTGGAGATGGCGGAGGCGACCACCAAGACGCACGTCAGCCGGATCCTGGCGAAGCTGGGGCTGCGGAGCCGGGTGCAGGCGGCGATCCTCGCCCAGGATCTCGGGCTGACGATCTGATCGACCCGGTCGACCGACCTCCCCGCCCGCTCCGGTCCGGCGCAGATCACACCTTCGGATGGCCCCACACCGGCCGTTCGGGCACTAAAGTCCGGCCCAAGAGCGACGCGGCTCGGCGCCGGTGATCCCTGCCCTGAGCCGCCTTCAGGGCCCGCCCGCAGGGGCGGCGACGGCATCGGGAGACCAAGCCATGAGCAATGTGTCCAGTAAGCGGATCGCCGTGATCGGTGCCGGCCTGATGGGCGCCGGCATCGCCCAGGTCTCCGCGCAGGCGGGACACCCCGTGGTCCTGCGCGACGTCACCGAGGAGGCGCTCCAGCGCGGCCTCACCGGCATCCGCGCCTCGTACGACAAGTTCGTCTCCAAGGGCCGGCTGACCGCCGAGGAGGCCGAGGCGGCGCTCGGCCGGATCACCACCACCACCGACCTGGACGCGGTCTCCGAGGCCGACATCGTGGTCGAGGCGGTCTTCGAGCGGCTGGACGTCAAGGAGGGCGTCTTCAAGGAGCTCGACAAGCTCGCCAAGCCGGGCGCGGTGCTCGCCTCCAACACCTCCGCCATCCCGATCACCCGGATCGCCGCCGCCACCGGCCGCCCGGAGTCGGTCGTCGGCGTGCACTTCTTCTCGCCGGTGCCGCTGATGAAGCTGGTCGAGCTGGTCCGCGGCTACAAGACCAGCGACGAGACGCTGGCCGTCGCCCGGGCCTTCGCCGAGGGCGTCGGCAAGGACGTCGTGGTCGTCAACCGCGACGTGGCCGGGTTCGTCACCACCCGCCTGATCACCGCGCTGGTCGTCGAGGCCGCCAAGCTGTACGAGTCGGGCGTCGCCACCGCCGAGGACATCGACACGGCCTGCCGGCTCGGCTTCGGCCACCCGATGGGCCCGCTGGAGACCGCCGACCTGACCGGCGTGGACATCCTGCTGCACGCCGCGCGGAACATCTACGAGGAGACCCAGGACGAGAAGTTCGCCGCGCCGGAGATCATGGCGCGCATGGTCACCGCCGGCGACCTGGGCCGCAAGAGCGGCCGCGGCTTCTACCCGTACCCGGGCAAGTGACCGACCGGTGCCGGTGACGCCGTCGAGCCGGTGACGCCGTCGAGTCGACGGCGCCGCTGAGCCGGTGGCGCCGGCGGGCCGGCGGGCCGTGCGGTCGGAGCACCGCACGGCCCCTGCCGGGGCGGGGGCCGGGGTGGGTGAGTTTCCTCACGCCGGGTGTGCAGACGGGTGATTTGGGCGGTAATCGAGCGTAGGTGTGGAGACTTCCTGCGTATATTCCCTCGGACGAGTGAAGTTGCTTCAGATCTGGCCGGAACCAGCAACCCGCGGGGCTGGTTCGCCGTCAGATGAGGGGGAACCCGGGATTCCGGCCGGGGCCGGGCGTGGGGCCGCAGGCCCGCCCGAATCGACACCGTCATCGACACCGCCACCGACCGCCCACCGAGACCGACACCCCCGCATCCGGACCCGGCACGGCCGGGGCGGACGCAGCGGAACGACCCCGACCAGGCCCGCCACGCAGGCCCGCCACGCGGAGGAGGAGAGCATGCGCATCACCGGCAACCACGTGGCGCTTGCCATCGAAGGCCGCCTCGACGTGCGCACCGCCGCCGACGCGCGGTCCCGGCTGCACCAGGCCGTCGACGGCGGCCTCGGCGACCTCGTGCTCGACCTCGCCCGGCTGGAGTCCTGGGACGCCACCGGCCTCGGCGTGATCATGGGCACCCACCGCCGGGCCGGCCGGATCGGCCGCCGGCTGGTGCTCCGCTCCGTCCCGGCCCAGCTCCAGCGGCTCCTGGTGGCCACCCGGCTGCACCGGATCCTCGCCGTCGAGGGCATGGTCGCCGAACCCCGGGGCGCGACCCTCCCCGTCCTCTGACCTGCGCGCGCGCCGCTCCGGGCGGCCGGAGCCGGCACGACGCTGCGCGGGCGGGCGCGGATGTGCGAGAGTCTGGCGTCAGGAAACGGCCGCCGGGGCCACGCCCGGCCCCCCAGCCTTCGGCCGGGAGGTGCCCCCGGTCCGCAGGCGGCCGCACGAAGTCGTCGGCGCGAGCGTGGGGCGGAGCAGATCGTGGGACAGCCATCCGGTGAGTTCCGGCAGGAGGCCGTACGGACCCGGGGCGGTGAGCTGGTCTCCGGTGGGCTGCTGGTGACCGTCGGCACCCCGGAGGGATCCGAGGTGCGCCCCTGCCCCGACGAGTGGCGGCCCAGCCCCCGCCGCAGCGGGCGCAGCGGACCCGCCCGGGGCCCGGCCGGCGACGCCGGCCGCCAGGTCGGCCCGCTCGCCCTCGGCGCCGGGCCCGCGGACCTGCCGCTGCTCGACCGCGAGGCCGACGTCGCCCAACTGCTCGGACTGCTCGCCGAGGGCCGTTCCATACGCCTGGTCGGCCAGGCCGGATCCGGCCGCAGCGCCCTGCTCTCGGCGGTCGCCGAAGCGGCCGGCGACCTCGCCCCCGGCGGCGTCGTCCAGCTCTGCGGCCACCGCCGCACCGCCGCCGACCTGCTCCAGGACCTCTTCGCCGCCACCCACCACGCCCCCGGCTTCCGCCCCGACCCGGGCCAGCTCGCCGAGCACCTCGCCCAGGTCGGCGCGATCGTCGTCGTCGACGAGGTCGAGCCCTCCGGCCCCGAGCTGGAACAGCTCCTCGCCGCCGCGCCGGACTGCGCCTTCCTGATCTCCGTCGCCCCCGACAGCCCGCAGCTGTCGCCGGACTCCCGGCTCCGGGACCACCTGGTCGCCGGCCTCTCCCGGCCCGCCTGCCTGACGCTCGCCGCCCGGCTGGCCGGACGACCCCTGGACGCGGCGGAGAAGGCCTGGGCGGTGGACCTCTGGTTCGAGTCCGAGGGCCTGCCGCTGCGGTTCGTCCAGGCCGCCGCGCTGCTGCGGCAGCGGGACGTCGCGGTGGACGCGCTGGTGGCCGCCGAGGACGACCGGCTGGACGTCTTCGGAGCCGTCCGGGGCCCGGTTCACGACCCCGACCCGGCGGTCCGCGAGGCCGCGCTGCGCGGCACCGTCCCGCTGCCCTCGGTCGCCGAGTCCACGCTGCCCGCCGTCCGGCTCGCCGAAGGGCTCGGCGAGACCGCCCAGGCCGTGCTGCGGCTCGCCGTGGCGCTCGGCGGCGAGTGCCCGACCGCCCCGCACCTGCCCGCGCTGATCGACGTCGGCCAAGGCGAGAGCGCGCTCGCCGAACTCGCCGACGCCGGACTCGCCGTCTCCATCGGCGGCCACCACCGGCTCACCGCCGGGGCGCTGGAACTGCTCGCCCCGCACTGGCCCGCCCGCGACAGCGTCGACGGTGCCGCCCAGCACTTCGCCTGGTGGGTCGGGCACTCCTCGGTCTCGCTGGCGCAGATCGCCGCCGAGGCCGAGGTGGTGATCGGGGTGCTGCTGGCCGACCGCGCCGCCGGGCGGCACGCCTCCGTGCTGCGGCTGGCCAGGGCGGCCGCCCCGGCGCTCGCGCTGGCGCTGCGCTGGGGGGCCTGGGAGCGCGCCCTGGAACTGGGCCTGGAAGCCGCCCGGAAGGCCGGTGCGCGGGCCGACGAGGCCTGGTTCCACCACGAGTTGGGCGTCTACGCGATCTGTGCGCGTGAACCCGGGCGGGCGACGGTCGAGTTGGAGGCCGCGCTCGCACTGCGGGCCGCCCTCGGCGAGCCGCGCGGGGCGGCCGGCGCGCGCCGGATGCTCGACCTGCTGCGCGCCGACGGGCGGCAGCTGCCGGCCGCGGCGCCCGCCGGTTCGGCACCCGCCCGCCGGCCCGTCATCCGGGTCATCAGGCAGGTTCCGCTGCGGCTCAAGGCCACCGCCGGCCCCGGCCGGACCAGGCGTACGGTGATCGCCGCCTCGGCGGCCGTGCTCGCCCTGGGCGTGCTCGGCACGGCGGTCGCGATGACGACCGGCGAGTCGAAGGGCAACGATCCGCACAGCAGCAGCGACGACGGCTCCCTGCTGACCGGCACCCAGCCGTCGCCGCGCCAGGGCAGCCCCCGGCCGACCGCCTCGGGGGCCTCCTCCGCGGCCGCGTCCGAGGTGCCGGGGTCCTCCCCGGCCGATGCGTCGACGACGGCGGAGGAGGAGGCGGAGGAGCCCTCCACGGGCGGCAGCGGCTCGCCCTCGCGGTCGGCCTCGCCCTCGGCGTCGAAGCGGCCGAGCCGGTCGCCGAGCGCGAGTGCGAGCAGTACGGCCCCGCAGTCGTCGGCCCCGGGCCAGTCGCCGCCGGCGGGCGGTACGGGCGGGGGAGCGGGCGGTACGGGCGGCAACCCGCCGCCCCCGGCGGGCAGCGCGGCGGGCGGCGGTGGCGGCACCGGCGCGGGTGGCGCGGCCAACGGCGGCGGCACCAACGGCGGGAACGCCGGCGGGGGGAGTGCGAACAGCGGGGGTACCGACGGCGGGGGTCAGGCCGCCGGCGGCACGGGGACGACGAGCTCCCCGCCGACCTCCCCGACGTCCGCGCCGTCGACCACGCCGCCGCCGACGACGGAACCGCCGAGTCCGACGGCGTCCACGACCTCACCGTCGTCGCCGACCCCCTGAGGGGTCGGCGACGACGGGTCAGAACAGCTTCAGCTTGTCGTCGTCGATGCCGCGCAGCGCGTCGTAGTCCAGCACCACGCAGCCGATGCCCCGGTCGGTGGCCAGGACGCGGGCCTGCGGCTTGATCTCCTGCGCGGCGAAGATGCCCTTCACCGGGGCCAGCAGAGGGTCCCGGTTGAGCAGCTCCAGGTAGCGGGTGAGCTGTTCGACACCGTCGATCTCGCCGCGCCGCTTGATCTCGACGGCGACGGTCGCGCCGTCGGAGTCGCGGCAGAGGATGTCGACCGGGCCGATCGCGGTCGGGTACTCGCGGCGGATCAGGGACCAGCCGGCGCCGAGCACCTCCATCCGGTCCGCGAGCAGCTCCTGGAGGTGCGCCTCGACGCCGTCCTTGATCAGTCCGGGGTCCACCCCGAGCTCGTGGGAGGAGTCGTGCAGCACCTCCTCCAAGGTGATGATGAGCTTCTCGCCGGCCTTGTTCTCCACTGTCCAGACCCCGTCGGCCTCCTTGAGGACGCACGGCGGGGACATCCAGTTGAGCGGCTTGTAGGCGCGGTCGTCGGCGTGGATGCTGACGCTGCCGTCGGCCTTGACCAGGATGAGCCTGGTGGCGGAGGGCAGATGGGCGGAGAGCCGACCGGCATAGTCGACTGAGCAGCGGGCAATTACGAGACGCACGGTCGACCACGCTAGCCCACCGGGGCCAGTTGATGCGATTCCGCGACGACCGGGTGAAGAATCCGCGAACCCCGCGAACATGGATGCCCTGCGATCCCTCGAAAGCCTGTCGGCACCCTGGCGGCCACCACCATTGGCAGCTACGGTGTGTGACGGCTTGCTTGCGGGATCGCTGTCAACGGGGATGGAGACTTCAGATGAACGATCCGACGGGATCCGGCCAATCTGGTGCACCGGGGCTCATTCCCGGAGCAATCAACCGGAATCGCCGGTCAGGCCCGCCGTTGACTGCCACGCTGTTCTGAGCGGTTGGCGCCCCCGACCACGTCCCTCGACGGGTCCTCGGCGCCCCCGCCTCGGCGCGGTGCCGGAAACACGGCCGTCCGACGGCGTCACACCCGTCCGACGGTGTTCCGGACATCACGCGCTTCCACCCTCACCCTCAGCTTGGACTTGGACTACGCACCACCACCCGGGCGCCGCACGGGTGGACCGCGAGAGGAGAATCCATGTCGCTCGACGTCTCACCGGCCCTGCTGGAGAAGGCCGAGCGGGACGAGGTCGACGAGCGGGAGTTCGTCGATTGCGTCCGCGTCTCCCTGCCGTACGCCTGGGACCTGATCAGCTCGCTGGTCGCCCAGGCGAAGGTCGACGGCACCGACTTCGCCGACAACCAGGTACCCCCGCCCAGCGAGCAGGCCCGCGGCCAGCTCCTGCGCGCGCTCGCCAGCGACGCCATCCGGGGTGCCCTGCAGCGGCACTTCGGGGTCCAGTTGGCCTTCCAGAACTGTCACCGGGTGGCGGTCTTCCTGCCGTCGTCCTCCAACAAGAAGCGGTACGAGCGGTTCACCTCCGTTCGGGCGCAGCTGCTCAACCAGTCCGAGGAACTGCGGGACTGCTGAGCACCGGTCGGCTCGCGCCGGACACGCCACCGGGCCGCCCGCCCCCACGGAGGGGGACGGGCGGCCCGGGCTGTGTTGTCGCCCGCTCGCCTCTGTGTCCTCGCCCGCTCGCCTCCGGGCCGCTTGATCCGGTGCCGACGGTCGTCGCTCCAATGCCGCTCGTTCCTCGCGGCCTCCTCGCTCCTTCCTTTCGGCACCGGCGCGGCCCTTCGGCTCGGGGCGGGTTGGGTGCGTGGCTGGGCTTGGCGGGGTGGGCGTGTGCTGTGCGGCTCGGGCGGGGTGGGCGTGTGCCTCTGAGGGGTGGGGGCGGCTCCGGGCCGCTCCTGTGCGGGGCGGCCCGGAGGCGGGGGTCAGCTGAGCTGCGGCAGCACCTCGGAGCCCAGGCGGGCGATGTTGTGGAGGGTGGCCTCGTGGTCGCCGCTGCCCTCGGCGAGCAGCGCGAAGCGGCGGATGCCGGTCCGCTCGGCGGTGGCCAGCAGCCGGTCCGCGCACTGCTTCGGCGTGCCCACCGCGTGCAGGTCGCAGAGGAGTTCGGTGTACTGGCGCGGGTCGCGCATCTTGCGCTCCCGGCCGTCCACCGTCCGGTGTGCGCCGAGCCCGTACTCGAACCAGCCGGGCATCGCGCGCAGCAGGGTGGCGCGGGCCGCCGAGGTGCGGTCGTCGACCTGGGCCACGCCGGCCGCGACGTGCTGGCGGCCGACCCGGCGGAGCTGTTCCTCGCCCCGCCCGGCGGCCAGCCAGGCGGAACGGTACAGCTCCAGCATGTGCAGCTTGTCCTCGTCGCCGGAATGCATGCCGAGCAGCATCGGCAGGCCGCGTTCGGCGGCGTTCCGCACCCCGCCCGGCGAGGTGCAGGCGACCACCACGGGCGGGCCGGCGACCGGGCGGCCGGCACTGGTGAGCTCCTCGCCGGGACCGTCGGCGTCCTGGCGCTGGCGGGGGAACCGCAGCAGCCCGCTCCGGTCGTCGAGGCCGAGCCAGGCGCCCAGGTCGGGGCGGCGGGGCGGTTCGGCGGCCCGGGGCACCACGGCCACCTCGGGGAAGTCGAACTGCGGGCCCGAGGCGCCCACCCGGGAGCCGCGCAGCCAGCGCAGCAGCAGGTCGAGCCGCTCGGGGAACCCCTGCTCGAAGGCGTCCACGCCGCCGCCGAAGACGTCCAGGTCGATCCAGGGCCCGCCGCGTCCCACCCCGAGCGTGAACCGCCCGCCGGAGGTGAGGTGGAGCAGGGCGGCCTGTTCGCCGAGGGCCACCGGGTGGGTGGTGGAGAGCACGCTGACCGCGGTGCCGATGCCGATCCGCCGGGTGCGGCCGAGCAGCAGCGCGGCCAGGGTGGCGGCGTTCGGGCAGACCCCGTACGGGACGAAGTGGTGTTCGGCGAGCCAGACGCTGTCCAGCCCCGCGCGTTCGGCCTCGACGGCGGCGCGGACGGTGCGGTCCAGCGCCTCGCCGTGGGTCTGGCCGGGGAACTGCGCGGAGAGCAGGAAGGCGCCGACCCGTACCGGTGCGGTGTCCGCGGGGGCGCCGCCGGCCCGTTGGTCGGTCGGCGCCGGGGTGCCGGCGGTGGCCGTCGCGGTGGCGGCGGTGGTCAGGGCCGGGCCGGGTGCCGGCGGGCGGACCCCGACGGGTCGGCGGGTCTCGGCGCGGGCGCTGGTTCTGGTCATGGTGAGGGCCTCCTCGGGTGCGCGCAGGGTTTGCGGGCCCCGCCTGTCCCCTCGTGAGTAGCCGATGTCATGTGCCAATGGCACGCCGAACCACCAATTTCCCAGAAGAACGGGTGGATATCACGAGAAACACCGGAGCACTGCCCGATGCCGTGATAGAGACCCGGGCGGTGGTCTCCGGCCGTAGGCTGGAACGGTTCCGCGACCACCGTAGAGAGGTAGCCCGCCGTGTCGCCCCGCCGCAACCGGATCAAGATCGCAGTCGACCGCGAACCGGCCGAGCCGGCCGCCCCGCTGGGGGGTTCACTACGCCGCACCGAGAACTACCAGGGCGAGGAGTGGGTGGTGCAGACGGTGGCCGGCACGGCGGGCCGGCACTACCGCTGCCCGGGTTGCGACCAGGAGATCCCGCCCGGCGTCGGCCACGTGGTGGCCTGGCCGTCGCACGGCGCGGGGGTGGACGACCGCCGGCACTGGCACCGCGCCTGCTGGGGCGCCAGGGAGCGCCGGGCCTCGAACCTGCTCCGCGGCCGCGGCGCCCCCAAGTACTGAGCCCGAGGGGCCCGGGAGAGCCCCTCAGGCCCCTTGTCGGGCCCCTTCCGCGCGCACCGGGACCCGGGGGGTGCGGGCGCGCGGGCGGGGCCCTGCCGTCAGGCGTCCCGCCGCTTCAGCACCAGCGCGCCGCCGACCAGTGCGGCGACCGTCCAGGCGAGGCAGATCACGAAGCCGGCCCACGGCCCGTACGGCTGCCCGTTCTGCTCGTAGACCAGCAGCATCCGGGAGCCCGCGTAGTCGGGGAAGTAGTGGGCCAGCGTCTTGACCTTCGGCACCGCCGACAGGATCGGCGAGAGCAGGAAGAAGAACGGCACCAGCACGCCCAGCGCCAGTGTCTGGTTGTGCAGCATCGCGGTGACGCCGGCCGAGAAGAGGCAGAGCATCGTCAGGTAGAGCGCGGCGCCGAGCACCGCGCGCAGCACGTTCGGTTCGCCGAGGTCGGTGGAGTGGTCGCCGAGCAGCGCCTGGCCGACGAAGAAGGTGATGAACGCCGTCACCAGCGAGACGGCCAGGGCGAGTCCGCCGAGCACCACCGCCTTGCCGGTGAGCAGGGTGCCGCGCTGCGGGACGGCGGCCAGGGTGACCCGGATCATCCCGGTGCTGTACTCGTTGCCGATCGCCAGCACGCCGAAGACGATGATGGCCAGCTCGCCGAGGATGATGCCGGAGAAGGCGGTTCCGGTCGCGTCGAACGGGCTGTCGTCGCTGCGGAACTCCTCGAAGTTGTTGTTGGTGAGCAGCGACAGCAGGGCGCCGACGCCGAGGGTGACCACGAAGGTCAGGGCGAGCGTCCAGACCGTCGAGCGGACGCTGCGGATCTTGGTCCACTCGGACTGCAGGATCGCGGGGAAGGACGCCATCTCAGTTCTCCTCGGTGCTGCGGGCCGCCGGCTGCGCCGTCCTGCCGCCCTGCCAGTCGGCGCCCCAGACGCCGGGTGCGCCGGCCGCGTCGCGGCCCGGGCCGTCCCCGGCGTGGTACTCCACCGAGTCGGCCGTCATCTGCATGAACGCCTCCTCCAGCGAGGCCTGCTGCGCGCTGAGCTCGTGCAGCACCAGGCCCTGGGCGGCGGCCAGTTCGCCGAGTGCGGCGAGGTCGCCGTCGACCACCTCGAACGAGCCGTCCGGGCCGGGTTCGTGCCGCAGTCCGGCGCCGGCCAGGGCGTCGAGCAGCCGCTCGGGCTGGGGGGTGCGCAGCCGGACGGCGGAGCGGGAGTTGCGGCGGATGAACTCGGCCATCGGCAGGTCGGCGAGGAGCCGGCCCCGGCCGATGACCACCAGGTGGTCGGCGGTGACGGCCATCTCGCTCATCAGGTGGGAGGAGACGAAGACGGTCCGGCCCTCGCCGGCGAGGCGCTTCATCAGGTTGCGGATCCAGAGGATGCCCTCCGGGTCGAGTCCGTTGACCGGTTCGTCGAACATGACGATCTCCGGGTCGCCGAGCAGCGCGGAGGCGATGCCGAGCCGCTGGCCCATGCCGAGCGAGAAGCCGCGGGCGCGCTTGCGGGCGACCGCGGTGAGGCCGACCAGGGCGAGCACCTCGTCCACCCGGCGGGTGGGGATGCGGTTGCTCTGGGCGAGCCAGAGCAGGTGGTCGCGGGCGGTGCGACCGGGGTGGACGGCCTTCGCCTCCAGCAGGGCGCCGATGTACTTGAGCGGCTCGCTGAGCTGCCCGTACCGTCTGCCGTCGATGGTGACCCTGCCGCCGGTGGGCCGGTCGAGGTCGAGGATCATGCGCATGGTGGTGGACTTGCCGGCGCCGTTGGGGCCGAGGAACCCGGTGACCACGCCCTGGGGGACCGCGAAGCTCAGGCGGTCCACGGCGAGGGTCTTGCCGTAACGTTTTGTCAGCTCGTGCAACTCGATCATTCCCACTCCCTTACTCTCCGTCAGGCTATGACAAAGCGGACAAAGTGGCTTGCCGAGTGGGCCCGTCGGGCGCACCGGAATACGGTGTGCCCATGACCCAGCTCCCCTCCGCAGTGTCGGTCCGCGAGAGCGGTACCGGAACACCCCTCGTGCTGCTGCACGCCTTTCCGCTCAACTCCGCCATGTGGTCCGCCCAACTGGACGAGCTGCCCGGACCGACCGGGGACGAGGCCCGGGTGATCGCCCCCGACCAGCGCGGCTTCGGAGGCACCGTGCTGGGCACCGACGAGCCCTCGCTGGACGCGGTCGCCGACGACGTCGCCCTGCTGCTGGACGCGGCCGGGATCGACCGGGTGGTGCTCGGCGGCCTCTCCATGGGTGGCTACGTGGCACTGGCCTTCGCCCGCCGCCACCCGGACCGGCTGGCCGGCCTGCTGCTCGCCAACACCAAGGCCACCGCCGACGCGGAGGCCGCCCGGACCAACCGGGAGCGGATCGCCGCCGCCGTGCTGGCCCGCGAGAGCGTCCAGTTGCTGCTCGACGAGCGGATGGCGGCCGGGCAGCTCGGCCCGGACTCGCAGCACCTGGTCGACCGGGTGCAGGGGCTCATCGCCGCCGCGCCGCCGGCCGCCGTCGCGTGGGCCCAGCGGGCCATGGCGTCCCGGCCGGAGACGCTGGACGTGCTGGCCGGGGTGCGGGTGCCGACCACGGTCGTGGCGGGCGCGGAGGACGGGCTGATGCCGCTCGCCGAGGCCGAGCTGATGGCGCGGGCCAGGCCGGAGGCGGAGCTGACGGTGCTCCCCGGGGTGGGGCACCTGAGCGCGATCGAGGCACCGGAGGCGTTCAACGCGGCGGTGCGCCGGCTGCTGGCACGGGTGGCCGCCGGATGAGGGACGAGCAGGAGCGGGCGGAGGCCGGCGGCTGGGACTTCTCGGCGCTGGAGGTGACCGGCCGGATGCCGGTGACCAACCGGGGCGAGGGGCTGCTCGAACTGACCCTGGAGCCGCTGGGCGAGGACTACTGGATGCGCCCGGGGGAGACGTTCATCGTCACCTCGTACGGGGACTACGGCCCGGGTCACCCGTTCGAGGTGCAGTACTGGCCCGACTCGGTGTCGGTCTGGTGCACCTCGTGGTTCGGCACCGTGTCGGACGACGACGGCAACCAGCTGAGCTGCGGGCACCAGCGGCCGGACGGCGCCTACCCGCGCTGAACACGCCGAGGGGGAGGCGCCCGGCCTCCCCCTCGCACGCCGCCGCCTCCGCGGCCGGCCCCGGGCAGCACGACGGGCCCCCGCCCCGGAGGGTGAGGGCCCGTCGGCTACGCGGTCAGCGCGACTGCTGGGCGGGCACGCCCAGGGAGTCGTCGCCCGGCAGCGAGGCCGCGGCCACGGCGGCACCGGTCAGCGTCGCCAGCATCTCGCGGACGTTGGTCAGCTGGGCGTTGATGCTGTCGCGGCGGTTGGTGAGCGCCGCCAGCTCGCGCTCGGACTCGCTGCGGATCCGGTCGGCCTTGGCGTTGGCGTCGGCCACGATGTCCTCGGACTGGCGCTGCGCCGTCTCGACGGTCTGGCGGGCGCGGCGCTCGGCGTCGGTCCGCAGCTTCTCGGCCTCCAGGCGGAGCTGCTCGGCCCGGTGCTCGATCTCGGCCAGGCGCTTCTCGGCCTTCGCCTGACGGGCGGCGAGGTCGCGCTCGGACTGCTCGCGGCGCTTGGCCAGGTTGGTCTCGAACTCCAGCGCGGCCTGGGCGGCCTTGGTGCGGGTCTCCTCGAAGAGGGCGTCCGCCTCCTCGCGCTTGTTCTGGGCGTCCTTGTTGGCCTCGGCGCGCAGCTGGGCGCTGTCGCTCTTGGCCTTGTCGACGATCCGCAGACCCTCGTCCTCCGCCTTGGCCTTGCGGTCCTTGGCGTAGTTCTCGGCCTCCGTGCGGACCTGCTGGGCGGCCGCCTCGGCCAGCTCGCGGTGCTGCTCGGCGGCGCGGTGCGCCTCGTCGCGCAGGTCCTTGGCCTCCTCCTCGGCGAGCCGCAGGATCTTCTCGACCCGGGCGCCGAGACCCGCGTACGAGGGCTCCGCCTCGGCGACCGCCGCCTGAGCGGTCTGGGTCTCCAGGTGGAGCTCCTCGATGCGCTTCTCAAGGGCGCTGATCCGGGTCAAGGCACTGTCACGGTCGGCCACCAGCTTGGTGATCCGCTCGTCGACCTGGGCGCGCTCGTACCCACGGCGCACCAGGTCGAAGCCGTGAGGGGAGTGACTGTCGCTCATGGGGTTCTGGGCTTCCTGTCGTCAAACCGCTGAGGTGGTTGAGGGAATCCTGACACGGTACCGGAGTGTCGACGGCGAAACGCCGTTGTCTCGCGGACAATGTCCGCTCAATCGGGTGGTGCGCTCTTGGAGCGATTGCCACCCGACCGGGGAGCGCCAACTCCGGCACCGGCCTTGGCACCCCCGTCCTTCTTGGTGTTGCTTCCCCCGTTGGTCTGTGCGACCGGTGACGGTGCCTCGAAGGCCTCCAGGGCGGACAGCACGTCCTGCACCCGGGAGATCTCCGTGTTGATGTCCTTGCGGCGGCGCACCAGCTCGTCCAGCTCGCGACGGCCCTCGTCGGTGACCCGCTTCGCCTCGGCCCGGGCGTCGGCGAGCAGCCGCTCGGCCTCCGCCTTCGCCAGCTCGATCTGCTCGTCCGCGGCCTCGTCGGCGGCCCGCAGCCGCTTCTCCACCTCGGACGCCGCCGAGTCGAGCCGCTCCTCCGCCTCGTCCTGGGAGGACTTCAGCTTCGCCTCGGCCTTGATGATCAGGGCCTCGGCACGGTCGGTCGAGTCGGCGAGCTTGGTCTCGGCCTCCTTGAGCAGGCCCTCCGCCTTGCGGACGGCCGAGATCCGGACCTTGCTGGCCTCCGCGGACGCCTCCGAGGTCAGCTCGTTGGCGCGGTCGTCGGCGGCCGCGACCAGCGCCGCCGCCCGCTCCTCGGCCTCGGCGACGGTGGCCACCGCCTGCTCCTCGGCCTCGGTCAGCTGCTCCTGGGCGGCCGTCACCAGCGCGTCCACCCGCTCGCCGGCCGACTTCATGGCCTGCGCGTTCTCCTTGCGGGCACGCTCGTGCAGGGCCTCCACCTCGGCGTCGGTGCGCTCGCGCAGCTCCTCGGCGCGCTCGCGGATCGCGGTGGCGTCCCGGCGGGCCTCGGAGAGCAGTGCGTCGGCGTCGGCCCGGCCCTTCTCGACCGCGTCCTGGCCGGCCGCCTCGCCGGACGCCACCAGCCGGTCGGCCTCCTTGCGGGCGGCCGCGACCATCGCGTCCGCCTGCTCCTCGGCGGCGGCGGTGGTGGCCAGCGCGGTGGTCTGGGCGTCCTCGCCGAGCGCCTCGGCGTCCGCGAAGGCCTTCTCCAGGACCGACTTGGCGTGGTCGCGGGTGGCCTTGTCGAACTGCTCGGCGGCCTCGCGGATCTCGGCGTCGAAGGCGTCGGCGCGGGCGTGGGTCGCCGTGTCGTAGTCGTCCGCGAGGGTGCGGGTGGCGAGCGCGTACTCCTCGGCCTCGGCGCGCAGCTGGGCGGCGAAGTCCTCGGCCTCGGCGACCAGACCGGCCGACCGCTCCTCGGCGGCGGCCACCGTCCGGGCGGCCAGCGCCTCGGCGTCGGCGCGCTGCTGCTCGGCGGCCTCCTGGGCGGCGCGCAGCTCGGCCTCGGCCTCGGCGCGCAGCTGCTCGTCGTAGGCCTGCGCCTCGGCGTGCCGACGGGCCAGGTCGGCCTCGGTGGCGTTCCGCTCGGCGGCCAGTTCCCGCTCGGTCTGCTCGCGCAGGGCGGCCGTCTCGGCGGCGGTCCGGGCGCGCAGGTCGGCGGTCTCGCGGTCGGCGAGGGCCCGCTGCTCGGTGGTCTCCCGGTCGGCGGCGTCGTGCAGCTCGGCCACCGCACGGTCGGTGCGCTCGCGCAGCTCGGCGGTCTCGCGGTCGGCGAGGGCCCGCAGCTCGGTGGTCTCCCGGTCGGCCGTGTCACGCAGCTCGGCGGCGGCCCGGTCGGCCCGCTCGCGGACCTCCGCGGCCTCCCGCTCGGCGGCGGCCCGCAGCTCGGCGATCTGCTGCGAGGCGGTCTCGTGCAGACCGGCCACCGACTGGCGGACCTCGGCGGCCGCCTCCTCGGCGGTCTCGACCAGCGCCGCGGCCTCCAGCCCGGCGGCGGCGATCAGCTCCTCGCCGTCCAGGCGGGCCCGCTCCAGCGCCTCGCCGGCCTCGGCGCGGATCGCGTCGGCGGTGGCGCGGGCCTCGGACAGCTCCCGGCCGGCCTCGGCGCGGACCGTGGCGGCCTGCTCGTCGGCCAGCGCCAGCTCGGCCTCGGCCCGCTCGCGCAGCTCCTTGGCGGCCTTCTCGGCCTCGGTCCGGCGCCGTTCGGCGGTGGCCTCGGCGGCCTCCAGCGCCTGCTCGGCCTCGGACCGCAGCCGGGCGGTCTCGGCGGTGGTGCGTTCGGTGAGTTCGGCGGCGGCTTGCTCGGCTTCGGTGCGGACGCGGGTGGCGTGTGCGTCGGCGGCCTCGCGCAGTGCGGTGGTCTCGGCGGTGGTGCGTTCGGTGAGTTCGGCGGCGGCCTGTTCGGCTTCGGTGCGGACGCGGGTGGCGTGTGCGTCGGCGGCCTCGCGCAGTGCGGTGGTCTCCGCCGCGGTGCGCTCGGTCAGCTCGGCGGCGGCCTGCTCCGCCTGCTCGCGGGCGGCCGCGGCGGAGGCCAGCTGCTCGGCGGTCTCCTCGCGCTCCCGGAGCAGCCCGGCGGAGGCCTCCTCGCGCTCGCGCCGGCTCTCCTCGCGCAGCGCCTCGGCGGCGGCCTCGGCCTCGGCCCGGCTGCGGGCCAGCTCGGTGTCGGTCTCGGTGCGCAGCCGCTCCGCGTCGGCGACGGCGGCGTCCCGGACGGCGGTCGCCTCGGCCTGCGCGTCGGCCCGCAGCGACTCCGCGGCGGTGCCCGCCTCGGTGCGTACCCGCTGGTCGAACTCATTGGCGTCGCGGCGCAGTTCGGCCGTCTCGCGTTCGGCGGCCGCCCGGTTCTCGGCTGCTGCGGCCTTGGCGGCGGTGAGCGCGTCCTGGCCCTGCTGCTCGGCCGTGGCGGTGATCTTCGCCGCCTCCGCGCGGGCCCGCTCCAGGGTCTGCTCGGCCCGGCCCTGGGTCTCGGCGGCCTGCTCCTTGGCCTGCTCGCGAAGCCGCTCGATCTCGCCGGCCGCGCCCGCGCGCAGCTCGTCCGCGTCGGACTTGGCCTTGGTGAGCAGTTCCTCGGCGTTCTTCGCCGACTCCTCGATCTGCAGCACGGCCTGCCGGCGGGCCTCGCCGCGCACCCGGTCGGCCTCGGCGGCGGCCTGGGCGCGCAGCTCCTCGGCCTCGGCGCGCAGCCGCGCGGCCTCGTCCTGCATCTCCTGGATCCGCTCGCGGATGGCGGCGGCGTCGTCCAGGGCGGCGTTCTGGGCTGCCTCGACGGCGGCCTGGGCCTGCTCGCGCAGCCGCTCGGCCTCGGCGGCGGCCTCGGTGCGGATCCGCTCGGCCTCGGTGGTGGCCCCGCTGCGGGCCGCCTCGGCGTCCTGCCCGGCCCGGGCCAGCATCTCCTCGGCGGTCTTGGCCGCCTTGGCGAGGTGGACGGCGGCGTCCTTGGCACCGGCCGCCCGGCCGGCCTCCTCGGCCTCGCCGCGCAGCCGCTCGGCGGCGGCCTCGGACTGCGCCCGCAGCTCGGCGACGTCCCGCTCGGCCTGGGCGCGCATCTCGGCGATCGCGGCCTCGGCCTCGGCGCGCAGCTGTCCGGCCACCGACTCGGCGGTGGCGCGCAGCCGCTCGCTCTCCTCGGCGGCGGCGGCCTTGGCGGCGTCCGCCTCGGCCTGCTTGGTGGAGGCCTGGGCGCGGATCGCGTCGGCTTCCTTGGTGGCCTGGGCGACCATCCGGGCCACCTCGGCCCGGGCGGTCTGCGAGCGCTGCTCGTTGGCGGCCTCGCCGTCGGCGGCCTTCCGCACGGCGGCGGCCTCGGCGTCGGCCTGCAGCTGCTCGGCGGCGACCTCGGCCTGGGCGCGCAGTTCGGCGGCCTCCTGGCGGGCCCGCTCGGCCTCGGCGATCGCCTCGGCGCGCAGCCGCGCTATCTCCGCCTGGGCGTGGGCGAGGGCCTGCTCGGCGCGGGCCTGCTCGGCGGAGGCCTCCTCCTTGAGCCGGCCGATCTCGGCGTGCGCGACGGCGAGCTGCTGTTCGGCGGCGACGTGAGCGGCGGCCAGCTGCTGCTGGGCCTCGCCGCGGGCGGCGTCGACGTCCGCGGCGGCCTGGGCGCCGGCCTGCTGGGCCTGCTCGGAGGCGACGCGGAGCATCCGCTCGGCGTCGCTGTGGGCGCGCTGGAGGGCGGCCTCGGCGGCGGCCTGGGCCTCGCCGCGGGCGGCGTCGACGTCGGCGGCGGTCTGCGCCCGGGCCTGGTCGGACAGGGCGGCGGCCTCGGCGCGCGCGCCCGCCATCAGCCGGTCGGCCTCGGCGCGGGCCTCCTGGAGGAGGCGCTTGGCCTCCTGCTCGGTGCCGGCCCTGGTCTGCTCGGCCCAGCTGACGTTCTCGTTGACGTGCTGCTCGGCACTGCGCCGCAGCTCGGCGAGCTCGTCCTCCAGCTGGCGGCGGCGGGCGGCCAGGTCGGCCTCCAGCCGGGCGGTGCGCTCGGCGGCCTCGGCCATGATCCGCTGAGTGGCGGCCTGGGAGTCGCGGAGCTGCCGCTCGGCGTCGGCGCGCAGCTGCTGCGCCTGCATCTCGGCGGTGCGGAGCATCTGCTCGGCCTGGCCGGAAACGGCGTCGAAGGCGCGCGGCTGGGCGAGCATGCGGCGGGACTCGTGCAGCTTGGCCCGGAGCACCTCCACCTGGTAGGCGAGGTCCTCGGCATGCTCGACTGCCTTGTCCCGTTCCTTCCGAGTCCGATCCATGTCGGCCTCGAACTGGGAGAGGTGATCGTCAACCTCGTAGCGGTCGTAGCCCCGCACTCCGCGGTCCCATCCATCTCCTGGTCGCGTCCTCGACCCGGCCGGTCCGGTGCTCCCGTTGTCCGGGCGCTGGTCCGACTGGTCCTTGCATCCGCAGTCGTGCGGACGTCCCCTGTCATGCCGGGGGTGCCCGCTGCGGTGGTGGGAGTCCGGGTCGCGGGAGCGCGGTCGATCCGCGTTCCCCCGTCCGGGTGGACTCCTGGGCGAACTCTTGCCTTGTGGAGAATGGTGACAGATCCGTCTTGCGACTGTTCAGCCGTGCCCGCGAAATGGACTCCCCTGCGACGGGCCTCCCACCGGGGCGGGCGGGCCTGTCTTCGGCCGTGCCCGTCGTCCCCGTCCCCCGGAGTCTCCGCGCACCTGGGCATTGTAGTGGGAGCGCCTTGCGGGGGAATGGCCGCGTGGGGGTTTTCCGGGTTGCCGGGTGAGGTTACTGACGGGTCATGAGCGTGGAGGGGCCGCGGGGAGGCGGCGGGCGGGCGTCGGGGGAGGGCCGCGACGGGCCCGCGGGGCCGGGTGCCGCCCGGCGGCGGCACCCGGAACGGCTCAGTGCTCCCCGTGCTCGCCCGGCTTCGCGGCGGTGACCAGCTCGGTCAGCACGCCGCCGCAGTCCTTCGGGTGCAGGAAGGTGATCCGGGAGCCCATCGACCCGGTCCGCGGCTCCTCGTAGAGGACCCGGACGCCCTTGCCGCGGATCTCCTCGGAGTCGGTGTCCACGTCGGCGGTGCCGAAGGCGATGTGGTGGACGCCCTCGCCGTTCTTGGCCAGCCACTTGCCGACCGGGGAGTCCTCCCGGATCGGCTCCAGCAGCTGGAGGTAGGAGGCGCCGCCGTCGCCGGTGTCGTTGATCTTGAGCATGGCCTCGCGGACGCCCTGCTCCTCGTTGACCTCGCTGTGGAACACCTCGAAGCCGTAGGTGGCGCGGTAGAACTCGACCGTCTTGTCGAGGTCGCGGCAGGCGATGCCGATGTGGTCGATACGGGTCAGCACGGTGGCCTCCGGGTACGCGGGGCGGGTGACAGGACGGCAACAGTGCAGCGCATGCCGCCCGGCGGCGCCAGCGATCCCGGTGCGAGCCTGCTCACACGGAGGGCCCGGCGGCCAGGGTTCACCCGGACCGGGTTGACACGGTGTTGACTGGAGGGTGCCAGTGCGCTCGATCACATGGTCGGTCCGGTGACGGGCGGGTAACAGGTCAGTACATTGAGCGGCATCCTCACCTGGCCACGACGTGCGAAGGGGCCCGTCCCATGACCAACACCACCTCTGTGATCGTTGCCGGTGCACGGACCCCGATGGGTCGCCTGCTCGGTTCGCTCAAGGGCTTCTCCGGCGCCGAACTCGGCGGCTTCGCGATCAAGGCGGCGCTGGAGCGGGCCGGTGTCACGGGCGACCAGGTCCAGTACGTGATCATGGGCCAGGTGCTGCAGGCCGGCGCCGGCCAGATCCCGGCCCGCCAGGCCGCCGTCGCCGCCGGGATCCCGCTGAGCGTCCCCGCGCTCACCATCAACAAGGTGTGCCTCTCCGGCCTGGACGCCATCGCGCTGGCCGACCAGCTGATCCGGGCCGGCGAGTTCGACATCGTGGTGGCCGGCGGCCAGGAGTCGATGACCAACGCCCCGCACCTGCTGCCGAAGTCCCGCGAGGGCTACAAGTACGGCGCGGTCGAGCTGCTCGACTCGATGGCCCACGACGGCCTGACCGACGCCTACGAGAACATCCCGATGGGCGAGTCCACCGAGAAGCACAACGCCCGGCTGGGCATCCCGCGCGAGGTCCAGGACGAGATCGCGGCGGCCTCGCACCAGCGCGCCGCCAAGGCGCAGGCGGACGGCGTCTTCGACGCCGAGATCGTCCCGGTGCCCGTCCCGCAGCGCAAGGGCGAGCCGGTCCTGTTCGGCCAGGACGAGGGCATCCGCGCCGACACCACGGTCGAGGGCCTGGCCCGGCTGCGCCCGGCCTTCACCAAGGACGGCACCATCACCGCCGGCACCTCCTCGCAGATCTCGGACGGCGCCGCCGCCGTGGTCGTGATGAGCAAGGCCAAGGCCGAGGAGCTGGGCCTGAGCTGGATCGCCGAGATCGGCGCGCACGGCAACGTCGCGGGCCCGGACAACTCGCTGCAGTCGCAGCCGTCCAACGCGATCCGGCACGCGGTCGCCAAGGAGGGCATCGCCGTCGAGGACCTCGACCTGATCGAGATCAACGAGGCCTTCGCCGCCGTCGCCTACCAGTCGACCAAGGACCTGGGCGTCTCCCCGGAGATCGTCAACGTCAACGGCGGCGCGATCGCGCTCGGCCACCCGATCGGCATGTCCGGCGCCCGGGTGGTGCTGCACCTCGCGCTGGAGCTCCAGCGGCGCGGCGGCGGCGTCGGCGCGGCCGCGCTCTGCGGCGGCGGCGGCCAGGGCGACGCGCTGATCGTCCGGGTGCCGAAGGCCTGATCCGTCGGAAACCCTCTCCGGGGCTGCGGACCGCCACGAGCGGGCCGCAGCCCTTCGGCGCAAGGAGCAGCTACCCATGATCGATGTGCCGACCCTGGTCGAGCAGGCCCGGCAGGGCCGTCCGCGGGCGGTGGCCCGACTGATCTCGCTGGTCGAGAACGCCGCACCCGAGCTGCGCGAGGTGATGGCCGCGCTGGCGCCGTACACCGGCCGCGCCTACACCGTCGGGCTGACCGGCTCGCCCGGCGTGGGCAAGTCCACCTCCACCTCGGCGCTGGTCTCCGCCTACCGGCGGCTGGGCAAGCGGGTGGGGGTGCTGGCGGTCGACCCGTCCTCGCCGTTCTCCGGCGGCGCGCTGCTCGGGGACCGGGTCCGGATGCAGGACCACGCGACCGACCCCGAGGTGTTCATCCGCTCGATGGCGACCCGGGGCCACCTGGGCGGCCTCTCCTGGTCCGCCCCGCAGGCGCTGCGCGTGCTGGACGCGGCCGGCTGCGACGTCATCCTGGTCGAGACGGTCGGCGTCGGCCAGTCCGAGGTGGAGGTCGCCGCCCAGGCCGACACCACCGTGGTGCTGCTCGCCCCGGGGATGGGCGACGGCATCCAGGCCGCCAAGGCCGGGATCCTGGAGATCGGCGACCTCTTCGTGGTCAACAAGGCCGACCGGGACGGCGCCGACGCCACCGCCCGGGAGCTGAACCACATGCTCGGACTCGGCGAGGCGCGCGAGCCGGGGGCCTGGCGGCCGCCGATCGTGAAGACCGTCGCGGCCCGGGGCGAGGGGGTGGACGAGGTGGTCGAGGCGCTGGAGAAGCACCGCGCCTGGCTCGACGAGCACGGGGAGCTGGCCGTCCGGCGCCGCCGCCGGGCCGCCGAGGAGATCGAGGCGATCGCGCTGGCCGCGCTCCGCGCCCGGATCGGCGACCTGCACGGCGACCGGCACCTGGCGAGCCTGGCCGAGCGGGTGGTGGCCGGCCAGCTGGACCCGTACGGCGCGGCCGACCGGCTGGTCGCGGGGCTCACCGCGGCCTGACCGGAGCGCACGGAAGGCCGGCACCCCGCACGGGGGTGCCGGCCTTCGCGGTGCGCGGCCGGTGGAGCGGCGCGGGCGGTGCCGGGGCGGGTCAGGAGCGCCCGCGCAGCCCGCGCAGGTGCTCGGCGACCGGGGCCAGCGCCTCGTACATCGCGTCCAGCTGCTCGGGCGTGAACCGGTCGATGAAGTGCGCCCGGACGCTGCGGACGTGGTCCGGGGCGACCCGCTGCATGGTCTCCCAGCCCTGCTCGGTGAGGTGGGCGTAGAGCCCGCGGCGGTCGCCCGGACACTCCTGGCGCAGCACCAGGCCGGCGTTCTCCATCCGGGTGATCTGGTGCGAGAGCCGGCTCTTGGACTGGAGCGTCGCGGTGGCGAGGTCGGTCATCCGCATCCGCCGCTCGGGGGCCTCGGAGAGCACGACCAGGATCTCGTAGTCGTTGATCGCCAGGTTGTGCGGCTGGAGTTCGCGTCCGAGCTGGTAGTCGAGCAGCTTGGCGACCTCCAGGTGGGCGCGCCACAACCGCTGCTCCCGGGCGGTCAGCCAGGGCGTCTCCTCCTCGGGCCCGTCGGGCTGCGAGGAGGAGACGTCGGCCGGGGCGATCGTGTGCGTGTCCATGGGGCCAGCATAGCGCAATTAGTTCAATGTTGTACGAATTTACCGGCGCTCACGGCCCCGGCCGCACGGATCCGGCCACGGCCCCTCAGAGCCCGAAGCGCCGTCCCAGGTCGCCCAGGTTACCGAGGCCCGGCACGTTCACGTTCGGCAGCTGGCCGCCGTGGCCGGAGGCGTGCTGCGGCGGCACCCCGCCCATCGGCACGCCGGCCTCGGCGTGCACCTGGCCGACCGCGCGCTCGGCCATCAGCACCTCGGTCGACTGCAGCAGCACCTGGCCGGCGCCGATGAACTCGAACTGGTGCTCCTCGCCGGACGCCCCGCCCATCCCGGTGAGCCGGCGGATGCCGCCGATCACGCCGTGCATGTAGTCGTGGTCGTAGTGGTGGCACGGCGCCGGGCAGTCCGCCCAGCCGACCAGCGCCTGCGGGTCCACCCGGATCGGCGGCTCGACGAAGTGCACCGGCCCGTTGGAGGCCGCGACGAACTTGCCGCTGCCGATCAGGGTGAGGAACCCGGGGATGATCGACTGCTTGAGCCGCAGCGTGGGCTCGTACGCGAGGAGGTTGCCCGAGCGGACCGTCAGGTTCCCCTCCTCCAGGTCGTAGGAGTTGAGGTCGAAGGCGCGGTCGGCGAGCAGCAGCTTGCCCCGGCCCTCGGCGACCACCCAGTCCGCCGCGTGCATCGGCGAGTTGAAGTGCTGCCCGAGCATCCGGTCGATCGCCCCGGCGCCGACGCCCTTGAAGGAGATGTCGCCGTAGTAGGCGATCATCTTGCCCTTCTGCAGGAAGTACGACCCGTTGAGGTCCACCGAGAAGGCGTACGGGTTGACGTTGTCGTCGGACGGCAGGCTGTGCGCGTCGTGCACCACCGGCCCCGAGCCGTCCTGGGCCTTGGGCAGCGGGGCCTGCGCGCCGCCGAACTGTTCCTGGGCGTACTGCTGCGGCGGCTGGGCCGGGTAGCCCTGCGGCGGGGGCGGCGGGTAGCCCTGCTGCGGGTACCCGGGCTGCGGGTAGCCCTGCGGGGGCTGCTGCGGGTACGGCTGGCCCGGCTGGGGGTAGCCGGGCGGGGGCTGCTGCGGGTAGCCGGGCTGGGTGGGCTGGCCGTACGGGTCCTGCCCGTACGGAGGCTGCGGCGGGTAGGACATCAGAGCTTCTCCTCGCTCGCCTGCACGTACACCGTTCCGTGCCCGGACAGCTCCAGCTGGAACGCCTCGCCGGAGCCGCGCCCGATCATGTCGCGCCACCCCAGCGCGGTGGACAGCTTGTTCTGGACCTGGCCGCGGTGCGCGACGTAGGCCTGCGGGTCGACGTGCACCGGCTGGTGCGGGGTGATCGGCAGCTCGAAGACGCCGCCGTGGGCCATCACCGCCACCGCGCCGTGGCCGTCCAGCTTGGTGGTGAACAGGCCCTGCCCGGTCACCTGGCCGCGGACCATGCCCATCACGCCGCCCTGCGAGCCCATGAACATGGTGGACTGCTGGAGCGAGCCCTCGAAGGCCAGCAACCGGTCCGCCTCGACGTACAGGGTGTCGCCGGTGAGGTCGATCACGTGGACGTGGTGGCCGCCGTGGCCGAACATCACGCTGCCCTGGCCCTCGACGCTCATCAGCGGGGTGTCCTCGTTGGCCACCCGGCGGCCGATCATCGACATGACCCCGCCCTGCCCGCCGGTGATGTTCGGCGTGAACCGGACCTCGCCGGTGTACGCGAGCATCGCGCCGCGCTGGCTGAACAGCCGCTGACCGGGGACGACCATCGCCTCGATCATCTTGTTGTTGATCTTCGTGAACGCCATCAGACGTCGCCCCCGACGGTCAGCTTCTCGGACGGCTGCACGTAGACCAGGCCCTCTCCGGAGAACTCCACCTGGACGGCCTCGCCGCCGCCCTCGCCGATGAAGGTGCTCCAGCCGGCGCCCGACTTGAGGGAGCGGCTGAGGTTGCCGGTGTGCGCCACGTACGCGCCCGGGTCGACCCGCAGCGGCATCCCCTGGGAGACCCGGAGGATGATCGCCGGCCCCATGGAGGTGACCGCGGCCCAGCCGTGGCCCTCGACCTTGGTGGTGAACAGGCCGTTGCCGGAGGAGACGCCGTTCAGACCGGTGAAGCTGGTGCCGGTCTTCAGCGTCCCCTCGGTGCAGAGGAGGTTGTCGGACTCGACGTACAGCGTCTCGCCGTTCAGCCGCACGAGGTTGACCTCGGTCGCCCGGTCGGCGAAGTAGCAGGTGCCCTGTCCCTTCACCTCCATGACCACCATCTGCTCGCCGGTCAGCCGGCGGGTCACCATGCCCCGCAGGCCGTCGCCGCCGCCGCTGAGCTTCTTGAAGCCCATCTGGCCGGTGTACGCGACCATAGAGCCGTTTCTGGCCTTCACGGTGTCGCCCGTCATGTCGACGGCGAGCACCTTGGACCCCTGGAGTCGAAACTGTGCCACGGGCGCAATGTAGCGGTCGGCGGCCCGGCCCGGGGAGGGGGCGCGGGTGTTCTGGTACGCGTCTGGGACAAACCGGCGGCCCGGGCTCCGTTCCGGACACCCCCGGGCGCGGGCCCGGGCGTGTGCTCGGTGATAATGGACCGGATGCTTGTGAGCCGGTTCACAAGCGATCTCCGACCCGTATCGAGGTACCCATCGTGAACAGCAGCGCCGTCCACCGCCTGCGCCTGGTCTCCGGCCCCGAAGGGGTCTCCTTCCTCCTGCTGCTGCTGTGCTCGGTGCTGAAGCGCACCACCAGCTTCAACGGCGTGCCGGTGATGGGCATGGTCCACGGGATCCTCTTCATCCTGTACGTGGTCTTCTGGATCATGGCCTGGCAGTCGCAGAAGTGGGACGTCAAGCGCGGCGCGGTGCTGTTCGTCCTCTCGGTGCTGCCCGGCGGCGGCTTCGTCGCCGAGCGGATGCTCGCCAAGGAGGAGCGGGACGGCGCGCCGGCCGCGAAGCCGGTCGCCGCGGACGCCGCGGCCTGACGCCGGACGCGCCGGACGGGCCGGACGGGCCGTCCGGCGCCGTGAACGCCGACAGGCTGCCGGGGCCCCCTCTCCCAGTGGGCCCCGGCAGCCTGTCGCTTCTCCGGGAGTGGTCCGGTGGCGGTTAGTTGACGCCCACCGCGCTCCAGGCGGCGGCCACCGTGTTGTACTCGGTGCTGCCGGCGCCGTACAGGTCCTTCGCGGCGTTCAGGGTGCCGGTGCGGGCCGCCTTGTAGTTGGTGCTGGAGGTGAAGTAGGTGGTCAGCGCGCGGTACCAGATCGCCGCGGCCTTGTTGCGGCCGATGCCGACGATGGTGGAGCCGTTGGACGTCGGGCTGTTGTAGCTGACGCCGTTGATGGTCTTCGCGCCGCTGCCCTCGGACAGCAGGTAGAAGAAGTGGTTGGCGACGCCCGACGAGTAGTGGACGTCGATGCCGCCGATCCCGGAGTACCAGGTGTCCTTGGACTGGCCGTCCTTGGAGGGCTTGTCCATGTAGCGCAGCGGCTTGCCGTTGCCGAAGATGTTGATCTTCTCGCCGATGAGGTAGTCCGGCACGTCCACCGGCAGGTTGGCGTACCACTCGACCATGGTGCCGAAGATGTCCGAGGTGGCCTCGTTGAGGCCGCCGGACTCGCCGGAGTAGGTCAGGTTGGCGGTGGCCGAGGTGACGCCGTGGGTCATCTCGTGGCCGGCCACGTCGATGGCGGTCAGCGGGTTGCTGTTGCCGGTGCCGTCGCCGTAGGTCATGCAGAAGCAGGCGTCCTGCCAGAAGGCGTTGACGTAGGCGTTGCCGTAGTGGACCCGGTTGCTCGCGCCGACGCCGTTGTTCTTGATGCCGTTGCGGTTGAAGGTGTTCTTGTAGTAGTCCCAGGTCGCGCCGGTGCCGAACTGCGCGTCCACCGCGGCGGACTGGGGGTCGGACGCCAGGCCGTTGCCCCAGACGTTGTCCGCGTCGGTGAAGATCGCGTTGCCGTTCTTGGCGTTGCCGGTCCACTGGTTGCCGCGGGTGGGGTCCTTGAGCTGGTAGGTGGAGCCGCTCTGGGTGGTGTTCAGGGTGACCGAGCCGACGTGGACGCCCTTGCCGGAGCCGACCGCGGTCTGCACCTCCTCGTGGGTGGAGAGCACCTTGCCGCTGGCGGCGTCGGTGATCAGCCGCTGGCTGCTCGGGGTGCCGTCGGCGCGCTCGCCGTGGACCACCGTCTGGTAGGCCAGGCGCGGGCTGCCGTCGCCCGCCCAGACCACCAGGGTGGGCGCGCTCGCGCCGTCGACCCGGCTGACCGGGACCTCGTCGGCGTCGGCGGCGATGCCGACGGTGGCGCGGACCGAGTCGACGGCCTGGGTGGAGGCCGTGCCGGCGGAGAGCGCGGGGGTGAGGCTCGGCAGCGAGAGGCGGCCCTCGAAGGCCCGGTCCACCGAGGCGATGGTGCCGTTGGCCTTCTGGTGCACGACCAGGTCGCCGCCGAGCACCGGCAGGCCGGCGAACGTCCGGTCGTAGCGCAGGTGGCGGGTGCCGTTGGCGTCGACGATGACGTCCTTGGCCACCAGCTGCTCCTGGCCGCCGAGGTCGAGGGCCCGGGCCACCGGCGCGGCCTGCTGGCCGGCCAGGGCGATCAGGGCCTCGCGCTGCTGGAGCGGCGCGGGCGGAGCGGCCTGGGCGGGGGCGGCGGCGACCTGGATGGCGCCCGCCAGCAGGGCGGTGGCGGAGAGTACGGCGCCGGCTGTCAGCTTTCGCTTCACGTACGGGGTTCCTTCCACGAAACCGCGGGTGCGCGGTCACGCCGCGTACCGGGGCGCCGGGGTTGGCGCCGTGGGGCGGTAGGGCGCTGACGTGCTGTCCCGTGCGGCCTGGCGGTCCGTCGATGGGTGGGGGCGACGGCCGCCCGACGGGGCGTGGTCAGAAGCATGACAATGCAGGTGGTGAAAGGACAGGGTGCCGAAGGTGATTGGCCAGGTCTCGCCAGTGGCCGGTAGGGCTGGTGACGGTGTGTCGGATGTCCGGTTTCGCGAGGTTCGACCCCTTGGCGTGTTCCCGCCATCGGCGACCCTTGCCGACCCCGCCCGCCGTTGCTACGCGCGCCCGGAGGGGCGGCGGCCCCGGAACGCCGGACGCCCGGGGCCTCCCCTCCCAGTGAGGACCCCGGGCGCCCGCCGCGCGGACGTCAGTTGACGTTGACGCCGCTCCACGCGGCCGCCACCGCGTTGTACTCGGCGCTGCCGGCGCCGTACAGGTCCTTGGCGGCGCTCAGGGTGCCGGTGCGGGCCGCCTTGTAGTCGGTGGTGGAGGTGAAGTACACCGTCAGCGCGCGGTACCAGATCGCCGCGGCCTTGGTGCGGCCGATGCCGGTGAGCGTCGAGCCGTTCGAGGTCGGGCTGTCGTAGCCGACGCCGTTGATGGTCTTGGCGCCGCTGCCCTCGGCCAGCAGGTAGAAGAAGTGGTTGCCGACGCCCGAGGAGTAGTGCACGTCCAGGCTGCCGACGCCCGACGACCAGGAGTCGGCCGAGCCGCCGTCCCTGGAGGGCTTGTCCATGTAGCGCAGCGGCGTGCCGTCGCCGTTGATGTCGATCTCCTCGCCGATCAGGTAGTCCGGCTTGTCGGAGGGGAGGTCGGCGGACCACTCGACCATGGTGCCGAAGATGTCCGAGGTGGCCTCGTTGAGGCCGCCGGACTCACCCGAGTAGTTGAGGCCCGCGGTGGCCGAGGTGACGCCGTGGGTCATCTCGTGGCCGGCCACGTCGAGCTCGGTCAGCGGGTGGGTGTTGCCGTCGCCGTCGCCGTAGGTCATGCAGAAGCAGGAGTCGTTCCAGAACGCGTTGACGTAGTTCCGGCCGTAGTGGACCCGGCTGGTGGCGCCGACGCCGTTGTTCTTGATGCCGTTGCGGCCGAAGCTGTTCTTGTAGTAGTCCCAGGTGGCCGCCGCGCCGAACTGCGCGTCCACCGCGGCCGACTGGCGGTTGGCGGCGGTGCCGTCGCCCCACTTGTTGTCGGCGTCGGTGAACAGCGTGCCCGAGCCGGAGGTCCTGCCCTTGAGGTCGCTGGTGGACTGGCCGCCGCGGGAGGCGTCCTTCAGCGAGTAGCCGCCGCTCGCGGTCGAGGTGGTCAGCGGGACGCTGCCGACGAAGACGCCGGTCCCGGTGCCGGTGGCGGTCTGCACCTGCTCGTGGCTGGAGAGCACCTCGCCGGAGGCGGCGTCGGTGACCAGCAGCAGGCTGCTCGGGGTGCCGTCGGCGCGGACGCCCTCGACGGTGGTCCGGTAGGCCAGCCGCGGGTTGCCGTCGGCGGCCCAGACGACCAGCTGGGCGGCGCCGGCCTGGTGGACCTCGGCCAGCGGGGACTCGTCCTTGTCGGCGGCGATGCCGACGGTGGACCGCACCGCGCCGGAGGCCTGCGAGGCCGCCTTGTCGGCGGGGATCGCCGGGGTCAGGCTGGGTACCGAGATCTGCGCGGTGACGGCCTTGTCGACCGCCTTCACCGCGCCGTCGGACGCCTGGTGCACCACCAGGTCGCCGCCGAGCACGGGCAGGCCGGCGAAGGTGCGCTCGAAGCGGAGGTGGCGGGTGCCGTCGGCGTCCACCACGGCGTCCTTGGCGACCAGCGTCTCCTGGCCGCCCAGCGCGAGCGCCTTGGCCAGCGGGCCGGACTGACCGCCCGCCAGTGCGATCAGGCCGGCGCGCTGCTGCGCGGCCTGCGCCTGGGCCGACGGGGTCGGGGTGGCCTGGGCGGCGGTGCTCACCTGGATGACGCCGGTGAGGAGGGCGGTGGCGGAGAGTACGGCGCCGGCTGCGAGCTTTCGCTTCACGTACAGGTCCTTCCGGAGAAACCGCGTGTGTGCGGGCGCGCCTCGCTCCGGGGTGCCGGGGCGGCACCTGAGGGGCGGAACGGGCGCTGACGTGCTGCTCCGTGCGGTCCACGGCGGTCACCGGTGAGTGGGGGCGGTGATCGTCGAACGGGGCTGGCCGAAAGCATGACAATCCAACTAGTGAAATGACAGGTCTGCTTCATGGATTGGCCAGGTCCCGCCAGTGCGGCGGATGGTGAACAGGGCGGCAAAAGGGGCGAATCGCCCGGCCTTGCAGCGGGTTACCGTCCGAACCGAGGCCTGATACCGGGCCGGGCGCCGGTTCGCGCGCCAACCTTCGCCCCCCGATGCCCTGTTGGCGGTGGTTCACATCCGCGCAATGTCCTGGTCCGTACCTGCTTGACCGTCTGGCGGGATCCCGCCACGTGTCGCACTTGTCCACCATCAGGACGCCTGGTAGCACCAGCCCCACCCGCCGGTACGGTAAGGACGTGGCAAAGCCCCTCGCACTCGACTTCGACCCGATCGCCCGCGCCGACGAGCTGTGGGCCCGCCGCTGGGGCGCCGTCCCCTCGATGGCGGCGATCACCTCGATCATGCGCGCCCACCAGATCCTGCTGTCCCGGGTGGACGCGGTCCTCAAGCCGTACGGGCTGACCTTCGCCCGCTACGAGGCGCTGGTGCTGCTCACCTTCAGCCGGACCGGCGAGCTCTCGCTCTCCAAGATCGGCGAACGGCTGATGGTCCACCCGACCAGCGTCACCAACACCGTCGACCGCCTGGAGCGGGCCGGCCTGGTCGCCCGCCGGCCCAACCCGCTGGACGGCCGCGGCGTGCTCGCCGCGATCACCGCCCGGGGCCGCGAGGTCGTCGAGGAGGCCACCCGGGGGCTGATGTCGGTGGAGTTCGGCCTGGAGGAGTACGACGCCGACCAGTGCCGCGAGGTGTTCGACCTGCTCCGGCCGCTGCGGGTGGCGGCCGGTGACTTCACCGAGCCGGAGGCCGAGGGGCCTGCGCGGGACGGGGCGTGAGGACGGTTACCCTCGTGGGAGCGGTGCGCGGAACCGGGCGTACCCCCCGATCCTGCCGAGCGAGGCGATTGTAGTTATGAAGGCGACCCCCCTGGTGGGCTGGTACCGGGCCCTGGCCATCGCGACCGGTGTCGCGCTGCTGGTGTTCTGCGGCTTCATGGTGGCGAAGTACGGCTTCCACGCGGCCGAGGACGTGACCACCTACGTGGCGATGCTGCACGGCTACCTCTACATCGGGTACTTCGTGGTGACCTTCATGCTCGGCCAGAAGCTCAAGTGGCCGCTGGGCCGGATGGTCCTCACGCTGGCCGCCGGCTGCATCCCGTTCGCCTCCTTCGTCGCCGAGCGCCGGGTGGTCGCCGAGGCCGCGGAGAAGCTGCCGTCCGGCGACGCCGCCCGCCAGCCCGCCGGCGTCTGACCCCAGGTGTTCCGCAGGGCGCCCTCTCCCGTCGGGGAGGGCGCCCTTTCGCGTACCGGGACCCGTCCGGCCCGGGCCCCGCCCGCGGGGTGGCCGGATCCGCCGCATGTCGCCCCGGGCGTCCGTCGACAAGTACTAGGACGTCCGAGTAAATTAGTAGGACGTCCTAACAGCAGTGCCGCCCGCTGGTGTGGCGGCCGTACGGAGCGGAGTTCGGGGTCATGGACGCCGAGGAGATCGAGCGCGGACGTCAGCGCTGGCAGCAGCGGTACGACCGCGCCCGCAAGCGGGACGCGGACTTCACCACCCTCTCCGGGGACGAGGTCGAGCCCGTCTACGGGCCGGCCCCCGGGCAGGCCTACGAGGGGTTCGAGCGGATCGGCTGGCCGGGCGAGTACCCGTACACCCGGGGCCTGCACCCGACCGGCTACCGCGGCCGGACCTGGACCATCCGCCAGTTCGCCGGCTTCGGCAACGCCCAGCAGACCAACGAGCGGTACCGGATGATCCTCGATTCCGGCGGCGGCGGCCTCTCGGTCGCCTTCGACATGCCGACCCTGATGGGCTACGACTCCGACGACGCCAAGTCGCTCGGCGAGGTCGGCCACTGCGGCGTGGCCATCGACTCGGCCGCCGACATGGAGGTGCTGTTCGGCGGCATCCCGTTGGGCGAGGTCACCACCTCGATGACGATCAGCGGCCCCGCCGTCCCGGTCTTCTGCATGTACCTCGTCGCCGCCGAGCGCCAGGGCGTCGACCCGGCGGTGCTCAACGGCACCCTGCAGACCGACATCTTCAAGGAGTACATCGCCCAGAAGGAGTGGCTCTTCGCCCCCGAGCCGCACCTGCGCCTGATCGGCGACCTGATGGAGTACTGCGCCGAGGGCATCCCGGCCTACAAGCCGCTCTCGGTCTCCGGCTACCACATCCGCGAGGCCGGGGCGACGGCCGCGCAGGAGCTGGCGTACACCCTGGCCGACGGCTTCGGCTACGTCGAGCTGGGCCTCTCCCGCGGTCTGGACGTGGACGTCTTCGCGCCCGGCCTCTCCTTCTTCTTCGACGCGCACCTGGACTTCTTCGAGGAGATCGCCAAGTTCCGCGCCGCCCGGCGGATCTGGGCCCGCTGGATGCGCGACCGGTTCGGCGCGAAGACCGACAAGGCGCAGTGGCTGCGCTTCCACACCCAGACCGCCGGCGTCTCGCTCACCGCCCAGCAGCCGTACAACAACGTGGTCCGCACCGCCGTCGAGGCGCTCTCGGCGGTGCTCGGCGGCACCAACTCGCTGCACACCAACGCCCTGGACGAGACGCTGGCGCTGCCCTCCGAGCAGGCCGCCGAGATCGCCCTGCGCACCCAGCAGGTGCTGATGGAGGAGACCGGCGTCACCAACGTGGCCGACCCGCTGGGCGGCTCCTGGTACGTCGAGGCGCTCACCGACCGGATCGAGCAGCAGGCCGAGGAGATCTTCCGGAAGATCCTCGACAAGGGCCGGGACGACCACGAGATCGGCCCGATCACCTCCGGCATCCTGCGCGGGATCGAGGACGGCTGGTTCACCGGCGAGATCGCCGAGGCGGCCTTCCAGTACCAGCAGGGCGTGGAGAAGGGGGAGAAGCGCGTCGTCGGCGTCAACTGCCACCCGCGCAGCGTCACCCCCGAGCTGGAGATCCTGCGGGTCAGCCACGAGGTGGAGCGCGAGCAGGTGCGGGTGCTGCGCGAGCGCAAGGCGGCCCGCGACGACGCCGCGGTCCGGGCCGGGCTGGACGCGATGCTGGCCGCCGCGCGGTCCGGCGAGTCGATGATCCCGCCGATGCTGGACGCGGTGCGGGCCGAGGCGACCCTGGGCGAGATCTGCAACGCGCTGCGCGAGGAGTGGGGCATCTACCGGGAGACCGCCCGGTTCTGACCCCGGTCCGCCGTGCCGAGCCGCCCCGCACCTCCGCGTGCGGGGCGGCTCTCCGCCGTCCGGGCGGGGCGTCCGGTCAGGGCGCCAGCAGGCTCGGGAAGGGCCCGAGCAGCAGGTTGGTGAACCGTCTGGTCCACTCGCGGGTGATCGGTTCGCCGCTGACCAGCACCCGGTGCTCGACCGTTCCGGCGATGGTGTCGAAGATGATGTCGATCTCCTCGCCGGCGGTGGTCTCGTCGCAGTCCGGGGCCAGCTCGCCGCGCGCCTGGGCGGCGGCCCGGCCCTGCCGGACCAGCCGCTTCTGGGGGTCGACGATCGCCTCCCGGATCCGCCGGCGCAGCTGCCGGTCGCGGGTGCCCTCGGCGAACAGCGCGAGCAGCGCCGCCTGGGTCTCCGGGCGGGCCAGCAGGTCGGCGAACTGGGCGACGACGGCCTCGATGTCGGCGCGCAGGCTGCCCAGGTCGGGCATCACGAGTTCGTCGAAGAGGCTGGCGACGGCGTCCACCACCAGCTCGTTCTTGGACGGCCAGCGCCGGTACAGGGTGGTCTTGGCGACGCCCGCGCGGGCGGCGACGTGGCCCATGGTGAGCCCGCCCCAGCCGAGGTCGGCGAGGGTCTCGCGGGTGGCGTCCAGGATGGCGCGGTCGGCGGCCGCGCTGCGCGGGCGGCCCTTGGCGCGGGCGGTGGCGCCGTCGGGGCTCTCCGGGGCTTGCGGGGCCGGGGCTTGAGGGGGCTCGGCCGGGCGGACCTGGTGCGCCGGGGTCACGGGGGGCTGGGGGGCCGGCACCGGGCCTCCTTGCGATTTACCGGTTGGTAACTTGGGTGGGGCTGGTAACGGTAGCGACTTCACCGTGTCCAGGTCAGCCGGGCCGTACCGGAAAGTGGGGCAGCTCACGTTGCGGGAGTGCCGGTGGGGGTTGCGGCGGGTGCCCTCGGTCCAGTTACGCTACGACTCGTAGCGAAAGCTGGTGACAACCAGGCGCCGTGCACCCCGTGGGACGGGGGCGGCGCGGGCGCGGATGGGGATCCGCGCCAACGGTTCAGGCTATCGGGGGGTGGGTTCTCCGCTCGGGGAATCGGGGTCGCGCAGCCCGCGCGGGTCGGTTTTCCGGGAGGTTGGTGCCCGCAGGCAGCGCGGACGGGGGAGGATGGTGCCATGCAGCCACGGAATTCGCGTCTCAACAGCTCCGCCCTGCGCGGTGCGGTCGATCTCGCCGCAGTGAAGGCAGCCGGCGAGGCTGCCCAGAAGGCCGAGCAGGCCAGGGCCGAGCGGGCCCGCCAGGCGGCCGCCGCCGAGGAGTCGGGCACGGCCCCGGTCTCGCCCGGCTACCAGCTCGTCATCGACGTCACCGAGGACACCTTCGAGACCGAGGTCGTCCAGCGCTCCACCGAGGTGCCGGTCGTCATCGACTTCTGGGCCGAGTGGTGCGGGCCCTGCAAGCAGCTCAGCCCGATCCTGGAGCGCCTGGCCGAGGAGTACGCCGGCCGCATCGTGCTCGCCAAGATCGACGTCGACAGCAACCAGCTGATCGCCCAGCAGTTCGGCATCCAGGGCATCCCGGCCGTGATGGCCGTGGTGGCCGGCCAGCTCGTGCCGCTCTTCCAGGGCGCCGAGAACGAGGCCAACGTCCGCAAGGTGCTGGACCAGCTGATCCTCGTCGCCGAGCAGCGCTTCGGCATCGTCGGCGGCGCGGGCCTGCCGGGCACCGGCGGCGAGCCGGCCGAGGCGCCGCGCCGGCCCGAGGACCCGGCGCTGGCCGCGGCCCACGACGCGCTGGACCGGGGCGACCTGGGCGGCGCCATCCAGGCGTACGAGAACGTGCTGGCCGACGAGCCGGGCAACACCGAGGCCAAGCTCGGCCTCGCCCAGGCGGAGCTGCTCCGCCGGGTGGAGGGGCTGGACCTCCAGACCGTCCGGGCGGCGGCCGCCGCCGACCCGAAGAACGTCGAGGTGCAGCTGCAGGCCGCGGACCTGGACCTGGTGGGCGGGCACGTCGAGGACGCCTTCGGCCGGCTGGTGGAGACCGTGGGCAAGACCTTCGGCGAGGACCGGAACGCCGTCCGGGTGCGACTGCTGGAGCTGTTCGAGGTGATCGGCACCGAGGACCCGCGGGTCACGGCGGCCCGCCAGGCGCTGGCCCGGGTGCTCTTCTGAGGCCCAGCCCCGCCGGGCTTCGCCGGACGGGCCCGGGGCCCGGTACCGGCACCGCGGACGGCCTGCTGTGTCGCTGGTGATTTGGCGACAATCCGGTCATCGCGTCTGAGGTTTACCAAATCTTGACAACGCCCGTGGACGGTCACGACATGTGACCGTCCACGGGTGTTTCACTGACGTTTCCGGGGGATTTCGCCGTCACGATTCCTTCAATTCGTGACGCTGCGTGTTCATGTGACCGATTTCATGATCCTCGCCATTGGATGTTGGATTACCCGTCAGTAATGAACCTCTTGTGCTCAGCCCGGTATTCGAGCAGCATCGGCACGCCCGGTCCCCACACTCCAACTCCCGGCAGCCGGCCGGTGAGGACGGAACAGGGGATCCCCACCGGGCAGCCGACGGCCCCGGCCGCCGGCATGAGGGCAGGGGGGTATCCGCGGTCCCACGGCGGTTCCTGTCCTTCGTCAGGCCGCGCTGCCCGCGCGGTCACTGGTTGTCGCTCGGGGGGATCGCCCGTGTTGCCACGGCGCTCTCCGCTACCGAGGACGTAGCTCTCTCCCATCCCAGGCCCCCCACCGGTGCGGGACGCACCGCCGGGGAGCCGGAGATGTACGTCCAGAAGGAGGACACGCATGTCCCAGACCCACGGCAAGACCCGCTGGAAGCGCTTCGCCCTGGTGATGGTGCCGAGCATCGCGGCCACCGCGATGGTCGGCGTCTCGATTGCCAACAGCGCGCTCGCGGCGTCGTTCAGCGTCTCCGGTCAGCAGTTCAAGGTGAAGACCACGTACCTGAAGGGCAGCAACTTCGCCCAGTTCGGTGCGGTCGACATCGAGGCCAACGGCACCCCGCACCCGGTCGCGGTCTCGGCCTTCGACGATGCCGAGATCCACAACCTGTGCCAGTCGGTGGTGACCGACCTGTCGAAGCTCGGCCTCGGCAAGATCACCCTCCAGCTGAACGCCGGCAACAACGACAAGAAGCCGGTCACCGCGCACAACCTGCTGATCGACCTGGAGCAGCTGGACGCCGACGCGACCTTCACCGACATCAACATCGGCCAGGACGCCTCCACCCTCACCGGTTCGGCGACCCAGGGCTGGAAGGGCCACCCGGCGCTGAAGGAGGCCGGCGCGAAGCTCCCGACCGGCGCCCTCGGCTTCTCCCAGGCGGCGAAGGAGGCCGTGCTGACGGACGTCAAGCAGACCGCGCGCGCCACCTCGGCCGGCACCTTCGTGCTCAACGGCCTGAGCCTCAAGCTCAAGGGCGGCGACGGCCCGAACAACGAGTGCTTCTGAGCCTCGCCTGACGGCGTGCCGGTCGGCACGCCCGAGTGACGGGTCTTCCCGGGGCCGGGAACGGCGGGCAGCCGCCGTTCCCGGCCCGACACCACTTGTTCTCCCTCGTAGAGACATCGAGGAGCTGCACCATGTCCAGCGCAACGGCCGGATCCCGGCCCGAACACCGGAACCCGGTCGGGTGGCTCTGGCGGAGCTTCCGCGAATTCCGCCGCACCAGGCCCTTCTGGGGCGGCCTGCTGGCCATGATCGCCGGCGGCCCGATCCTGTACTTCCCCTACGCACACCTGTCGTTGGGCGGCGTGACCATCGCCATGTCCACCACGGCGGGCGCCGGTTCGCTGATCATCGGCGTGCTGCTGATCCTGCTCGGGTTCACCGCCTGGTTCCAGCCCGCCGTGCGGATCTTCGCGGGCGTCGCCACCACGCTGCTCACCCTCGTCTCGATCCCGGTCTCGAACCTGGCCGGCTTCGGCATGGCCCTGCTGCCCGGGCTCATCGGCGGCGGGCTGATGATGGCCTGGGCGCCGGTGCGGGCGCCGCAGGCGGTCGAGGCGGCCGAAGCCGTCACGGCCGCGGACCCGGTCGCAGCGGAGCCGACCGCCGACCCGGCCACGGCCGGGACGGTCGCCGCCGAGGCCGCCACCGCGCAGATCCCGGCCGTCCCCGCCCAGGGCGAGCCCCCGGCCGAGGACGCCACCCCGTCCGCCGCCGAGGGAACCGTCCCGCAGCAGGCCGGTGAGCCCAAGGAGGTGCGGTGACCGCGCCCGACGAGCAGCGGAACGCCCAGGACGCCGGTCCGGCGCCGCGCTCCGCCCGGCACGCGGCGCCCCGGACGCCGGTCCGGATCCGCCTGCGCGGCCGCGCGCTGGCGATGGCCGCGGTGCCGACCGCCCTGCTGATGGCAGCCGCCTACACGCCCGGTTCGGCGATCGCCGAGACCTCGGCGAGCAAGCCGTGCGCCACCGCCCCGGACGTCGCTCCGCTGCCGCCGAAGGTGGCCGAGACGCCCGTCCCGAAGAGCGAGCTGCCGCCGCCGATCCCCGGCCCGTCCGTCCCGCTCCCCGAGGAGCCGGCCCCGACGGCCGCCCCGACCGGTGCCGCGCCCACGGCCGCCGCACCGACGACCGCGCCGACGACCCCGCCCACGAGTGCGGCGCCGGCCACCACGCCGCCGGCCGCGCCGACCGCGCCGACCGCTCCGACCGCTCCGGCCTCGACCCCCGCGGCGACGCCCACCGCCAAGGCCGCGGCCGGCGACACCGCCGCCGGGGCCTCCCGGACCGGACTGGTCGACGACCTCGTCGAGGGCATCGCCGGCCTGTTCCGGCCGGGTGGTTCGCCGAGCCCGACCGCGACGCCGTCCACCGGTGCCCACGCGGTGGCCCCGGCCGCCCCGGCACCCTCGTCGGCCACACCCGCCCCGGCCACGCAGGCGCCCGCCACCACCGCGCCCGTCACCGCCCCGCCCGTCACCACCGCGCCGACGACCACCGCCCCGGGCACCACCGCCCCCTCGCCCGGCACGCCGTCCGCCGGGCCCACGGCCGAGCCCTCCGGGACGCCGTCGGCCAAGCCCTCCGCCAAGCCCTCCGCTTCCGCCAAGCCCTCCGCGAGCCCCAAGGCGGGCAACTCGCCGTCGGCCTCCGCCAAGGCCACCGCGCCGGGCACCCCGACGCCCTCCGGCTCGGCCTCGGCCACGCCGACCAAGGACCCCAACTGCCTGGTCGACACCAAGGCCCTCAACCCGGCCGGGAAGCCGGCGGACAACGCCATCCTCGTCCCGGACCAGAACTGGACCCTGCAGACCACCCGGCTGGCGCTGAACCACGCGGTGCTGCTCGGCGTGGTCAACGTCCAGACGCCGACCGGCACCAAGCGGGTGCTGAAGTTCGAGGTCGGAAGCGTCGACATCGAGAACCTCCACATGTCGACGCTGGAGGGCAACGACCGGACCTTCCACGTCAAGGGCGCGCCGGGCTCCGTCTCGACCATGCGCAACGGCCCGGTCACCATGTACGTGGAGCGGCTCTCCGGCCACCTGTCCAAGGTGCTCGGCCTGCCGATCCCGATCGACCTGGGGGAGCTGACCCTCACCCCGGACGGGCCGCTGCCGCAGTGGCTGTACGACCTGATCGGCCAGCTCCAGCTGCCGCTCTGGCTGGAGCTGACGGGCGTCACCGCCGTGCAGGCCGGCCAGTTCGGCGGCACCCTGACGATCCCCGGCATGAAGCTCTACAACGACCAGGCGCCCTACCCCGGCAACCCCGGGTAGGCCGGGCACCGAAACACCCGTGGGGCGGCCCTCCGGCGAGGAGGGCCGCCCCACGGGCGTCGTGCGTGCGGACTACTTGTCGCCGCGGGTGCCGAGGTGGTGCACCTGGACCATGTTGGTGTTGCCGGGGATGCCGGGCGGGGAGCCGGCGGTGACGATGACGGTGTCGCCCTCGGTCAACTGGCCGATGCGGAGCAGCTCGCCGTCGACCTGGGCCACCATCGCGTCGGTCGAGCCGACCTGCTCGGTGACGTGGGCCTCGACGCCCCAGCTCAGCGAGAGCTGGTTGCGGGTGGCGTTGTCCGGGGTGAACGCGATCACCGGGATCGGCGAGCGGTACCGGGAGAGCCGGCGCGCGGTGTCGCCGGACTTGGTGAACGCGACCAGCGCCTTGCCGTTGAGGAAGTCGCCCAGCTCGCACGCGGCGCGGGCGATCGAGCCGCCCTGGGTGCGCGGCTTGCGGCCCGGGTTGAGCGGCTGGAGGCCCTGGGAGAGCAGCTCCTCCTCGGCCTTCTCGCAGATCCGGCTCATGGTGCGGACGGTCTCGACCGGGTACTTGCCGACGCTGGACTCGGCGGAGAGCATGACCGCGTCGGTGCCGTCCAGGATGGCGTTGGCGACGTCGGACACCTCGGCGCGGGTCGGCCGCGAGGCGTGGATCATCGACTCCATCATCTGGGTGGCGACGATGACGGGCTTGGCGTTCCGGCGGGCCAGCGTGATGAGCTGCTTCTGGACCAGCGGCACCCGCTCCAGCGGGTACTCGACGGCCAGGTCGCCGCGGGCGACCATGATGGCGTCGAAGGCGAGGACGATCTCCTCCATGGCCTCGACGGCCTGCGGCTTCTCGATCTTGGCGATGACCGGCACCCGGATGCCGACCGCGTCCATGACCTCGTGGACGTCCTTGACGTCGGCCGCGTTGCGGACGAAGGAGAGCGCGACCATGTCGACGCCCAGCTCCAGCGCGAAGCGCAGGTCCTCCTTGTCCTTCTCGGACAGGGCGGGCACGTTGACGGCCGCACCGGGCAGGTTGATGCCCTTGTTGTTCGAGAGCACGCCGCCCTCGACGACCACGGTCCTCACCCGCGGGCCGTCGACGCTGACGACCTCCAGGGCGATGACGCCGTCGTTGATCAGGATCGGGTCGCCGGGCTTGACGTCGCCGGGCAGGCCCTTGTAGGTGGTCCCGCAGATGTGCTGGTCACCCGGGACGTCCTCGGTGGTGATGGTGAACTCGTCGCCGTTGTCGACGGTCACCGGGCCGTTGGCGAAGGTCGCCAGACGGATCTTGGGACCCTGGAGGTCGGCCAGGACGCCGATGGCCTTGCCGGTGTCCTCCGAGACCTGGCGGACCTTGCGGTACCGCTCCTCGTGGTCCGCGTGGGTGCCGTGGCTCATGTTCAGTCGGGCGACGTTCATGCCCGCCTCGACGATGGCCTTCAGCTGTTCGTAGGAGTCCGTCGCCGGACCCAGGGTGCAGACAATTTTCGCTCGGCGCATATCGATCAGTCTATCCGTTCGTGTTATGGGTGCATTCGGCCCGAATCGAGAGGAATCGCCGACGAAGGATTCCGAGGAGCGAGACGACGGGGGGTCAGTTTTCGGCCGACCGGTGGACCAGGGCGAAGGCCTGCCGGGCGATCTCCAACTCCTCGTCGGTGGGCACCACGGCGACCGCGACCCGCGCGTACTCGGGGGAGATCAGCCGGGGCTCGCGCGAGCGTACCGAGTTGAGCTCCGGGTCGACCGCGATGCCCAGGCCGTCCAGTCCGGCCGTGGCGGCCGCCCGGACCGGCGCCGCGTTCTCCCCGACGCCCGCCGTGAAGGCGATCGCGTCGACCCGGCCGAGCACCGCGTAGTAGCCGCCGATGTACTTGCGCAGCCGGTGGACGTACGCGTCGAACGCCAGCCGGGCGTCCTCGTCGCCCTCCTCGGCGCGGCGCATGATCTCGCGCATGTCGTTGTCGCCGCACAGGCCCAGCAGGCCGCTGCGCCGGTTGAGCAGGTCGTCGATCTCGTCGATCGAGAGTCCGCCGACCCGGTGCAGGTGGAAGACCACGCCCGCGTCGATGTCACCCGAACGAGTGCCCATCACCAGGCCCTCCAGCGGGGTCAGGCCCATCGAGGTGTCCACGCACCGCCCGCCCGCGACCGCCGAGGCCGAGGCGCCGTTGCCCAGGTGCAGCACGATCACGTTCACCTCGGCCGGATCCTTGCCGAGCAGCCGCGCGGTGGCCCGCGAGACGTACTGGTGCGAGGTGCCGTGGAAGCCGTAGCGGCGCACCCGGTGCCGGTCGGCGACCTCCTTGTCCACCGCGTACCGGGCCGCGTACTCCGGCATCGAGGCGTGGAAGGCGGTGTCGAAGACGGCCACCTGCGGCAGGTCGGGCCGCAGTGCGCGGGCCACCTCGATGCCGGTGATGTTGGCCGGATTGTGCAGCGGGGCGACCGGGATCAGCCGGCGGATCTCCTGGAGCACCTCGTCGGTGATCACGGTCGGCTCGGTGAACCGCAGGCCGCCGTGCACCACCCGGTGGCCGATCGCGGCCAGCTCGGGGGAGTCCAGCCCGAGCCCGTCGGCGGCCAGCTCCTCGGCGACCGCCTTCAGCCCGGCGCCGTGGTCGGGGAAGGCCTGGACGCTCTCCCGCTCCGCGCCGCCGCGCGGGGTGTGCACCAGCCGCCCGCCGGACTCGCCGATCCGCTCGACCAGCCCGGACGCCAGCCGGGTGCCGTCGAGCATGTCGATCAGCTGGTACTTGACCGACGACGAGCCGGCGTTCAGCACCAGGACCCGCGTGCCCTCACTCATGCGCCGGCCCCTTCACTGCGTTCCTGCGACTGGATGGCGGTGATCGCCACCGTGTTGACGATGTCCTGCACCAGCGCTCCGCGCGACAGGTCGTTGACCGGCTTGCGGAGCCCCTGGAGCACCGGGCCGACCGCGACCGCGCCGGCCGAGCGCTGGACGGCCTTGTAGGTGTTGTTGCCGGTGTTGAGGTCCGGGAAGATCAGCACGGTGGCCCGGCCGGCCACGGGCGAGCCGGGCAGCTTGGTCGCCGCGACGTGCGGGTCGACCGCCGCGTCGTACTGGATCGGGCCCTCGACCAGGATGTCCGGGCGCAGCTCGCGGACCAGCTCGGTGGCCTTGCGGACCTTGTCGACGTCCGCGCCGGAGCCGGAGGTGCCGGTCGAGTACGACAGCATCGCGACCCGCGGCTCGACGCCGAACTGGGCGGCGGTGGCGGCCGACTGAATGGCGATGTCGGCCAGCTGCTGGGCGTCCGGGTCGGGGTTGACCGCGCAGTCGCCGTACACCAGCACCTTGTCGGCCAGGCACATGAAGAAGACGCTCGACACGATGGCCGCGCCCGGCGAGGTCTTGATCACCTCGAAGGCGGGCCGGATGGTGGCGGCGGTGGAGTGCACCGCGCCGGAGACCATGCCGTCGGCGATGCCCTCCTGCACCATCAGGGTGCCGAAGTAGGAGACGTCGGTGACCACGTCCAGGGCCAGTTCGACGGTCATCCCCTTGTGCGCCCGCAGCTTCGCGTACAGCTCGGCGAACTGGCGGCGCAGCGGGCTGGTGCTCGGGTCGACGATCCGGACCTGGGCGCGGTCGGCGGACGGGTCCTCGGCCGGGAGGTCGATGCTCAGGCTCGCGGCCTTGCGGCGGACGGCGTCGACCTCGCCGAGCAGCGTGAGGTCGCAGATGTTGCGGCGGAGCAGGACCTCGGCGGCGCGCAGCACCCGCTCCTCGGTGCCCTCCGGCAGCACGACGCGCCGGCGGGCGCCCCGGGCGCGCTCCAGCAGCGCGTGCTCGAACATCATCGGGGTCACCCGCTCGGACCGGCCGACCTCGATCAGGTTGGTCAACTCTGCGGTGTCCACGTGCAGTTCGAACAGGCCGAGGGCTATCTCGGCCTTCCGCGGGCTGGCCGCCGAGAGCTTGCCCTCCAGATGGGTGAGGGCGGCGGCGGTGAGCCAGCTGCCCTCCGGGACGACCGCGACCGGGGTGCCGGGGGCGAGCCGGGCGGCCAGCGCCATCACGTTCGGACCGGGGTGCTGGCCCAGGGTGAGCAGTACCCCGGCGATCGGCGGGGCGCCGGCGGCGTGCGCGGCCAGCGAGCCGATCACCAGGTCGGCGCGGTCCCCGGGGGTGACCACCAGGGCGCCCTCGGTCAGCGCGTCCAGGAAGGTCGGCAGCATGGCGCCGCCGAAGACGAAGCCGCGGACGTCCCGCGCCAGGCCGGCCGCGTCCCCGATCAGCACCTCGGCGCCGGTCGCCTCGACGAGCTGGGCGACGGTCGGCGCGGCCAGCGCCGGCTCCTCGGGGATGACGTACGCGGGGATCGGCAGCTTCTCGGTGAGCTTGCGCTGCACCGGCTGCTTGGCGCCGGGCGCGACCCGGTTGGCGATCATCGCCAGGGTCTCGCAGCCCAGGTCGGTGTAGGCGCGGTGGGCGTTGCGGACCTCGGCGACCACCGTCCCGGCGTCCTCGCCGTGGCCGCCGACCACCGGCAGCACCGCGGCGCCGAACTCGTTGGCGAGCCGGGCGTTGAAGGCGAGCTCGTCCGGGATGTTGGTGTCCGCGAAGTCGGTCCCCAGCACCAGCACCGCCTGGCAGCGCCGCTCCAGCGCCCGGAACCGGTCCACCAGGACCGAGACCAGTTCGTCCTGCCCCTGCGCCGCCTGCAGCGCGGCGGCCTCCTCGTACGTCAGCCCGTACAGCTCGTGGGCCGGCAGGTCCAGCCGGTACCGGGCCCGCAGCAGCTCGACCACGTGGTCCGACCCGGGCGCTCCCCCGGCCTGGCGGCCGGGAGGTGCCCCCACCGGCGCGTGCGCGTGCACCAGCGGCCGGAACACCCCGACCCGGTCCACCTGGCGGGTGAGCAGCTCCATGACGCCGAGCTCCACCGCCTGCCGCCCGTCCCCCCGGTCGATCCCGGTCACGTACACGCTGCGCGCCACGTGGCTCTCTCCGTCCCGTCGTCTCAGAAGGTGGTCATATCGACCATACCTTCGCACCTCGAACGCACGTCCGCGAGCAGAGTGGCCCCGCCCCGGCAAGGGGCGAAGGTCACAGCGGGGAGTAGCGGTCCGGGCCGACCAGCTCGACCACGGCCCCCCGGTCCAGTTCGTCGAGGCGCAGCACGGTCACCCGTTTGTCCAGCAGCCAGCCGTGCCGGTGGCGGAGGGTGTCGTTCGGGCCGGGCCGCCAGCCGTCGGCGGCCAGCCGCTGCCGCACCTGGCGCCCCACCTCGGCGCCGGGCAGCCCCTCGGGGCTGCCGATGGTGAGCCTGCGGACGCAGTAGTGCAGTGCGCAGTTGGGGTCCTCGCCGGAGTCCCGTTCGACGGTGAGGCCGGCCGGGAGCGGGAACTCGGCCCGGGCGGGGGAGTACGGCTCGTGGACGGCCAGCTGGTAGAGCAGGCCGATGACGAGGCCGGTCAGGCTGTGGGCGGCGACCGCGAAGGTCGCCCCGGTCACCGGGCGGCCGCTCTCCCGGAGCGGCCGGGGGCCGCACCGCCGCCGTTCGGCCAGCGCGCCGGCGAGGACGACCAGACCGGCGGCGAGCGGGTAGCCGGACTGGGACTCGGCCGCGGCCCGGCTGTGGAACCAGCCGTGCTCCAGCCCGACCGGGACGACCGCCAGTCCCGCGAGGACGGCGGCGACCGGCGCCCCGACCGCCCGGGTGCGCGCCAGCACCGCCCAGCAGGCCGCCGGCAGCAGGACGTAGGCCCACCCCAGGATCAGTGCCACGCGCGAGGCCCCCCAGCCGCCGACGATCGGTTCCGCCCGGGGAGCCTAGGGGCCCGCCGCCGCCGGGCACAACGCCCCCTCGGGGCGGGTGCCGGACCGGGGCCCGGCACCCGCGGGCGGCTACCGCGCGGGGCGGAACCAGAGCGTGGCGAGCGGGGGGAGGACCAGTTCGGCGCTGCGGGGCTGGCCGTTCCACTCGACGGCCTCGGACTTCACGGGGTGGGAGTTGGCGATGCCGCTGCCGCCGTAGGTCTCGGCGTCGGTGTTGAGGACCTCTTCCCAGAGCTGGTCGCGGCCGTCGAGCCGGGGCAGGCCGACGCGGTGGCCGTGGCGGACGACGGGCGAGAAGTTGCAGACGGCGACCAGGGGGGTCCCGTCGGCGGCGTGGCGGACGAAGGAGAGCAGGTTGTCCTCGGCGGCGCCGCCGTCGAGCCAGCGGAAGCCGGCGGGGGTGGCGTCCTGCTCCCAGAGGGCGGGGGCGTCGAGGTAGCGGCGGTTGAGGTCGCGGACGAGGCGGCGCACGCCGAGGTGGTCCTGGTGGGCCGGCCACTGCTCGTCGAGCACCCACCACTGCGGGCCCTGCTCGTGGTCCCACTCGGCGCCCTGGGCGAACTCCTGCCCCATGAAGAGGAGCTGCTTGCCGGGGTGGGCCCACATGAAGCCGAGGTAGGCGCGGTGGTTGGCGCGCTGCTGCCACCAGTCGCCGGGCATCTTGGAGACCAGGGCCTGCTTGCCGTGCACCACCTCGTCGTGGGAGATCGGCAGGATGTAGTTCTCCGAGTAGGCGTACACCATCGAGAAGGTGATCTCGTTGTGGTGGAACTTGCGGTGCACCGGCTCCTTGGACATGTAGACCAGCGAGTCGTGCATCCAGCCCATGTTCCACTTCAGCCCGAAGCCCAGGCCCCCGCTGTCGGTGGGCCGGGTGACGCCGTCCCAGGCGGTGGACTCCTCGGCGATGGTGACCACGCCGGGGCAGCGGCGGTACACGGTGGCGTTCATCTCCTGGAGGAACGAGGCCGCGTCGAGGTTCTCCCGCCCGCCGTACCGGTTGGGGGTCCAGGCGCCGCCCTCGCGGGAGTAGTCGAGGTAGAGCATGGAGGCGACGGCGTCGACCCGCAGGCCGTCGATGTGGAACTCCTCGCACCAGTACACCGCGTTGGCGACGAGGAAGTTGCGGACCTCGACCCGGCCGTAGTCGAACTCCAGGGTGCCCCAGTCGGGATGCTCGGCGCGCAGCGGGTCGGCGGGCTCGTACAGCGGCTCGCCGTCGAACCGGGCGAGCGCGAAGTCGTCCTTGGGGAAGTGCGCCGGCACCCAGTCGACGATGACGCCGATGCCGTGCCGGTGCAGGGTGTCGACCAGGTGGCGGAAGTCGTCGGGGGAGCCGAGCCGGGCGGTGGGGGCGTAGTAGCCCGACACCTGGTAGCCCCAGGAGCCGCCGAAGGGGTGCTCCATGACCGGCATGAACTCCACGTGGGTGAAGTTCAACTCCTTGAGGTAGCCGGGGAGTTCCTCGGCGATGGCCCGGTACGAGGTGAGGTCGGGGCGCCAGGACGGCAGGTGCAGCTCGTACACCGACATGGGGGCCCGGTGGTGCGCGGCGCGGGCGCGGCGGGCCATCCACTCGCCGTCCTGCCAGCGGTAGGAGGAGGAGGTGACCACCGAGGCGGTGCCGGGCGGGATCTGTGCGGCACGGGCCAGCGGGTCGGCCTTGTCGAGGACCCAGCCCTGCCGGGTGCGGATCTCGTACTTGTACTGGGTGCCCTCGCCCAGGCCGGGCACGAACAGCTCCCAGACGCCGGAGGAGCCGAGCGAGCGCATCGGGTGGCCGGAGCCGTCCCAGTGGTTGAAGTCGCCGATCAGGCGGACGCCGGCGGCGTTCGGCGCCCAGACGGCGAAGGCGGTGCCGCTCACCCCGTCGACGGTGCGCACGTGCGAGCCGAGGGCCTGCCAGAGCTGCTCGTGCCGCCCCTCGGAGATGAGGTGGAGGTCGAGCTCGCCGAGGGTGGGCGGGGTGCGGTAGCCGTCGTACTGGCGGATCGGCTCGCTGCCGGGGTAGCCGACCAGCAGTCGGTAGTCGGCCGGGCCCGGCCCGGCGGGCCCGGTGCCGGGGAGCAGGCCGGTGAAGAGGCCGCTCTGCTGATGGGTGAGTTCGGCCGGGCCGTGCGGCGTCTCGACGACGACGCGCTCGGCGAACGGGCGGAGCACCCGGATGGCGGTGCCGCCGTGGACGGGGTGGGCGCCGAGCAGGGAGTGCGGGTCGTGGTGCTGCCCGCCGACCAGCCGGTCGACCTCGGCGGGCGGCAGCGGCGCCTCGGGCAGCCGCAGCGCCCCGGACGGGACGGCGGCCTCGGCGGCGGCGCCCGCGCGGTCGGCCCGGGTGTCGTGGGCCTCGGGGACGTCGGCGGCCGCGGCCGGGGTCGGTTCCGGGTCCGGGTCCGGAACGGCGGCCGGGTCCGGGGCGGCCGACGGCTGCGGCTCGGCCCGCCGGGCGGTCGCGGGCTCGCGCTGCGGGGAGTCCGGGCCGGCCAGGAAGGTGGCCGGCACGGTGCGGGTGGTGCGGCCTGGCGGGTCGAGCGGCGTCACTGCGAGGACCTCCTGGATCGGGGCCGGCGGGTTCGCAGGGGCGTCGGCGAACTCACCGGCGGCTGGTACCGGCGGATGCGGATGGACTCGGGTCGGGCGGGGACGGCGGGCAGGGCGGGTCGGGTGGGTGCGGACGGGGTCAGACGGTGAGCGCCAGCCGGTTGATCGCCGCGAGCGGGATCGGCAGCCAGCTCGGCCGGTGCCGGGCCTCGTAGACCACCTCGTACACCGCCTTGTCGATCTCCAGGGCGCGCATCAGCTCGGGGGAGGCGGCCGGGTCGGTGCCGCCGCCGGCCGTGTAGCCGGCGCTGTAGGCGGTGCGGTTGCGCTGCGCCCAGGCGGCGGCGAGGTGGGCCAGTTCCGGGTCGGACGGCCCGCCGGCGAGCAGGTGGGCGGCGGCGTAGTCGAAGGAGCGGAGCATCGCGGCGACGTCCCGCAGCGCGGTCTGCGGTTCGCGCCGTTCGGTCACCGACTTGGCGGGTTCGCCCTCGAAGTCGAGCAGTACCCAGCCGTGCGGGGTGCGCATGGCCTGGCCGAGGTGCAGGTCGCCGTGGATCCGCTGGACCGGCAGGCCGTCGGGGTGGGCGTCGGCCATCTGCTGGAAGGCGGAGCGCAGCGCTGCCCGGTAGCGCATCAGTCCGGGGACGGCGGCGACCGCGCTGTCGAGGCGGTCGGCCATCGCGGAGGCCAGCTGGCGGGTCTGCGCGCGGTCGAGGCGGGCGACGGGCATCGACCGGGCCAGCACCCGGTGGACCTCGGCGGTGGCCCGGCCGAGCCGGTGGGCCTCGATGGCGAAGTTGCCGGGGGAGGGGTCGCCCTTGAGGCGGCCGACCTGGTCGAGGGCGAGTTCCCAGCCGTCCTCGGCCTCGGGCAGGTAGCGCTGGAGCAGCCCGAGGGTGGCCGGCTCGGCGCGCTCCAGGCGGCTCTCGAACCAGGCGGCGACCCGGGGGATGCGGGTCGAGCCGGCCCGGGAGAGCGCCAGTGAGAGTTCGAGGTCGGGGTTGGTGCCGGGGTGGATGCGGCGGAACAGCTTCAGGATGTACGAGGTCCCGTAGATGACCGAGCTGTTGGACTGTTCGGCGGTGGAGGCGCGGCCCGGGAGGTTGGTGGGGAGCCCGGAGCCGGGGGTGCGGCGGAAGGACAGCGAGCCGAACCGGTCGCCGGTGGCGAGGTGTTCGAGCAGCCGTCCGGTGAGCTCGGGGTCGTGCACGGCGTCGTAGAGCGCCGCGCCGTCGTACGGGCCCTGGGTGAGCCGGCCGAGGACGGCGGTCGGCTCGATGCCGGCCGGGCCCTGCGAGCGGATGCCGAGCAGCAACTGGTACAGGTCGCCGTGCGGCGCGCCGGCCGTGGTGGCGTGCTCGACCCGGAGCAGCAGGTGCAGCAGGGCCGGGTCGCCGACCTGGAGGGGGGTGCCGACGAGGGGGGTGAGGCCGGTGATCGGCCGTCCCTTGCCGGCGTACCAGCGCTGGGTGGGGAGCCACTCGGCGATCAGCGGCAGGGCCGCCTGGACGAGTTCGCTGACCCCCAGGGCGGTTCTCCGGACCCCGGTGCCCCGCGTGCCGACCGGCACGGCGGAGCCGGCGGGGGTGTCGCGGTGCAGTGGGGCTTGAGAACGGGAGGTTTCGGACATGACTCCCTTTCCCCGGAAGAGGCGGGCGGACTGCCCGACGGGTCTGGCCGGGTCCGTCAGTCTTCCGGATTGCGGCGGCGCGGCGGCGACGGCACGCGAGCGGTGCGCCCGGGTGTCACGCCTTCGTGTGGGTGGCCGTTGGGCTGTTCTCCGTACGCGGTGGTGCAGAGAACTCCGGGGGCGCGGGGTCGAACTCGCGCCCCCGGAGGGTTCGGTGGGTGACCGGCGGCTGCCGGATCGTTACTTCGGTCGCCTGGTTCCGCTCAGCCGGGGGGGCCGGCGGAGCTGGAACCAGTAGAAGCCGTGGCCGGCGAGGGTGAGCAGGTACGGCCACTCGCCGATCGAGGGGAAGCGCACCCCGCCGATCAGCTCGATCGGGTACCGGCCCCCGAACTGCCTCAGGTCCAGTTCGGTCGGCTGCGCGAACCGCGAGAAGTTGTTCACGCACATGACCAGGTCCCCTTCGTACTCACGGACGAAGGCCAGCACCGCGGGGTTGCTGGAGGGCAGTTCGGTGTACGTGCCGAGGCCGAAGGCCGGGTTGAGCTTGCGGATCTCGATCATGCGACGCGTCCAGTGCAGCAGTGAACTCGAACTGCTTTGCTGCGCTTCGACGTTGGTCACCTGGTAGCCGTACACCGGATCCATGATGGGCGGCAGACTGAGCCTGCCCGGGTCGGCGGAGGAGAAACCCGCGTTGCGGTCCGGGGTCCACTGCATCGGGGTCCGGACGCCGTCCCGGTCGCCGAGCCAGATGTTGTCCCCCATGCCGATCTCGTCCCCGTAGTAGAGCACCGGCGAGCCGGGCAGGGAGAGCAGCAGCGCGGTGAACAGCTCGATCTGGTTGCGGTCGTTCTCCAGCAGCGGGGCCAGCCGGCGGCGGATGCCCACGTTGGCGCGCATCCGCGGGTCCTTGGCGTACTCCGCGTACATGTAGTCGCGCTCCTCGTCGGTGACCATCTCCAGGGTCAGCTCGTCGTGGTTGCGCAGGAAGATGCCCCACTGGCAGCCGTGCGGGATGCTCGGCGTCTTGGCGAGGATCTCCGAGACCGGGTACCGGGACTCCCGGCGGACCGCCATGAAGATCCGCGGCATCACCGGGAAGTGGAACGCCATGTGGCACTCGTCGCCGCCGGAGGCGAAGTCGCCGAAGTAGTCGACGACGTCCTCCGGCCACTGGTTGGCCTCGGCGAGCAGCACGGTGTCCGGGTAGTCGGCGTCGATCTCCTTGCGGACCCGCTGGAGGAACTCGTGGGTCTCCGGCAGGTTCTCGCAGTTGGTCCCCTCGCGGGCGAACAGGTAGGGCACCGCGTCCAGCCGGAAGCCGTCGATGCCGAGGTCGAGCCAGAAGCGGAGCCCGGCGATCATCTCGTCCTGGACGCGCGGGTTGTCGTAGTTGAGGTCCGGCTGGTGCGAGAAGAACCGGTGCCAGTAGTACTGCTTGCGCACCGGGTCGTAGGTCCAGTTGGAGGTCTCGGTGTCGACGAAGATGATCCGGGCCTCGGGGTACTGCTTGTCGTCGTCGGCCCACATGTAGAAGTCGCCGTACGGGCCGTCCGGGTCCTCCCGGGAGGCCTGGAACCACGGGTGCTGGTCGCTGGTGTGGTTCATGACGAAGTCGATGATCACGCGCATGCCGCGCAGGTGCGCGGCGTCCACGAACTCCATGAAGTCGGCGAGGTCGCCGAACTCGGGCAGGACCGACTTGTAGTCCGCGACGTCGTACCCGCCGTCGCGCAGCGGCGAGGCGAAGAAGGGCGGCAGCCAGAGGCAGTCGACCCCGAGCCACTGCAGGTAGTCGAGTTTGGACGTGAGCCCCCTGAGGTCCCCGACCCCGTCGCCGTTGCTGTCCTGGAAGGACCGCACCAGCACCTCGTAGAAGACCGCACGCTTGAACCACTCCGGGTCCAGGTTCTTCTTCGAGGTCTCGGGGAAGGTGTCGGGAACGGGCTCGTTCACTGTCACGCCGGGTTCCTCCGAACCGTGAGGAGGTGAGCCGGCTCGGCTGAGGGGTCGAGCCGGACGTAGTTGTGCCGGCCCCAGGTGTAGGCGGCACCGGTGAGCTCGTCGTGGACCGCGTACGGCCCCTCCCCGTCGAGGGTGACGGTGGCCTCCTGGACGTGGCGCGGGTCCAGGTTGACCACGGTGATGACGTGGTCGGTGAGGCCGTCGGGCGTCAGGGCGGTCTTGGAGTAGGCGAGCACCTGGTCGTTGTCGGTGGGGTGGAAGCGCAGCGAACGCAGCTGCTGGAGGGCCGGGTGGCGGCGGCGCAGCCGGTTCAGGACGGTGAGCAGCGGGGCGAGGGTGTCGGTGCGGCTCCAGTCGCGGGGGCGCAGTTCGTACTTCTCCGAGTGCAGGTACTCCTCGGAGCCCGGGTGGGCCGGCTCGTTCTCGTACAGCTCGTAGCCGGCGTACACGCCGTAGCTGGGGGAGAGGGTGGCGGCCAGCACGGCGCGGATCGCGAACGCGGCCGGGCCGCCGTGCTGGAGGAAGTCGTGCAGGATGTCCGGCGTGTTCGGGAAGAAGTTGGGCCGCATGTAGGCGGCGGCGTCACCGGAGAGCTCGGTGAGGTACTCGATGAGTTCCTGCTTGGTGGTGCGCCAGGTGAAGTACGTGTACGACTGGTGGAAACCGATCTTCCCCAGGGTGTGCATCATCGCGGGGCGGGTGAACGCCTCGGCCAGGAACACCACGTCCGGGTCGGTGCGGGCGATGTCGGCGAGCACCTTCTCCCAGAACACCACCGGCTTGGTGTGCGGGTTGTCGACCCGGAAGATCCGCACCCCGTGGGCCATCCAGAACCGGAGCACCCGGATCGTCTCCTTGACGATTCCGTCCATGTCCTGGTCGAAGTTGATCGGATAAATGTCCTGATACTTTTTCGGCGGGTTCTCGGCATGGGCGATGGTGCCGTCGGCGCGGTGGCTGAACCATTCCGGGTGCTTGTTCACCCACGGGTGGTCCGGCGAGCACTGCAGCGCGAAGTCCAGCGCCACCTCCAGGTGCAGCGCCGCGGCCTCGGCGACGAAGTGGTCGAAGTCCTCGATGGTGCCGAGGTCCGGGTGGACGGCGTCGTGGCCGCCCTCCGGCGAGCCGATCGCCCACGGCGATCCGACGTCGTGCGGACCGGCCGTCAGGGTGTTGTCCGGGCCCTTGCGGAAGGCTCGCCCGATCGGGTGGACCGGCGGCAGGTAGACCACGTCGAAGCCCATCGCGGCGACCGCCGGGAGCCGCTCGGCGGCGGTCCGCAGGGTCCCGGACCGCGGCGGCTCGACGCCCGACGGGTCGACCACCGCGCCCTCCGAACGGGGGAAGAACTCGTACCAGGAGCCGAACAGCGCCCGCTCCCGGTCCACCTGGAGCGGCAGTGGGCGGGAGGCGCTCACCAGTTCGCGCAGCGGGAACCGGACCAGCAGCTCCTGCACCTCCGGGGCCAGTGCGGCGGCCAGCCGGGAGAGCGGCGGCAGCCCCGGGTCGCGCAGCGCGTCGACCGCGGCCAGCACCTGGGCCCGGCCGTCCTTCTTCGGGACCCCGGCGGCGGCCCGCTCCAGCAGCTGGGCGCCCTCCTCCAGGACCAGCGCGGTGTCGATCCCGGCCGGCAGCTTGATCGACGCCGCCCGGCGCCAGGTGGCGACCGGGTCGGACCACGCCTCCACCAGGTACGACCAGCGGCCCGGCGCGGTCGGGGTGACGTGCGCGCCCCAGCGGTCGGTGCCGTCGGCCAGCTCGCGCATCGGCGTCCACGGGCCGCCGCGGCCGCGCGGGTCGCGCAGGACGACGTTGGCGTTGACCGCGTCGTGGCCCTCCCGGAAGACGGTCGCGGTGACCAGGAAGGTCTCGCCGGCCACGGCCTTGGCCGGGCGGCGGCCGGCGTCTACGAGGGGGCTGACGTCCAGGACGGGGATGCGGCCGATCACGGTGTCGCTCTCTGTCGTCTTGCGGGCGGCGGTCTTGCGGGCCGGGGGTTTGCGGGCGGCGGGTTCGGCGGAGGCGGCCCTGCCGGTGGCGGGTCCGCCGGTGGCGGTCGTGCGGGAGGCGGCTTCCCCGGTGGTGGGTCCGCCGGTGGTGGTCGTGCGGGAGGCGGTCGTGCGGGAGGTGGGTTCGGCGCCGGCCCCGGTGGTGGCCGGTCCGGTCGCGGGCCCGGCCTTCGCGGTGGCGGGTCCGCCGGCGGTCGCGCTGCGCCGGGTGGTGGTGGTGCGCTTGCGCGGTGCCGCGGGTCGGCTCTCCTCGGCCCCGGGTTGTCGGGCCGGTTCGTCCGCTCGCTCCGTACGGATAGCCCCGGCTCCCCGGGGGGCCGGCATCGGCGCGTCTGTCCGAATGTCAGAATCCATCCGTCCGGCGGATTCCGCGACCGCTGCGTCGAGGGTGTCGGCCACCGGTGTGGACTGGTCCCGCGTGTCGCCGTGCATGCCAAACTCCTGCCCGAGATCGGCGGCAGCTCCCGCGGGCCGGCGGGGCCAGGGGAGTACCGGGAGGACTGCTGGGTGGGGAGGACGTGCGACCGGAAGCCTGCCCGCGCCGCCGTGCCCGGCAACCTGCCCCGCTCCCGCCGAGCCCGTGGCGGGGCGCCCGAGAGCCCGCGCGCGTCCCGGCGCACGCCTCTCGGGGCACACCCCTGGGCGACCCAACCCACCCGTGAACGAGCGGGCCGAGTCCGAGGACACGCATCGGTGCGCCGTGAGCGCCGAATGGACCAAGGAGGAAGCGGAACGGTCAACGCGAAAAGGATTCGGACGTGCTGCTTCTCGGGGGAGCGCCACCCGTCTCCGCACGCCCCGCAGCATCAACGACCTCGGCTCATCGTCGCACCGGACGCGCGACTTTTGCAGCGGTATGACAGTAGTTTCGGGTGTGATCGGGGTCGGAACCGCCGCCGGAAATGGATCTGTTCCGCAGTGTTCACGTATTGGTGGCGCGGCCCCCGAAAAAGTGCGCCTCGTGCGCCCCCCGTGCAGCCCAATGCGCCGAATGCGATCTCATCAATAGGCCGAACGGATGCCGAATAGCTCGACTGACGCACCATCATGTCACTCCCCGCGGCTACGCTTCACGCCGTGAAGGCAATCCGCAGATTCACCGTCCGCACCGTCCTGCCCGAACAACTCCAGCCGTTGCACGAGCTGGCCCTCAACCTGCGCTGGTCCTGGCACCCCGAGACCAGGGACCTCTTCCGGTCCGTGGACCCGGAGGTCTGGGCCGCGACCGGCGAGGACCCGGTGCGACTGCTCGGGGAGGTCCCGGCCGCCCGGCTCGCCGCGCTCGCCGCCGACCGGCGGTTCCTGCGCAGACTCGGCGACCTCGCCGACGACCTGCGGGAGTACCTGGCCGGCCCGCGCTGGTACCAGTCGGCCGGGCAGGGGGCCGACGTCCCGCTGCCCGCCGCCATCGCCTACTTCTCGCCCGAGTACGGCATCGCCGCCGCGCTGCCCCAGTACTCCGGCGGCCTCGGCATCCTCGCCGGGGACCACCTCAAGGCCGCCAGTGACCTCGGGGTCCCGATCATCGGTGTCGGGCTCTTCTACCGGCACGGCTACTTCCGCCAGTCCCTCGACCGGGACGGCTGGCAGCAGGAGCGCTACCCGCTGCTCGACCCGGACGAACTCGCCGTCACCCTGCTCCGCGAGACCGACGGCACCCCCTGCCGGATCGACCTCGCGCTGCCCGGCGGCCGCACCCTCGCCGCGCACGTCTGGAAGGCCCAGGTCGGGCGCGTCCCGCTGCTGCTGCTCGACTCCGACATCGAGGCCAACTCGCCCGCCGAGCGCGACGTCACCGACCGCCTCTACGGCGGCGGCAGCGAGCACCGGCTGCTGCAGGAGATGCTGCTCGGCATCGGCGGCGTCAGGGCCGTCCGCGCCTACTGCCGGCTCACCGGGCACGCCGCCCCCGAGGTCTTCCACACCAACGAGGGCCACGCCGGCTTCCTCGGCGTCGAGCGGATCCGCGAACTCGTCGCCGACACCGGGCTCGACTTCGCGGCCGCCCTGGAGTCGGTCCGGGCCGGCACCCTCTTCACCACCCACACGCCCGTCCCGGCCGGCATCGACCGGTTCGACCGCGACCTGGTCGCCCGGCACTTCGGCGGCGACACCGCCCTGCCCGGCGTCCCGGTCGAGCAGGTCCTCGTGCTCGGTGCGGAGAGCTGGCGCGGCGGCGACCCCAAGCTGTTCAACATGGCCGCCATGGGCCTGCGGCTCGCCCAGCGGGCGAACGGCGTCTCAACGCTGCACGGCGAGGTCAGCCGGTCCATGTTCAGCGGCCTCTGGCCCGGCTTCGACACCGCGGACGTCCCGATCACCTCCGTCACCAACGGCGTCCACGCCGCGACCTGGATCGACCCGGCGGTGGTCCGGCTCGGCGCCGCCGAGATCGGCGCCGACCGCGCCGAGGCCGCCATGACCACCGGCGACACCCAGCGCTGGACCGGCCTGGAGCGGATCGGCAACACCGAGATCTGGGAGCTGCGCCGCAGCCTGCGCGCCCAGCTGGTCGACGAGGCCCGCCGGCGGCTGCGCGCCTCCTGGCGCCAGCGCGGGGCCGGCGAGGCGGAACTCGGCTGGGTCGCCTCGGTGCTCGACCCGGACGTCCTCACCATCGGCTTCGCCCGCCGGGTGCCGTCGTACAAGCGGCTCACCCTGATGCTCCGCGACCCGGAGCGGCTGCGCGCCCTGCTGCTGCACCCGACCCGGCCGGTCCAGATCGTGGTCGCCGGCAAGGCCCACCCGGCCGACGACGGCGGCAAGCGGCTGATCCAGCAGATGGTGGCCTTCGCCGACGACCCGGCCGTCCGGCACCGGATCGTCTTCCTGCCCGACTACGACATGGCGATGGCCCGGCACCTCTACCCGGGCTGCGACGTCTGGCTGAACAACCCGCTCCGCCCGCTGGAGGCCTGCGGCACGTCCGGGATGAAGGCCGCGCTCAACGGCTGCCTCAACCTGTCCGTGCTGGACGGCTGGTGGGACGAGTGGTTCGACGGCCAGAACGGCTGGGCGATCCCCACGGCCGACACCGGCAACGGGGTGCTCGACCCGGAGAGCCGGGAGGCCGAGCGGCGCGACGACATCGAGGCCGCCGCGCTGTACGACCTGATCGAGGAGCAGGTGGCCGCCCGCTTCTACGACCGGGGCGGCGACGGCCTGCCGCACCGGTGGATCGCGATGGTCCGGCACACGCTGGTCACCCTCGGCCCCAAGGTGCTGGCGGGGCGGATGGTCCGCGAGTACGTCGAGCGGCTCTACGCGCCCGCGGCGGTCGCGCAGCGGGAGCTGGCGGCGGCCGGGTCGGCGGGGGCCGGGTCGGTGGGGGTCACCGGTTCGGCCGGAGCGCTCGCCGAGGCGGGGTCGCTCGGGGAGACGGGGCTGCTCGGGGAAGTGGGGCTGCTCGATGACGCGGGTGCGGCCGTCGAGCTGGGGGGCCGGGAGGCCGTCCCGTACGCCGGCGCGCGCGAACTGGCCGCCTGGAAGGCCAGGGTCCGGGAGGGCTGGCCGGCCGTCCGGGTGGAGCACGTCGAGGCGGACTGCCCGGACGAGGCGCAGGAGCTGGGCAGTTCACTGGCGCTGCGGGTGCAGGTCGCGCTCGGCCCGCTGGAGCCCGGGGACGTCGAGGTGCAGGCCGTCTCCGGCCGGGTCGACGAGTCGGACCGGATCTCGGACGGCTGCCTGCTCGCCCTCAAGCCGGTCGGCGGGCCGGACCTCGACGGGCGGACCAGGTACGAGGGCTCCCTGGAGCTCTGCCGCACCGGTCCGTTCGGCTACACCGTCCGGGTGCTGCCGGCCCATCCGAGGCTGGCCTCGCCGGCCGAGCTGGGCCTGGTCGCACTGCCTCCGGAGGCCACCGGGATGGACGCCGGGCTGCTGCGCTGAGTCCGCCGGCGGGCTGTCGGCCCTGACGGCGGGGCGGGGAGCCGGGCGGCCCGGTTCCCCTGCCCCGTCCGGGGGCCGTGGCCGGCGGCGGCCCGGCGCCGCTCGCCCGTGCCGCCCGCGCCGAAGCTCCATGCCCCGTCGCCCCCGCGCTGTCGCCCGCGGGGGTGGCGGGGCATGGTGTGTGCGGTCCTGTCGTGCGGTTCCTGCGGTGTCGTTCCTGCTGTGCGGTTCTCGCGGTGTGGTGTGGTGTGGTGTGGTGCGTGATCCGTGCCGCGTGAGGTCAGCGGACCGCCGCGACCAGGGCGTCACTGACGGAGCGCCACGCCACCCCGGCTTCGCTGAACCCGGCCTCGACCAGCCGGGCGGTGTGCCATCCGGCCGGGTGGGACTCGCCGTCGGCGTGCGAGCCGTACATCGCGTTCCGGGTGGCGACCTGCTCGGCGAGCAGCGGGTCGGCCGCGGCGGCGACCCACCAGCCCTCCCAGTCGAGGACGCCCTCGGCCACCTCGCGTTCCTGGTGCCGCTTCCGGAAGGCCGTGTCGGCCGCGCTGAGCAGCGGGATCGACGCCTCGGGGGCGTGGTCGGCGTTGAGGAAGACCCCGCCGGGCCGGACCAGTCCGGCGAGGTCGCCGTAGAGCCGGACCAGGTCGTCGGTGGGCAGCCAGTGCAGGGCGGTCGCCGTCACCACCGCGTCGAACGGGCCGGGCGGCAGGGCCCGGGCCCACTCCGGGTCCTTGAGGTCGGCGGTCACCAGGGTGAACCGCTCGTCGTCGCCGAGCACGCCGCGGGCGATCGTCATCAGCGCCGGGTCCTGGTCGACGCCGACGCTGACGGAGCCGGGCAGCCGCGCGAGCAGCCGCTCGGTGATGCTGCCGGTGCCGCAGGCGAGGTCGAGGACGCGCGGCCGGGGGCCGGCCACCGCCTCGACGAGGTCGAGCATCACCCGGAACCGCTCCTCGCGGTCGGGCAGGTACCACTCCTGCTGACGGTCCCAGCTGCGCTGCCACTGCTCCCAGTGGTGTCGGTCGACCATGGTCGCTCCCTCGGTCCTGGACTGGATCGGTAAGGCCCGGAAGCGACTCTAGACCCTTTCGGTAATGGACGAAAGGGCCTGGAGTCTCTTACGGATGGCGGGCCTGAGTCCGGGGCTGGGAGCCGGGGCGGGATGGACGGGGAGGGCAGGGCGGGACGGCGGAGGCCGGGCGTTCGGCGGATCGGCCGAGTCGGCCGGCGGTCGCCGGGTGGCCTCGATCCCGTTGCTTCGCGGCATCCGCGCGTCAGTTCGAGGGAGTGCTTCCTCCCACCCCCCCCCGCGATGCGTGCCCGGGCCCCGGACGGCAGGGCCGTTCCGCGGGCCCGGGCACCGGAGGTCAGACCAGGCTGTCCCGCCACGCCTGGTGGAGTTCGGCGAAGCGGCCGGCGCCGTCGATCAGCTCGCCCGGCGTGCCGTCCTCGACGATCCGGCCCTGGTCCATCACCAGGACCCGGTCGGCGATCTCCACGGTGGAGAGGCGGTGGGCGATGATCACGGCCGTCCGCCCCGCCAGCACGGTGCGCATCGCCCGCTGCACCGCCTGCTCGCCGGGCACGTCCAGCGAACTGGTCGCCTCGTCCAGGATCAGCACCGCCGGGTCGGCGAGCAGGGCGCGGGCGAAGGCCACCAGCTGGCGCTGGCCGGCCGAGATCCGCCCGCCGCGCTTGCGCACGTCGGTGTCGTAGCCGTCGGGCAACTCGGCGATGAACGCGTGCGCGCCGATCGCCCGGGCGGCCTCCTCGACCTCCTCCCGGGTGGCACCGGGCCGGCCGATCGCGATGTTCTCGGCGACGGTGCCGGAGAAGAGGAAGGACTCCTGGGTCACCATCACCACCCCGCGCCGCAGCTCGGGACCGGCCAGGTCGCGCAGGTCCACCCCGTCCAGGGTGATCCGGCCGTCGGTCGGGTCGTAGAACCGGGCGAGCAGCTTGGCCACCGTGGACTTGCCGGCCCCGGTCGCGCCGACCACGGCGACGGTCTGCCCGGCGGGCAGCACCAGGTCGAAGGGCGGCAGCACCTCCTTGCCGGTGCGGTACGCGAACCGCGTCTTCTCGAAGTGCACCTCGCGGCCCTTGGCGGCCGTCGCGGGCAGCTCCTTCGGCTCGGCCGGCTCGGCGACGGTCGGCTCGTGGGCGAGCAGTCCGGCGATCTTCTCCAGCGCGGCGGCCGCCGACTGGTAGCTGTTGAGGAACATCGCCAGCTGGTCGATCGGGTCGTACAGCCGGCGCAGGTAGATCACGAACGCCGTCAGCACGCCCAGCGCGAGGCTGCCGTCGGTGACCAGGTAGGCGCCGAGCAGCACCATCCCGGCGGTCCAGACGTTGGCGGTGCCGCGGGAGAGGCCGACGTACCGGGCGATCTCCAGCAGGCCGTCCGCGGTGGCGGTCGCCGACTGCCGGTTCACCACGCCGAAGGCCGCGTCGTTGGCCCGCTCGCGGCGGAACGCCTTGACCGGGCGGATGCCGTTCATGGTCTCGGTGAAGCGGACGATCAGCGAGGCCGCCGAGGTGCGCGAGCGGCGGTACACCCGGCGCGAGCGGCGCCGGAACGACCGGGCGATCAGCCAGAGCGGCAGGAACGAGGCCAGCGACACCAGTCCGAGTCGCCAGTCCAGGACCAGCAGGATGACCGAGATCGAGCAGACCGAGAGGAAGACGGTCAGCAGCTCCTGGAGGCCCTCCGAGAGCAGCTCGCGCAGCGCGTCCACGTCGCTGGTGGCGCGGGAGATGATCCGGCCCGAGGTGTACCGCTCGTGGAAGTCGAGGCTGAGCCGCTGGGCGTGCCGGAAGATCCGGCCGCGCAGCTCCAGCAGGATGTCCTGGTTGACCCGGGCGCTGATCTTGATGAACGTCCACTGGAGCACCGTGCCCAGCAGCGCGCAGCCGAGGTACGCGGTGATCACCGCGATCAGCGGCCCGGAGTCGTCGTCGCGCAGCGCGGGGATGCCGCGGTCCATCGCGAACGCGACCAGCAGCGGCCCGGCCTGGAGCGCGGCCTGCTGGAGCAGGATCACCGCCATCGCGACGACGACCCGGCCCCGGTGCGGGCCGAGCAGCGAGCGCAGCAGCGCCCCGGGCGCGCCGGGCGGGACGGGGATGTCCTCCTCGTCGGCGGGCGGGGCCGGCAGCTCCTCCTCGGCCGGGGCACCGGTCCGGTCGCCGGCCTGGCCGCCGGGGTCCGGGGCGCCGAGGGCGGTGGCACCGGTGGTGGTCGGGTCGGTGGTCGGGTCGGTGGTCGTCGGGTCGGTGGTCGGGTCGGTGGTGGTCGGGGCGGCGGGATCCGCGCCGGCCGTTCCGGTGCCGCCCGCCTTCCGGCCGGCGGGTTCGACGGTGGTGGTCATCGGGCGGTGCTCCCCTCGGGGACGAGGGCGGCCTCGCCCGACATCAGTTCGCGGTAGAGCGCGGAGCCGTGGAGCAGTTCCTGGTGGGTGCCGACCGCTTCGATCCGGCCGTCGGCGAGCACCGCGACCCGGTCGGCGAGCATGACGGTGCTCGGCCGGTGGGCGACCACGAGGGCCGTCGCGGAGCCGAGGACCTGCCGCAGGGCGCGCTCCACCAGCGCCTCGGTGTGCACGTCCAGCGCGGAGAGCGGGTCGTCGAGGACCAGGAAGGCCGGATCGCCGACCACCGCGCGGGCCAGGGCGAGCCGCTGGCGCTGGCCGCCGGACAGGCTCAGGCCCTGCTCGCCGACCTCGGTGCCGACGCCCTCCGGCAGCTTCTCGACGAAGCCGGCCTGGGCGGTGGCGAGCGCGGCGTGCAGCCGGTCGTCCCCGGCGCCCGGGGCGCCCATCAGCACGTTCTCCCGCACGGTGGCGGAGAACAGGGTGGGCTCCTCGAACGCCACCGCGACCAGCTCGCGCAGCCGGGTCCGGTCCAGTTCGCGGATGTCCCGGCCGTCCAGGGTGATGGTGCCGCCGGTGGCCTCGTACAGGCGGGGGAGCAGGGCGGTGAGCGTGGTCTTGCCGCTGCCGGTGGCGCCGACCAGGGCCATCGTCTCGCCGCTGCGGATGTGCAGGTCGATGCCGCGGAGCAGGTCGGGGGTGCCGGCGGGGGCGTCGGGGTAGCGGAAGCGGATGCCGGTGAGCCGGATGCCGTCGGGTCCGGTGGTCTTGGTGATCTTGGTGGCGTTGGTGGCCTTGGTGAGCTCGGCTGGCGTGGTGGGCGTGGTGGGCGCGGAGGCGGTGGCGGGTGCGGCCGGGTCCGCGGTGGCCTCGGCCTCGGGCTCGTCCAGGACCTCGAAGAAGCGGTCGGTGGCGGTCGCGGCCTCGTTGGCGTACGCGAGCAGCCAGCCCAGCGACTCGACCGGCCAGCGCAGCGCGAGCGCGGTGGAGAGGAACGCGACCAGGGTGCCGGCGCTCAGCTCGTCGTGGGCGACCAGGTAGGAGCCGGCCGCGAGGGAGCAACCGAGGGCCAGCTCGGGCAATCCGACGATGAGCGCCCAGAGGTTGGCGAGCAGGCCGGCCTTCTTCAGCTCGGTGCGGCGGAGGTCCCGGGAGCGCTCGCGGAACCGTTCCGCCATCGAGCGGTGGCGGCCGAAGGCCTTGAGGATGCGGATGCCGAGGACGGACTCCTCGACGACGGTCGCGAGGTCGCCGTTCTGGTCCTGGGCGAGGCGGGCGGCGCCGGAGTAGCCGGCCTCGAAGCTGCGGGTGAGCAGGAACAGCGGCACCACGGGCACGAGCGCGATCAGGGCGAGCCGCCACTCCTGGGTGAACATCAGGGCGGTGCCGGCCAGGAAGGTCACCGAGTTGACGATCAGGAAGACCAGGGGGAAGGCCAGGAACAGCCGCATGGTGTACATGTCGGAGGTGGCGCGGGACAGCAGCTGGCCGGAGCCCCAGCGGTCGTGGAAGGAGACCGGCAACCGCTGCAGCTTGGCGAAGAGGTCGCCGCGCATCGCCGTCTCGACCCCGGCCAGCGGTCTGGCCAGCACCACCCGGCGGGTGTAGAAGAGGGCGGCCTCCGTGAGGCCGAGCAGGAGCAGCAGGCCGACGAGCGGCCAGAGTCCGTCGAGGTCGTGCTCGGCGATCGGTCCGTCGACGATCCGGCCGAGCACGAGGGGAACGAGCAGCACGCTGAGCGCGGCGAGCAGCGCGGCGGTGACCGAGATGGCCAGCCGGGCGCGGATCGGGCGGACGTACGGCCACAGGCGCAGCAGTGAGCGCACCGTCGACCGGTGGGCGGGCGCGGAGTCGGGGGTCTGGTTCTCGGCCATCGCCGTGAGGGTAGGCCGGGCCGCCGTCATTTCTCATCCGGTTTTTCGGACCTGTCGTCGAATACCGGCCACGGCCCGGCGGTCGGGGCAGGGGTGGGGCGGGGTGGAACGGGCGCGAGGGGCGGGGGTGCGAGGGGCGAGGTGTTCGGATGGGGCGTGGGGGCCGGCGTTCGGGTGTCCGGTGTCAGGCGCTGTCGTGCGGGCCGGACGCGCGCCGGTCCCCGTCCGGTGTCCGCAGCAGCCGCAGCGAACGCCCGCCCAGTACGACCACGTCCTGCGGGAGATGCGTGCCGGTGGCGTCCGCCGTCGTCTCCACCACCGTCTCGTACCGTGCGCCGGCTGCCGCCCAGGGCTCGCCGGGCAGGGTGAACGCGACCGGTTCCGGCCCGGAGTTGAGCAGCAGCAGGAAGCTGTCGTCGCGCAACGGGCGGCCGTACCGGTCCCGTTCGGACATCGCGGTGCCGGAGAGCAGCATGCCCAGCCCGGCGGTCCGGGCGAACCAGTCGGCCTCGGTCATCTCCTTGCCGAGCGGGGTGAACCAGGCCAGGTCCGGCTGCCCGCCGGGAGCGGGGGCGCGGCCGGAGAAGAACGCCCGCTGCCGCAGCACCGGGTGGGCGCGGCGGAGCCGCACGAGACGCGCGGTGAACTCGTACAGCCCGCGCCAGCCCGGGTCGGCGAGCAGCGACCAGTCCAGCCAACTGACCTCGCTGTCCTGGCAGTAGGCGTTGTTGTTGCCGCCCTGGGTGCGACCGAACTCGTCCCCGGCGGTGATCATCGGGACGCCGGCGGAGAGCAGCAGGGTGGCCGTCAGGTTGCGCAGCTGGCGCTGCCGCAGGGAGTTGACGGCCGGGTCGGTCGTCTCGCCCTCGGTGCCGTGGTTCCAGGACCGGTTGTCGTCGGTGCCGTCCCGGTTGGCCTCGCCGTTGGCCTCGTTGTGCTTGCGGTCGTAGGAGACCAGGTCGCGCAGGGTGAAACCGTCGTGCGCCGTCACGTAGTTGACCGAGGCGTACGGCCGCCGGCCGCCGCGCTGGTAGAGGTCGGAGGAGCCCGAGAGCCGGTACCCCAGCTCCCGGACGTCCGGGCGCGCACCGCGCCAGAAGTCCCGCACGGTGTCCCGGTAGCGGTCGTTCCACTCGGCCCAGAGCGGCGGGAAACCGCCCACCTGGTAGCCGCCGGGGCCGACGTCCCAGGGCTCGGCGATCAGCTTCACCCGGCTCAGGACCGGGTCCTGCGCGACGGCGGCGAGGAACGGGTGCTCCATGTCGACGGCGTCGCCGCCCCGCGCCAGCGCGGCGGCCAGGTCGAAGCGGAAGCCGTCCACGCCCATCTCGGTCACCCAGTAGCGCAGCGAGTCGGTGATCAGGCGGATCACCTGGGGGCGACGGGTGTCCAGGGTGTTGCCGCAGCCGGTGTAGTCGGCGTAGCCGCGCGGGCGGTTGGGCGGCAGGCGGTAGTAGCCGGCGTTGTCGATGCCGCGCAGCGAGAGCGAGGGGCCCAGCTCGGCGCCCTCGGCGGTGTGGTTGTAGACCACGTCGAGGATCACCTCGATCCCGGCCGCGTGGAGCGCGTGGACCATCCGCTTGAACTCGCCAACCTGGCCGCCGCGCGAGCCGGAGGCGGAGTAGCCGGCGTGCGGGGCGAAGTAGCCGGCGGTGTTGTAGCCCCAGTAGTTGACGAGCCCGCGGGCCTGGAGGTGGTCCTCGCTGACGTGCTGGTGGACCGGCAGCAGCTCCACCGCGGTGACGCCCAGCCCGGTGAGGTGGTCGATCGCGGCCGGGTGCGCCAACCCGGCGTAGGTGCCGCGCAGTTCGGGCGGGATCCCGGGGTGGCGGAGGGTGAAGCCGCGGACGTGCACTTCGTAGAGGACGGTCTCGGCCCACGGGGTCTTCGGGCGGTGGTCGTCGTACCAGTCGTCGTCGTCCTGGACGACGACGGATCTGGGCACGAACCGGGCCGAGTCGCGGTTGTCCCGGACGGTGTCGGCGACGTCCGCCTCGGGCCAGTTGCGGACGGCGGCGCAGGCCGCGTCGTGGGAGGTGTAACAGCCGTCGATCGCCCGGGCGTACGGGTCGAGCAGCAGCTTGGCCGGATTCCAGCGGGCGCCGGTCCACGGATCCCAGCGGCCGTGCACGCGGAAGCCGTACCGGGTGCCGGGGAGCACGCCGGGGACGAAGCCGTGCCAGACCTGGAAGTCCTGCTCGGTGAGGCGGTGCCTGGTCTCCAGGCCGTCCTCGTCGAAGAGGCAGAGATCGACGGCCTCGGCGCCGGCTGCCCAGAGGGCGAAGTTGGTGCCGTGGCGGCCGTCCGGCTCGGTGCGGAAGCGGGCGCCGAGCGGTTGCCAGCTGCCGGGCCAGGGCGGCCCGTCGGCGTGCGCCGCACCGCGCGCCGTGTGCGCTGCGCCGTGTGCCGCGCCGTGCGCTGTGCCGTGCGTGCGCACGGCGGAATCCAGCTCCTGCCCTGACGCCATGGCGGTGCCCTCCCTGGCCGGGGTGTCCCGAACCCCGTGAGGGGTCTCTTTCCCTGATCGCGCCGGGTGGATGCGGCTGAACGGTGTCTTACCGGCGGATGGCGGGCGAGCGCACAGAAAGTCGGCGGGTCCGACTTTCTGTGCAGCGGGCCCGCTGGGCCGGGTGGGCGGGGGTGGAATATGTCGACCGGTCTACATAGTCGCGCTGCGCGGTCGCGGTCGGGCTCGCTTCGCGGGCCTCGGCCACCGGGGTGGGATTTCCGGGCGTGTCCGCGTGTCCTGCCGGGATTGCCCTCGTTGTGCGGGGTATCGGACGGAAACGGCGGGAGGCCCCGGTATGCGGCCCCGAGGACTGATGTGGGCGCGGCGGGTGGCGGCGCTGGGGTGCTGTCTGGCGGTGCTGGCCGGGTGCTCAGGAGGTGGCGGCGCACCGAGGACCCCGAGCGACGACGCGGCCCCGCCGGGCGCCGGGGCACCGCCGCCCGCCTCCCGGGCGGTGATCACCGCGCTGCCCGCCGACAACGCCCAGAACGTCCCGCCGGAGGGCCCGGTCCGGGTGACCGTCGCCCAGGGCCGGCTGGTCTCCGTCCGGCTGGCCGACACCCAGGGCAACGAGGTGGCCGGGACGGTCTCCGGGGACGGCACGAGCTGGACGCCGGCCGGTCCGCTGCCGTTGGGCACCGCCTTCACCCTGGACGCCGTCGCCGAGGACGACCAGGGCCAGAAGGCCGCCCAGCACACCGACTTCTCGACGATGGCCCGCGCGCACACCTTCGTGGCCTTCTTCACCCCCGAGGACGGCTCGACGGTGGGCGTCGGCATGCCCGTGTCGCTGCGGTTCAGCCGGACGATCACCGACCGGGCGGCGGTGGAGCGCGCCGTCACGGTGACCGCCGACCCGCCCGTGGAGGTGGCCGCGCACTGGTTCGGGGGCCAGCGCCTGGACTTCCGGCCCAAGGCGTACTGGGCGGCGGGCACCAAGGTGTCGGTGGCGCTGCGGCTGAAGGACGTGCAGGGTGCGCCGGGCGAGTTCGGCACCCAGGCGAAGGACGTCCGGTTCACGATCGGCCGGGCGCAGGTCTCCACCGTGGACCTGGACGCCCACACCCTCACCGTCCGGGCCGGCCAGGGCGGCCGGGTGGTGCGGGTGCTCAAGGTGTCCGGCGGGGACGCCAAGCACACGACCTACCGCGGCGTGCTGGTGGTGTCGGAGAAGTACCGGGTGACGAGGATGAACTCGCAGACGGTCGGGATGGGCGACGAGTACGACATCAAGGACGTGCCGCACGCGATGCGGCTGACCAACTCGGGCACGTTCGTGCACGGCAACTACTGGGCGAATCCGGCGGTGTTCGGCACCGCGAACACCAGCCACGGCTGCATCGGGCTGGCGGACGTGAAGGGCGGGGCCAGCAAGGAGAGCCCGGCGGGCTGGCTGTTCGAGCACACCGTCCCGGGGGACGTGCTGGAGGTGAAGGCCTCGGCGGGGGACGTGGTTCCCCCGAACAACGGTCTGAACGGCTGGAACCTGCCGTGGGCGCAGTGGGTGGCCGGGAGCGCCCTACAGTCGTCCGCGAGCCCGTCCGGTGCCCCGGCCGCCCCGACCGCCGGGCCGTCCCCCGCGCCGGGCGTGTCGGAGGGGGGCGGGACGGCGGGTGTCCCGGCGAAGCCTGCGTCCGGGTCTGCGTCCGGCCCGGCGTCGGGGGCCGCCTCCGGACCGACGGCGGGCTCGGCCGCGTTCCCCGCGGGCGGCCGCCCCGCGAGCCCGTCGGCGAACCGGCCCGCAGGCGCCTCGGCAGGCGCCGCCGCGGGTACCCCCGAAAGTGCGGCGGCGCCGCCCGCCGGGCCGTCCCCGTCCCCGTCCCGGAGCGGGGCCGTCGGCTAGGCCGCCACCGCGGCTGCCACCACGGCCACCGCACAGGCCGCCACCACAGCCGTCACCACAGCCGTCACGTGCAGGGTCGCCGGCCCGTGGCGGTCCCGTGCGGATGATCTTCACGCACATTCACTGGGATCCTCCCCAAGATTCACTCATTCGGCCCAGCTATCCTGCTTGCCGCGCCGAAGCCCGGCGCGGAAGATCACCGGTCCGCTGCAACCCTCTCGGGCGACAGCGCGTCCATCAGGGTGGACACCGGGAGGGGAGAGACCGTGAAGCCGGTTAGGGCGGCCGACGCCGCGATACGCACCAACACCAGCCGCCGTCTGCGTCGCAGTGCGGTGGCGCTGGCGATGGGCGGGGTGCTGCTGCTCACTGCGGCCTGCAACGACGACAAGGGCGGCGACAAGGCCGACGGCGGCGGGGACGCGGCCGCGACGGCGGGCGCCGCAGGCGGGGGCAACGGCGGGGGGACGCCGGCGCCGGCCCAGAGCTCGACGGCGCCGAAGACCTCCGCGGCCGTGCTGACCGTCGAGCCCAAGGACGGCGCCCAGGACGTCGCGCCGACCAACGCGCTCCAGGTGTCGGTGGCCAACGGCAAGCTCACCACGGTCGAGGTGACCGACAAGGAGGGCAAGCCGGTCGCGGGGGCGATCACCGCGGACGGCCTCGGCTGGAAGCCGAGCGCCGCGCTGGCCGTCGGCATGGCGTACAAGGTGAACGCGCAGGCCGCGGACGCCGAGGGCCTGGTGGCCGCGTCGACCACCTCGTTCACGACGCTGACGCCGGACAAGAAGGTCTCCACCAACGACAACATCGCCGACAACGCCACCTACGGCGTCGGCATGATCGTCTCGGTGGTCTTCAACAAGGACATCAAGAACAAGGCCGAGGTCCTCAAGGGCATCTCCTTCGAGACCAACAACGGCACCGAGGTGAAGGGCCACTGGTTCGGCAACCGCCGGGTGGACTTCCGTCCGGAGAAGTACTGGACCCCGGGCACCAAGGTGGTCATCAAGTACCGGCTGAAGAACGTCGAGGTGGCCCCGGGCGTCTACGGCGACGTGGAGAAGGACGAGCCGTTCGTCATCGGCCGCTCGCAGGTCTCCGTCGCGGACTCGGCCTCGCACCAGATGACGGTGACCCGGGACGGCGTGGCCCACACCGTGCCGGTGACCCTCGGGGACGAGAAGAACCCGTCCTGGAACGGCACCATGGTGATCTCCAGCAAGGAGAAGGTCACCCGGATGAACTCGCAGACCGTCGGCCTCGGCGGCGAGTACGACATCCCGGACGTGCCGCACGCGATGCGGCTGACCACCTCCGGCACCTTCGTGCACGGCAACTACTGGGCCAACCCGTTCGGGAAGAGCAACGCCAGCCACGGCTGCATCTCGATGCAGGACGAGAAGGGCGGCAGCGACACCTCGGTGGCCGGCAAGTTCTTCAACGACTCGATCATCGGTGACGTGATCACCGTGAAGAACTCGAAGGAGAAGACCGTCGCGCCCGACAACGGTCTGAGCGGCTGGAACATCCTCTGGCCCAACTGGTAGGTCCTACCCGCCGGTAGACCCGGTCAGTCCAGGTTCGGCGGCGTCCGGCCCGACCCTCACTCGTTGGGGTCGGGCCGGACGCGTTTCCGGGGCCGATTGCCCCCCGAACGGCGCAACCTTTCCGGGGGCTGCCGCGTGTATCTGTCAGGTCCCCCGCACCCCGGCACCAGGGCGGGGACGAGCGCGGGACCAAGGAAGGGGGCGACCGTGAGGTCGATACGCAGGATGGTGGCGGCCGGTCTGGTCGGCGGCGCGCTGGTGCTGACCAGTGCCTGTGGCGGGGGCGGCGGGAACGGGAGCGCGGCCAAGGCCGAGCTGGGCGCCGGCGGGGCCGCGGGGGCCTCGTCGGCGGCCGCGCCGGCTTCGGGGGAGCCGGCCGCGGGCGCCGCCCCGGCCGCCGCTCCGGCAGGAACCGGGACGGGGGCCGGGAGCGGAGCCGCGACGGGGGCCGCGGCGCCGTCGGCGGCCGCGCCGAAGGTCTCGCAGGCGGTGGTGGACATCCAGCCGAAGAGCGGCTCGGTGGACGTCGCCCCCGACGGCACGCTCAAGGTGGCGGTGGCCGGCGGGAAGCTCACCACCGTGAAGGTGAGCGACAGGACGGGCAAGGAGGTGGCCGGTGCGATCGCCGCCGACGGGTCGAGCTGGACCCCGTCCGGCCCGCTGGCGGTCGGCACCGCCTACCAGGTGAGCGCGATGGCGGCGGACGCCGGCGGTGTGGTCGCCACGGCGGACAGCAGCTTCAGCACGCTGACGCCGGAGCGCGAGGCGAAGGCCGGCGACAACGTCGAGAACAACGCCACCTACGGGGTCGGCATGATCGTCTCGGTGACCTTCGACAAGGACGTGAAGAACAAGGAGGCGGTCGCGAAGGGCATCTCCTTCAAGACCGACAACGGCACCGTGGTGAAGGGCCACTGGTTCGGCAACCGCCGGCTGGACTTCCGCCCGGAGAAGTACTGGACGCCCGGCACCAAGGTCACCGTCCAGTACCGGCTGAAGAACGTGGAGATCGCCCCGGGCGTCTACGGCGGCGTCGAGCGGGACGAGCCCTTCACTATCGGGCGATCCCAGGTCTCGACGGTTGACGCCAAGACCCATGAGATGACGGTCGTACGGGACGGTCAGAGCTCGGTCGTCGACATCACCTCCGGCTCGCCCGAGCACCCGACCTGGAACGGCACCATGGTCGTCATGTCCAAGGAGGGCGTGGTGCGGATGCAGTCCAGCACCATGCCCGGGATGACCGGCGACCCCTACGACCTCCAGGTTCCGCACTCCATGCGGCTCACCGACTCGGGCACGTACGTGCACGGGAACTACTGGAGCAACGCCTTCGGCGCGGACAACGTCAGCCACGGCTGCGTGGGCCTGAAGGACGTCAAGGGCGGCGGCGCCGGCACCTCGGCGGGCAAGTTCTACGACGGCTCGCTGATCGGGGACGTCGTGTCGGTGAAGAATTCCTCGCGCGGCCAGGTAGCCCCGGACAACGGGCTCAGCGGCTGGAACCTGGACTGGAGTGCCTGGTAGGAGGCGGTGCGCGGCAACCCGGGCTTGACGGTTCGCAGACCCGGGTTGCTCGCGGCATATGCCGAGCGAGTAGTGATCGTTTGCTCATTGTCCGTACGCGGCCGCTTGCGTTCCGCAATGATGGACCGCATGGCGGGTTGGGGCGAAACAGATCAGTCATCACTTCTCGCGTCCAGCTTGGTTGCTGACGCGTCGTGGGCGTGCTTCCAGGACGCGCTGGCGGCCCTGGAGCGGCTCAGCTCGGAGGAGCTGGAGCGGATGTACGTCGGCAGGCTGTGCGACCAGTCGGCGTCCGGTGAGGTGCGGTTGCCTTCACGGCCGGAATCGGGCCCGGTGGCGCGCCGGCTGGTGCTCTCGGTGCTGGAGACCTGGGACCTGCACCAGCAGCTGGAGGTCGGAGAGTTACTGACCAGCGAGCTGGTGGCCAACGCGGTGCGGCACGCCGCCGGGCGGACCATCGGGCTCCAGGTGTCACGGAAGCCCGGCTGGCTGCGGGTCGAGGTACGGGACTCCTCACGGGCGCTGCCGTGCATGATCCTGGCCGAGCCGCTGCCGATCAACGAGCGCGGGCGCGGGCTGAGGGTGGTCGACGACCTGGCGGACCGCTGGGGCGCCGACCTGCTGCCGCGCGGCAAGGGCGTGTGGTTCGAGCTGAAGGTGCGCGAACGGCACTGAGGTCCGGCGTTCGCGCGGGTCCGGAAAACACGCAGGGCCCCCGATTCACCGTGGTCCGGTGGCTGGGGGCCCGTGCAGGTCATCGCGCCGGCCAAGGGGGTGCGTGCCGCGCGATGGGCGACGGCTGCGCCAGGTCGGGCCAGCCGTAGTCTCGGGGTGCCCGCGGCGAGTCGCTGTCGCCCGCCGTCGGACGATTCGACTATCGCACGGATCTCAGCATGTGGGCAAACCGGGTGGCTTCGATTGCAAGGTTTGTAACTTAGTTCACCTTGGGAATTTGCATAGGTTCACGCTGACGCCTGAGATTATTCATGATCGGCACTATTCGGGGCCTGTTTGCGCCGTGTGCGCGGTGTGCTCGGCGTGTGCCGACGGCCACGGGCTGCGCACCGAGAGCAGCGGGGTGTCGATCCCCAGCTTGGCGGCCGTGCTGTGCACCGACTCCCGCAGGTACGGGTAGAGCACCGTCACGCCGATCTGGTCGACGAACCACTGCTGCGCCTCGGGCCCCAGTTCGAACGGGTCGCCGAGCGAGAACGCCGCCACCGCGTCGACGACGAAGTCCGCCTGGGCGGCGGCCAGCTCCAGCCGGCAGCGCACCTCCAGGGTGGTGCCGTCGTTGCCCTGCCGGAGCCAGACCGACAGCGCGGTGCGCAGCTCCTCCTCGGGCCGGGGCTCCGGCCGGTCGAACAGCCGGCGCCCGCCGACCTCCAGGAACACGACGTCGTCCAGCTGGGCGGCCTCGGCGAGCTCCTGGAAGCTCCCGAACCGCCGGACCGGGCGGCGGGTGGCGGGCGGTGTCATCCGAGGGTCACCGACCGGGCGTCGCCGTCCGTCCAGACCGTCGTGCGTGGCCGCTGCGCGCGTTCGCGGGCCGTCACCCGGACCTGCACCTGGAGGGCGACGGGCGCCGGGGTCCAGACCGGGGTCAGCTCGGCGGCGGTGTGGTCGACCAGGGTGTGCAGCCGCGCGCCGACCGCCCGGGCGTAGCGCTGGAGCGTCGAGTAGCGGGCGTCGCCGCCGACCCGCTCGAACTCGGAGACGGTCGACTGCGAGGTGCCCATCAGTTCGGCCACCTCGCGCTGGGTGAGCCCGCACTTCCGCCGGGCCACCACCAGGGTCTCGACGAGTTCGGCGTAGGCCTTCGCGTCGTCGAGCGCCGCGGCGGTGCGGGGGTCGTCGAGATCGATGCCGAGAAGATCGTGCAGTGCGGACGCCATGGTCTCCTCCCCTCCGAGTCTTCCCACAGTATCGCCCATGGCCGATACCGAGAACCGGGAACTCAGACGTCCGGTGTTCTGTTCCGCCACTCCCTGAGCCGCTTGGAGGCGGCGCCGCGCTCGTTCGACGGGGTCTTCTGGGACTTCTTCTGGAAGAAGGAGAGGGCGAGCAGGACCAGTCCGCCCGATTCCTCCGCGTAGAGGAGGCGGAAGGTGCGGTGGTCGCCGGTGAGCCGGACCTCCAGGATGCCGCTGCCCAGGTCCTTGACGTCGCCGGGGAGGGTCTGGCGGTCCTTGACGCGGTTCATCAGGACGTACAGCTTGGCCCGTTCGTGCGGGGCGAGGTCGGCCTTCTGCAGTTCCTTCTGCACGGGCGCGGATCCGTCCGCGCCCTGGTAGAGCGACCACTCCCGCTGCCCCGGCACCGCCCCACCCCCTCGTCCGCCCTCTCGGCAGTCTAGGCGGGCGATCGATCAACGTCTCGGGGCCGGCGCCCGGTTCCTGGGCCGGTGCTCACCCACCCGTTCCCCCGGGGACGCCCACCCCCCGTCTCCGCCCGACCCCCGCCGTCGCCCGGGTGCCCCCGGCCTCCGCCCGGGCGCCACCGGCTGATGCCCGGTCAATCCCGTTCGGCGGCCGCCGATCCCGCCCGGGACCCCGCCCCTCCGGGAAAGATCAACATCTGCAGAATGTCCGTATGCGGATAACGAACACGCCGAGGCCGGCCACGATCGACGACGCTGCGCAGATCGGCCGCTCCCTGGCCCTGGCCTTCGACGACGACCCGATGATGCGCTGGTTCTTCCCCGACGACGCCACGCGCGGGGCCTCCCTGGCCGACTACTTCAGCACGATCTTCACCCGGCAGTACCTCCACAACGCGGTGTGCGAGCGCACCGAGGCCGCGGTGGCCTTCTGGGTGCCGGCGGCGGCGCAGGACAAGGCCGTTCCCGACGCGGAGACCGTCCGGCAGCTCCAGGAGCTCCTCGGCGACCGCGCCGGGCTGTTCGGGGAGGCCGTCGGGCTGGCCGCCGAGCACGCGCCCCGCGAGCCGCACTGGTCCCTCGCGCTGATCGGCGCCGATCCCGCCGCGCAGGGGCAGGGCCAGGGGTCCGCCCTGCTCCGCTCGGGGCTGGCCAAGGCCGACGCGGCCGGCCTGCCCGCCTACCTGGAGTCCTCCAAGGCGGCCAACCTCCCCGTCTACGAGCACTTCGGCTTCACCGTGCGGGAGGAGCTGGAACTCCCGGGCGGCGGACCGACGCTGTGGAGCATGTGGCGCGAGCCGCGCCCCGTGCCCGCCGCCGCGTAGTCGTCACGCCCCCGGGCCCGCCCCCGCCCCCGGCCCCGGCCCCGGCCGGGGGCGGGCCTCAGCCGGCGGGCGGGGTGGACCGGGCGTAGCGGTCGGCGAGCCGGCGCAGATGGTCGACGAGTTCCGCGGGCTCGGTGACGTCGAAGTCTAGGTCGAGCATGCCCAGGTAGACCGCGAGGGTCTGCACCGTGTCGGCGCCGGTGACCAGGACGCAGGTGTCGGCGTCGAGGGCCTCCACCGTGCCGACCGCGGGGTTGATCCGCTCGATCACCGTCGCCGCCGGGGCGTGGACGGTCACCCGCGCGTGGTACCGCCAGGCCGCGCTCGACACCCGCCGGGAGACGTACGCCGCGATGTCGCCGCCGGGCGGTTCGCGCGGGGTGAAGCGCGGTCCGGTCGGGGTGAGGGGCTGGATCCGGTCGACCCTGAAGGTCCGCCAGTCCTCGCGCTCGACGTCCCACGCGACCAGGTACCAGCGCCGCCCCCAGTTCACCGCCCGGTACGGCTCCACGACGCGGCGGGTGGGCGCGCCGGAGTGGTCCAGGTAGTCGAAGCGCAGGCGCTCCCGGTCGCGGCAGGCGGACACCAGGGCGGTCAGCACGTCCGCGGCCACGGTCGGGGCCGGTCGGTCGGCCGGCACGGCCACGGTGTACGCCTGGATGGCCCGCACCCGCCGGCGCAGCCGCGAGGGCAGCACCTGCTCCAGCTTGGCCAGCGCCTGCAGCGAGGTCTCCTCGGCGCCGGGGACGGCGCCCTGTGCGGCGGTGCGCAGCGCGACCGTCACGGCGACGGCCTCCTCGTCGTCGAGCAGCAGCGGGGGCATGGCCGCCCCGGCGCCCAGCCGGTAGCCGCCGGTGGTTCCACGCGTGGCGTCCACGGGGTAGCCGAGCTCGCGCAGCCGCTCGATGTCGTTGCGGACGGTGCGGCCGCTCACGCCGAGGCGTTCGGCCAGTTCGGATCCCGGCCAGGCGCGCCGGGTCTGCAGCAGGGAGAGGAGGCGCAGCAGTCGTGCGGAGGTGTCGAGCATGAGGACCACTTTGATCTGCGATTAGGAACGTATCGTGCCTATATCGAGAATACTGTTGTCCACATGGAGAACAGCAGCAGCACCGACGCCCGGATCCGCCCCTTCCGCATCGACGTCCCGCAGAGCGAGCTCGACGACCTGCGCGAGCGGCTGGCCCGTACCCGCTGGGGTGCCGAGATCCCCGGCGCCGGCTGGAGCCGGGGTGTGCCCACCGCGTACCTCAAGGACCTGGCCGCGTACTGGGCCGACGGGTTCGACTGGCGCAAGGCGGAGGCGGAGCTCAACGAGTTCCCGCAGTTCACCACCGAGATCGACGGCCAGAACATCCACTTCCTGCACGTCCGTTCGCAGAACCCGAATGCCGTGCCGCTGCTCCTGATGCACGACTGGCCCTGCTCGTTCGTGCAGTTCGTCGACGTCGTCCGGCCGCTGGCGGAGGACTTCCACGTCGTCGTGACCTCCACGCCCGGCACCGGCTTCTCCGGTCCGCTCGGCGAGGCCGGCTGGAACACCGGCCGCATCGCGGGCGCGTTCGTCGAGCTGATGGGCCGGCTCGGATACGACTCCTACGGAGTCCAGGGAACGGGCGGCGGCGCCTGGATCGCCGCCGAGATGGGGCGTCAGGCGCCCGACCGGGTCGTCGGCGTCCACGTCAACGGCCTGGTCACCTTCCCCTCCGGGGACCCCGCCGAATTCGAGGGGCTGACCGAGGCCGAGCAGGGGCGGCTGGCCCGGCTGGAGAACTTCCAGCAGGACAAGATGGGCTTCGTCGCCATCCAGTCGACCCGCCCGCAGACCCTCGCCTTCGGCCTGCACGACTCGCCGGTCGGCCAGCTCGCCTGGATCGCCGAGAAGTTCAAGGAGTGGACGGACCCCGCCGCCGAGCTCCCCGAGGACGCCGTGGGCCGTGACCGGCTGCTGACCAACATCAGCGTCTACTGGTTCACCGGCACGGCGGGCTCCTCCGCCAACCTCTACTACGAGTCGGGCCACGACCCGAGCGCCTGGGCCCCGAAGCCGCGCGGCACCGTTCCGACCGGCGTGGCCGTCGCCCTGAACACCGACATCGCCGTCCGCCGCTTCGCCGAGCGGGACCACAACGTCACCCACTGGACCGAGCTGGAGCGCGGCGGCAACTTCCTCTCCCTGGAGCAGCCGGAGGCTTTCGTCGCCGACGTCCGCGCCTTCTTCGGCACGCTCGGCGCCTGACAGCCGGGAGGGGTGTCCGCGGCGGGCTCCGGCCGCAGGCACCCCGGGCGCGCCGGGCCGCCGGATCCCCCCGGGACGGCGCCGGCTCTCGCGGGGAGGTCCGACGCGAGGAGGCGGAGGCGGGGCGCGTCGGCCGGGTCGACTTCCCGAGCCCGCCTCCAGTCGGTCCGGCGGGAGGCGGGCTCAGTCGTCGGTGGGGGTGCGGGCCCAGCCGCGGGCGTCGTCCGCCCAGAAGTAGCCGGGGGCGCCGCGCAGGCCGGCCGTGCGGAAGGGCTTGCCGTGGTCGTCGACCCGGAGGGTGCCCTGGCGGTCGCCGCTGCTCCACACCACCTCCAGGTACCAGCTGACGTCCTGGCCGGCCGTCGCCGCGTCGACGTTCAGCACCTGCGGATCGGTGGACGAGACCCGGTAGGGGAAGTCGGAGGTCCTGCCCTTGGCGTTACCCTCCGTCGCCGGGACGGGCACGGGCCGGGGCGCCGCCGCGTCCAGGTCGACGGCGAAGGCCGCCGGGGTGAGGCCGCCGCCGCAGCCCGAGCCCATCGTGTAGGCGTTCCACTTCGGCGCCGGGCGGGTGCTGACCACCTGTACGTAGAGGGCGTGCAGCACGACGGGCTTGTCCTCGGCGCCCTGCGCGGTCAGCTGCAGCCGCAGGTGGCCGCCGGGGACGGCGTGCCGGGCGGCCGCCCAGGAGTCCGTCCGCCGGCCGCCCGGAGGCGCGGGCGTCGTGCCGGGCGGCTGGGCGGACAGGAACCACTGGCCGCAGGGGCTGCCCCAGTTGTCGGTCAGGACGTTCACGTGGAACGGCGCGTCGTCGTCGGCGGGCGTGGGGGTGGGGGTGGGAGTCGGCGTGGGGGTCGCGGCCGAGGCCGAGGCCGAGGCGGGCGCGGGCGTGAGGGCGGGGGGCGTGGTCGGGTCGGCCGGAGGGGCGGGCCGGCCCGCCGTGTCGGGGGCGGTCGCCGCCGTGGTGGCGGGGGCCGACGGTCCGGCGCCCGCCGCCGGGGTTCCGGACCTTCCGGACAGCACGACCACCGGGATCAGCGCGGCGACCACGGCCACGGCGGCGGCGCTCAGCAGGATCCGGGTGGTGCGCCGCCCGGGGCGGGGCTCCCGGGCCGGCTGCTGCTCCGGCTCCTCCCGGACCGGGGCGGACGGCAGACCGGCCGCCGGGGGCTGCGGCCCGTCGACGGGCAGGGAATCCCGGACGGCCGGGGCCTCGCCGGCGGGCTTGTCCGCCTCGACGGGCCGGGGCTTGGTCGCGGGGGCGGGTGGGGCCTCGGGACGGGCGGCCGGGGAGCTCGGCTCCCGGCGGCGGGCCGCGTCCGCGAGGATCCACCTGCGGTGCAGCTCGACCAGCTCGTCGGCGCTCGCCCCGCAGACCCGGGCCAGCCGCTCCACCGGCGCGTACTCGTTGGGGACGGCCGCGCCGTTGCAGTAGCGGTGCAGGGTGGAGGTGCTGACGTGCAGCCGCGCGGCGAGCGTCCCGTAGCTGCGCCCCGAACGATCCTTCAGCTCGCGCAGCAGCTCGGCGAACTTCTCCGTCTCGACACTCATCCAGGTGCCCCCCTCGTCCCGCAGCGGCGTTCCAGGCTCCGCCGAATCCGCAGCTCACGGTACCTGTAGGCGTTCCAGCGTCCCGAATCGGCCGAGGGGTCTGGCGGCTGGGACAGGACCGGGGCGAGTCTGCGGTCCGGCGGCAGACCGCACCCCGGCCGGGGCGCCGCCCGACCGGCCGGGGCCCCTCCAGCGGAGAAGAGGACCCACCCATGACCATCCACCGGATCCTGATCCCCGGCACGCTCCTCGTTCTCGGCGCCGCCGCCTTCACCGGGTGCTCCGGCAGCCCGGCGGTCGGCGGCTCGACCGGGGCGGTGCCGCCGCCCGCCGCCGTGGTCACGCCCGCCGCCGTGGCCACGACCTCGGCCGGAGCCGTCGGCGGGCCCGCCGTCGCCCCGTTCAGGACGGCCCCGCCGCCCGCCGCCGCTCCGGTCCCGACCACCTCGGCGCCCGGCGCTCCGTCGGCACCGGCAGCCCGTCCCGCGGTCCCCGCCGGACCGGCTGCGGCAGGTGCCGGAGGGGCGGGTGCGGTGGGTGGTGCGCCCCGCCCGGCCTCCTCTGCGCCGGGCAGGCCCGCCACCGCCGCGCCGCGCCCCGCGTCCCCGGCGGCCCGGCACCCGGGCCCCGCGACGGTGCCCGATCGGGCACCGTCCTGCACGCCCGGACAGCTCGCCGTCACGGCGAAGCCCGTGTCCCACCCGGCCGGGCGCCTGCTGCTGACCGCGCGCAACACCGGGACGGCCCCGTGCGACCTGGGGCTGGTCGGTGTCGTCACCTTCGCGGGCGGGGTCGAGGCGACCGTTCCCGGGGGGATCGGCGGCGGTCCGAATGTCCTGATGCCGGGACAGGCCGGCTACGAGGCGGTCACGCTGGTCCGTGGGGGCGCCCCGGGCAGCGGCGCCACCGCGTCGGCGCTCACCGTCGCGCTCGACGGCGGCGCCACGGTGACCGTCCGCATCACGTCCTTCGTCCACGCTCCCTCGTCCGGCCTGTGGCGGCCGACCGAGGCCGAAGCCCTCCGGCAGTGACCGGCCGGACCCGACCGTGGAGCGGGCCGGCCGGGCGAACCGGCCGAGCGAACCCGGCAGAACCCAGCAGACCTCAGCAGAACCCGGCAGAACCCAGAAGAGCTCAAAGGAAAGAGGAGCACCCGGCATGCGCATCCTGAACCGACGTCCGAACCGCACCGCCGCCCCGCACCGCACCGACCGCACCGCGCGGGGCCCGCTCGCCGTCCTGCTGGCCGCCGCCGGGCTGGTGGCCGTGGCCGCGACGCCCGCCGCCGCCGTCCACGGCGGGTCGGACACGACGACCAGGGCCAACCCCTTCGTGATCGCCCTGGAGACGGCGGACGGCCAGCAGTGGTGCACCGGCGCCCTGATCGCCCCCACCAAGGTCCTCACGGCCGGTCACTGCGTCTCCGAGGCCGACGACCCGACCACGCTGCGGGTGATCGCGGGCCGGACCGACCTCACCGGCACCGGCGGCCAGGAGCGGCGGGTGAAGAGCTTCAAGGTCGACCCCCGCTTCACCTCCGCCCTGGCCCACGACTCGGCGGTGCTCACCCTCGACCGGCCGCTCCCGCAGCGGACGGTCCGGGTGGCGGGCAAGGGTGACGAGAAGCTGTACGGGTACGGCCGCACGGCCACCGTGTACGGCTTCGGGCGGACCGGGGACGGCAACCCGGGCACGCACCTGAAGAAGGCGGTGCTCACGCTCGCGCCGCCGGCCGACTGCTTCCCGTACGCCGACGAGGACGCCTCGCCGCTACTGAAGGTCTGCGGCATGCCCGGGCCCGGGACGACCGACAGCATCTGCAAGGGCGACTCCGGCGGTCCGCTGGTCGTGGACGGCGTGGTGATCGGTGTCGTCTCGACCGGCAACAAGTACTGCGACACCCAGATCCCGGTCTCGGTGTTCACCCGGGCCACCGACGTGCCCCGGTCGATCCTGAAGTAGCCGCCGGGCTCCCGGCACGTGGCCGGGCGGAGCGGCCTCAGGCCCCCGCCCGGTCTCGGCCTTCCTGGTCTCGGCCCTCCCGCTCTCGGCCTTCCCGGAGGACGGCGGCCAGCAGACCGGGGAACTCGGCCTCGACCGGAGCGCGCCGAAGGGACATGATCCGGGCCTTGCCGTCCGCGCGGGTGTCGGTGAGACCGGCCTCGCGCAGGATGCGCCAGTGGTTGGAGAGCGTGGAGCGCGGCACGTCGAGGCCCTCCGGGCTGCACGCGCACTCGCCGTCGGCGGCCATCCGCCGGACCAGTTCCAGCCGGACGGGGTCGCCGAGGGCGTGCAGGACCGCGGGCATCTCCACCGGGTCCTCCCTTCCGTCCGTTCTCCTACTCCTCGTAGTATGCGGCTCGATTCAACGTTTCGGGAAAATCGAAATGATCTCGGAGGGGTCCCGCATGCCCGTCGTCCGCACCTACACCCGCGTCTACGTCGACGACCTCGACACCGCCCTGCCCACCTTCGCCGAACTCACCGGCGAGCAGCCGTCGTTGCGCTTCCCCTACCGCGACCTCGAACTCGCCGCGATCGGCGGCCACCTGCTCGTCGCCGGCACCCCCGAGGCCCTCGCCCCCTACCGGGCCACCCACGCCACCCTGGTCGTCACCTCCCTCGACGAGATCCTCGCGCTCGTCGACGCGCGCGGCGGCGAGGTCCTCGACGGCCCCAACACCGTCCCCACCGGCCGCAACCTCACCGCCCGCCACCCCGGCGGCGCCGTCCTCGAATACGTCGAGTTCCACGCCGGGGCCCGCGCGACGATGGGCGGGCAAGCGTTTCCGGTGATCGAGTCGCTTCAAATCGAAGCGCATAAGCTGTAAGTATATTGATCCTATGGTAATTCCGGTGCCTCGATGCGAGGTTCCCATCCGACTTATGGCCGCATCAAGTGAGTGGAATGCGCTATATTGAATGCCCTCACATGGAAAATCGACCGAGGGCTCGGTGGGCTACGTGCTTGGCGGTGTGCAGGGCAATCCGATGGTGCTGAACTGGACGCGGAGGTCAGGGGCGGCCCCCTGGATTCCGGGGAGCGTGGAGACGATCATCCCGGGCCTTCGGGGCCTCCTGGAGAACGTCAAGCTGGATCCTGCGACCGATCGCACGTTCACGTGGCCCTCGACGGGAGCGGTCGTCACTGTTCGAGAGGCTCTGCAGGCCCTGGGTGCGTGCGGGTTGGTGGACCGCGCAGAGGGAGGTGCTGCGGCGGCTCTGACCCGTGAAGCGGAGACTTTCCTTGAGGGGAATTCCAATGAATTCCTGATGGGCCTTTTCCATTCGCGCGTCCGGTTCATCGGTGAGTCCCTGTCGGTCCTTCGTGATCCGATGACGCACGGGGAACTCAACCGGCGGGCTCGATCCGACTACGGGCTGGCCTGGGCGACACTGGACCAGGTCCGTCGCAGGGTGATGTGGCTCCGGGCCGCGGGTATGGCCGAGCTGTGGGTCGGGCAGAACAGGATCGTGGTCACGGATCGCGGCCGGGAGTTCTTGGACGGATTGGTCATCGCCAGGCCCGAGGATATTCCAGGAGTCGGGGTTGCCGTGCGGGAGGCGGTTCCCCTGGAACGGCCCGGACCGATTCTCGCCGGGATCATCGATTCCCTGGACCAGGAGAGCCTCAAGGGCCGGAGGGCGTTCGGCTACATCGCAGGCGGACTGTCGATCGAGTCGATCGGCGGCCTGGTGGACATGGCGTCGCCGAGGGTGCAGCGCTCCCGCTTCATCGACTGCTGTGCCGAGCGGCTGGGCGTGAGGCGCTCATCGGCCAAGCAGACACTGCAGACGCTGGTCTCGCTGGGGCTGCTGGAACAGACCGGTGTCGACGAGTTCGCCCCCAGTGGGCCCGCTCAGGAGTGGCGCTCCGTGGGTCGGTCGGTCGACCTGCTGCGCATCTTCCACTGCCGTGCGGCAATGGTCGGTGAGGTTCTGCTCGGATTCGCTCGGGCAAGTGAATCATCCGAGGTCCACAGGTGGATCTGTCATGCCTATCCGGGCAGCGCGGTGAGCCGGCCGGAATTGGCGAAGCGTATCGCGCTGCTCCACGAGACGGGCATGCTGGAGCGGATCGGTCACACGCGATATCTCGTGACGCCGCAGGGAAGCGAGTTCGTCGAGTCGACCCCGCACCTGGAGCCCGTGCATGCCGACTCCGGCTGTGCCGTGACGCTTCCGAAGGGTGACGCCGAGACGGGTGAGGGGTCGACGGCGAGGAGAGGGGTCCCCGGCAGTGCGGTGGAGCTTCTTGAATCAGCCGTCGACAGTGCGAACCCTTCGAGATTCGAGCAGGCCCTGGGGGCTGCTTTCGGGGAGCTCGGGATCCTGGTGGAGTCGCACGGTGGAGGGGGGACGACGGACCTCTGCCTGGTCTTCTGGATCTCCCCCACGGAGCGCAGAAGAGTGATCGTCGAGGCCAAGACGAGCGGCTCCGGAATCGTGGCGGAGCAGGGCATCGACTTCGACACCCTGGAGGAGCACCGGAAGCAGCTCGGGGCGGAAAGGATTGTTCTTGTCGGCCCTGCATTCGGCGGGCGCACTCTGAAGCGTGCCGCGGCCAAGGGTGTGGCCGTACTGACGGTCCTGGATGTCGTGGACCTGATCGCTCGCTCCGTCGACAGCAAGCCGCTGCCGGGTGAGGTCTTCCTGTCCGTCTTTCCGGATGCCCGGGACGAAGGTGCGGCCGATCCGTGGTCCGCGCTGGAGCGGGAGCTTCATGCGGTGAACCGGGTTGCGCGGGCGCTGTGGGAGGGGGGAAACGATGAAAGGGACATCGAGTACAGCCAGGGTGGCTTGACCATCCGTGACATCTGGCGGATGGGCAAGGAGGATCCGGATCCGCTCGATCCGGTCGAGATCGGGCAGGCCCTGGATTTCCTGACCTCCCCGCTGGTGGCCGGCGCGCTCGGAAGGCCCGGTGGCGACTACTTCGTCGCCACTGCGCCGCCGCACCAGGTCGCGGCGAGGCTGAGAGTGGTCGCGGGTGCCGTGGAGGCGGGACTGGCGCACCGCAGGCCGGACCGTGAAGGTCGGGCGGGGGCGGAACCCGTGGAAGGCGCCGGGGCCGGGGGGCGGCCGGGGGAGAGCGGGGTGGTCCCCGCACAGGTTCGGGCCTGGGCACTTGCGAACGGCCGCAGGGTGAGTGCTGCCGGCCGGCTGCCCGGCAGTCTGGTCGCCGACTACGTGGCGGCCACGCTCCCCGGAGTGTGATCGGAGCGGACCGGAGCGGCGAGCGGCCGGCGAGGCTCCGGCCTCCGCCATCCCCGACGAGCGAAAGGTGCTTGGGCTCACGACATGGCCCGGGTGTCTCAGATAATCTGATTCCATGAGGCTGATGACTGCCACCGAGGCTTCCAGAAGTTTCGCCGCCGTGCTCGACTCGGCCGAGCACGGCGAGACCATCGTCGTGACCCGCGGGGGTCGAAGGATTGCCGTCATCGGGCCGGCGCCGGTCGGCAATGGCGCAGCCCTCAACGATGTCATCCGGCGCTTCGGGCCGGACGACGACTTCGCGGCGGACGTTTCGTCCGCCCGCGCTCTGCTCGAAGACAAGGTGACAGAGTGGCCCGCCGACTGATCCTCGACACCGGCGTTCTGATCCGAGCCGAACGCCGTGCGAGTGCGAGCCCGTTCGGCCAGGACGACGACGTGGCGATCGCCGCCGTCACCGCGGCGGAGCTGCACCTCGGCATCGAACTGGCCGACGACGAGCGTCGAATCAGACGGCAGAGCTTCGTCGACGCGGTGCTCGCGGTGGTTCCGGTCGAGGACTACACCTCCGACACCGCGCGCATCCATGCCCGTCTGATGGCTCACGTCCGTCGTCAGGGCCGTCCGCGTGGTGCCCATGACCTGATCATTGCGGCCACGGCGTTGGCGACCGCGCGGACGATCGTGACCACCGACTCCGCGGCCGTTTTCGACGACCTGCCGGGTGTACAGGCGATCGTGCTGGGCGCCTCGGGCTGAGGCGTGCCGGACGTGGCGGCTCCACGGCCTCGGGCGGTGGGTGGCCGCAGGGATCGGCGCTTGCGCTCGGCGTCGGCGGCGCGCAGTCGGGGCGTCAGATGGCCAGGCGGGCGGCGATGCCGTCGAGGACGCAGTCGAGGCCGGTCTCGAACTGCCAGTCGGGGTCGTCCTTGCGGGTGGCCTCGGTGAGGTAGCGGCCGTACGCGGGGTAGCGGCCGGTGGACATCAGCCAGGTCATCCGGGGGGCGAGGGCGGCGCGGGTCGCGTCGCCGTCGGGCCAGCCCTGTTCGAGCTGCCAGGTCCGCAGGCCGACCTCGGTGGCGACCGAGCCGCGCACGTAGTCGGTCACGGTGCGGAAGACCGCCATCGTGGTGTCGGCGTCCAGGCCGTGCCCCGCGAGGGCGGCGAAGGCGTGCTCGGGGACGGCGAGCTGGTTCGGGGTGAGGGCGAGGGTGCCGGCCCGGACGGTCCACGGGTGGGCGAGGTTCATCGCGCGCAGGGCGAGGGCGAGGGCGCGCATGGTGGCGCGCCAGTCGGCGCCGGTGCGGTCGAGCGGGAGCTCGGCGTGGACGGAGTCGACCATCAGCTCCAGGAGCTCGTCCTTGCCGGAGACGTACCGGTAGGCGGCCATCGGGGCGACGCCGAGCGCGGTGGCGAGGCGGCGCATGGTGACGGCCTCCAGGCCCTCGGCGTCGGCGAGGGCGACCGCGGCCTCGGCGATCCGCTGCGGGGTGAGCGCGGTGCGCGGGGCGGGGGCGGGTCGGTCGAGGCGCTCCCAGAGGGAGGCGGGGGGCTGCTCCGCGGCGGTGTCCTCGTGCGGGGTCATGGGCGGCTCCTTCCGGTGGTGGCCGACGCCTGGGGACCGGCACTCGATGTGTACAACGTATCAGGAGTGGACGACGTACGCGGCTGTGTGTACGTTGTATCCGCAAGAGATACGTTGTACACATCGAGGGGGATCTCCATGTCCGCGAACACGTCCGCCGCCACCGCCGCGTCCACCGCCGCCGAGCCGCTGCGCGTCGCCGTCATCGTCGGCTCCACCCGGGCCGGCCGCTTCGCGCCGGTCGTCACCCGCTGGCTGCGCGAGCACCTCGACGCCCGGGGGGACCTGGAGGTCGACGTGGTCGACCCGGTCGAGACCCCGCTGCCCTCCGAGCTGCCGTCCTTCGGCGACCCGGCCGCGCCCGGCACGGAGGAACTGCTCGCCGCCGTCTCGCCCCGCCTGGCGGCCGCCGACGCCTTCGTGATCGTCACGCCCGAGTACAACCACAGCTACCCGGCGCCGCTGAAGAACGCCCTCGACTGGCACAACCACGAGTTCCACGCCAAGCCGGTCGCCTTCGTCTCGTACGGCGGGATCTCCGGCGGGCTGCGCGCCGTCGAGGCGCTGCGGATCGTCCTGGCCGAGCTGAACGCCGTGACCATCCGCAACACCGTCAGCTTCCACGGTGCCTGGGAGCGGTTCGACTCCGACGGCAAGGCGATCGACCCGGCCGCCGACGCCGCCGCCAAGACCCTGCTCGACCAGCTGACCTGGTGGGCCCAGGCGCTGCGCGACGCCAAGCGCGTCCGTCCGTTCACCGGCTGAGCGCGGGGACGGGGACGGGGGAGGGGAACGGAACGATGAAGCGGTTTCCCTGGCTCGGGGTGATCGGGCTGATGCTCGGGATCTTCCTCGGCGCACTCGACGGCCAGATCGTCTCGACGGCGCTGCCCACCATCGTGGGCGACCTCGGCGGGCTGGAGCACCTCTCCTGGGCGGTGACCGCCTACCTGCTCACCTCGGCCGCCGCCACCCCGCTCTGGGGCAAACTCGGCGACCTGTACGGGCGGAAGGGTGCCTACCAGTGGTCGGTGGTGCTGTTCCTGGCGGGCTCGGTGCTCGCCGGGCTCGCCCGGTCGATGGAGCAGCTGATCGCCTTCCGGGCCCTGCAGGGGGTCGGCGCCGGCGGGCTGATGGTCGGCGCGCTCGCGGTCGTCGGGGTGCTGGTGCCGGCCGGGGACCGGGGGCGGGTGCAGTCGGTGATCGGCGTGCTGATGCCGGTCGCGTTCGTCGGCGGGCCGCTGCTCGGCGGGTTCCTCACCGACCACCTCAGCTGGCGCTGGGCCTTCTACGTCAACCTGCCGGTGGGGGTCTTCGCCCTGGCGGCGGTCGCCGTCGGCGTCCGGCTGCCGGACGCCCCCCGGACCGGGGCACGGATCGACTGGGCCGGCGCCGGACTGCTCACCACCGGGGTCCTGGCGCTCACCCTGATCGGCAGCTGGGGCGGTACGGCGTACGGCTGGACCTCGCCGCAGGTGCTCGGCGCGGCCGCGGTCGCCGCGGTGGCGCTCGGCCGGTTCGTCCGGGTTGAGCGGCGGGCCGCCGAACCGCTGATCCCGCCCGCGCTGTTCCGCCACCGCGCGGTCACCGAGGCGCTGGCGCTCGGCTTCCTGCTCGGCGCGCTGATGCTCGCCCTGGTCGGCTACCTGCCGCAGTACCTGCAGTTCGTCCAGGGCGCCTCGCCGACCACCGGCGGGCTGCTCCTGGTGCCGCTGATGCTCGGCATGATCGGCAGCCAGCTCCTCACCGCCCGACTGATGGCCGGGGGCGGCGCCGGGCGCCGCTACCCGCTGCTCGGCAGCGCCGTCGCGCTGCTCGGCACGCTGCTGCTGTTCACCCTCGGCACCGACACCCCGAGGCTGCTCGCCTCCGCGTCGACCGCCGTCGCCGGGGCCGGGATCGGGCTGGTCATGCAGAGCACCCTGCTGGCCACCATGGCGGCCGTGCCGCCGCGCGACATGGGGGCCGCGATGGGGTCGGTGATGCTGTTCCGGACGATCGGCGGCTCGCTGGGCATGGCAGCGCTCGGCGCGGTCTACACGGCCCGGCTGTCGTCCTCCCTCGCCGGATCGCTCGGCCCGGACGCCGCCGCGGGCCTCTCCGCCGGCGGACTGTCCCCGGCCGCCGTGGAGCTCCTCCCCGGGCAGGCCGCGGACGCCGTCCGCGCCGCCGTCACCGAGGGCCTGCACGGCACCCTCCTCGGTGCCGCCGCGGTGGCCGCCGCCGCGGTCGCCGTCGCCGCCCTGGCCCTCCGCTCCCCGGGCCCGGCTGCGGTGCCGGCCGAGGCCCCGTCCCCGGCACCGGCACCGGCCCCTGCCCCGGAGTCCGCGGGCACCGGCTGACCGCCCCGCCGGCGACGCCCGCCCGGCCGACGACGCCCGCCCGGCAGCCGACGCCCGGGCGGGCGGGCCCGCTGAAGGTGCCGCCGGGTTCGGCTGCCCGTGAACGGCGAGGCCCGGTGTCCCGGACGAAGGTTTCGTCCGGGACACCGGGCCTCGGGGCTTCACCGGCCGGTGTCGGCCGTCAGCACTCGATGACGTTGACCGCGAGGCCGCCGCGCGAGGTCTCCTTGTACTTGATCTTCATGTCGGCACCGGTCTCCTTCATGGTCTTGATCGCCTTGTCGAGGGAGACGTGGTGGCGGCCGTCGCCGCGCAGCGCCATCCGCGCGGCGGTGACGGCCTTGACCGAGGCCATGCCGTTGCGCTCGATGCAGGGGATCTGGACCAGGCCGCCGACCGGGTCGCAGGTGAGCCCGAGGTTGTGCTCGATGCCGATCTCGGCGGCGTTCTCGACCTGCTCGGGGGAGCCGCCGAGGACCTCGGCGAGGCCGCCCGCGGCCATCGAGCAGGCGGAGCCGACCTCGCCCTGGCAGCCGACCTCGGCGCCGGAGATGGAGGCGTTCTCCTTGAAGAGCATGCCGATGGCGCCGGCGGCGAGCAGGAAGCGGACGATGCCGTCGTCGTCGGCGCCCGGGATGAAGTTCAGGTAGTAGTGCAGGACGGCGGGGATGATGCCGGCCGCGCCGTTGGTGGGGGCGGTGACGACGCGGCGGCCGGAGGCGTTCTCCTCGTTGACCGCCATCGCGTAGAGCGTCACCCACTCCATCGCGTTCGCCGGGCCGATGCCCTCGGCGCGCAGCGCCCGGGCGCCGGACGCGGCACGCCGGCGGACCTTGAGGCCGCCGGGGAGTATCCCCTCGCGGGACATGCCGGCCCGGACGCACTCCTGCATGACGCGCCAGATGTCCAGCAGCCCGGACCGGATCTCCTCCTCGGTCCGCCAGGCCTTCTCGTTCTCCAGCATCAGGCCGGAGATGGACAGGCCGGTCTCCCGGCTGAGCCGGAGCAGTTCGTCGCCGGTGCGGAAGGGGTACTTCAGCACGGTGTCGTCGGGCTTGACCCGCTCCGCGCCGATCGCGTCCTCGTCGACGACGAAGCCGCCGCCGACCGAGTAGTAGGTCTTCTCCAGCACGGTGGAGCCGTCGGCCCGGAAGGCCCAGACGGTCATGCCGTTGGCGTGGTACGGCAACGAGCGGCGGCGGTGCAGCACCAGCTGGCTGTCGGGGTCGAAGTCGATGGGGTGGGTGCCGAGCAGGTTGAGCCGCTTCTCGGCCTTGATCCGCTCGACGTCGAGGTCCGCCTGGTCGACGTCGACCGTGCGGGGCGAGTTGTTCTCCAGGCCGAGCAGGACGGCCTTGGGGGTGCCGTGGCCGTGACCGGTCGCGCCCAGCGACCCGTACAGCTCGGCGCGGACGGCCGTCACCTCGGTCAGCAGGCCCTCCGACTTCAGGCGGCGGGCGAACATCCGGGCGGCGCGCATCGGGCCGACCGTGTGGGAGCTGGACGGGCCGATGCCGATGGAGAAGAGGTCGAAGACGCTGATGGCCACGGAGGGACGTCCTTGTCTGTCTCGTGGGAGGAGCGGGCGGGCGGGTGCTGACACGGGACGGGGCACCGCGCGCACTCTCCAGTGTGCGCGGTGCCCCGGAATCCCAGGTGGCCCGGCGGGGTGAGGCCGGTCACCTGCAGCCGAATTACAGGTTCGGGTAGAGCGGGTACTTCTCGGCCAGCGCGGTGACCCGGGCCTTGAGGGAGGCGGCGACGGTCTCGTCGAAGGCCGGCTTGAGGGCCTCGGCGATGATGTCGGCGACCTCGCGGAAGTCCTCGGCCTGGAAGCCGCGGGTGGCGAGCGCCGGGGTGCCGATCCGCAGGCCGGAGGTGACCATCGGCGGGCGCGGGTCGTTCGGGATGGCGTTGCGGTTGACGGTGATGCCGACCTCGTGCAGGCGGTCCTCGGCCTGCTGGCCGTCGAGCTGGCTGTTGCGCAGGTCGACCAGGACGAGGTGGACGTCGGTGCCGCCGGAGAGCACGGAGGCACCGGCCTCGGCGACGTCCACCTGGAGCAGGCGCTCGGCGAGGATCCGGGCGCCGTCGAGGGTGCGCTGCTGGCGCTCCTTGAACTCCTCCGTGGCGGCGACCTTGAAGGCGACCGCCTTGCCGGCGATGACGTGCTCCAGCGGGCCGCCCTGCTGGCCGGGGAAGACCGCGGAGTTGATCTTCTTGGCCCACTCGGCCTTGGAGAGGATGACGCCGCCGCGCGGGCCGCCCAGGGTCTTGTGGGTGGTGGTGGTGACCACGTCGGCGTACGGCACCGGGTTGGGGTGCAGGCCGGCGGCGACCAGGCCGGCGAAGTGCGCCATGTCGACCATCAGCAGCGCGCCGACCTCGTCGGCGATCCGGCGGAACGCGGCGAAGTCGAGCTGGCGCGGGTAGGCGGACCAGCCGGCGATGATCAGCTTCGGCTGGTGCTCCTTGGCGAGGCGCTCGACCTCGGCCATGTCGACCTGGCCGGTCTTGTCGTCGACGTGGTACGCGGCCACGTTGTAGAGCTTGCCGGAGAAGTTGATCTTCATGCCGTGGGTCAGGTGACCGCCGTGGGCCAGCGAGAGGCCCAGGATGGTGTCGCCCGGCTGGATCAGCGCGAACATCGCGGCGGCGTTGGCCTGCGCGCCGGAGTGCGGCTGGACGTTGGCGTGCTCGGCGCCGAACAGGGCCTTGATCCGGTCGATCGCGATCTGCTCGACCACGTCGACGTGCTCGCAGCCGCCGTAGTAGCGGCGGCCGGGGTAGCCCTCGGCGTACTTGTTGGTCAGGACCGAGCCCTGGGCCTCCATGACCGCCACCGGGGCGAAGTTCTCGGAGGCGATCATCTCCAGGGTGGTCTGCTGGCGGTGCAGCTCGGCGTCGACCGCGGCGGCGATCTCCGGGTCGAGGGAGTGCAGGGACTGGTTCAGAACCGTCATGGTGGGGTCTTCCCGGGAGGAGAGAAGGAGGAGTCGCGCGCGCCGCGCCCCCGCGGGGGCGGCAGCGGGCGACGGGAGGGCGAAGCCGGCGGGCGCGGGGCGGCCGCCGCGCTGCGGCCGCCCCGGCGGAGGGCTCAGGCCGAGGGGTTGGTGAGCGCGGTGTACTCGTCCGCGCTCAGCAGCTCGTCGGTGGACTCGACGCGCACCTTGAACAGCCAGCCGCCTTCGAAGGGCTCGCCGTTGACCAGCGCGTTGTCGTCCAGGACGGCCTGGTTGACCTCGGTGATCTCGCCGGTCACGGGCGAGTACAGGTCGCTCACCGACTTGGTGGACTCCAGCTCGCCGCAGGTCTCACCGGCGGTCACGGTGTCGCCGACCTCGGGCAGCTGCACGTAGACGATGTCACCGAGGGCGTCGGCCGCGTGCTTGGTGATGCCGACCGTGGAGACACCGTCCTCGGCGGCGGTCAGCCACTCGTGCTCCTTGGTGTACTGCAGGTGCTGGGGGTTGCTCATGACGTCATTCTCCAGGATGGGAAGCGGGTACGACGAAGCGGCCCGGTGGGCGGGCATGCCTCGGGAGGGGGAAGGGTCAGCGGGCGCGCTTGTAGAACGGCAGCGCCACGACCTGGACCGGCTCGTGCTTGCCGCGCACGTCCACCGCGACGGTGGTGCCGGGGGCGGCGTGCGCCGCGTCCACGTAGGCGATCGCGATCGGCTTGCCCAGGGTGGGGGAGGGGGCGCCGGAGGTGATCCGGCCGATCGGCTCGCCGTCGGCGGAGACCACGCTGTACTCGGCGCGCGGGACGCGCTTGCCCTCGGACACCAGGCCGACCAGCACCCGCGGCGGGTTGGCCTCGGCCTCGGCGGCGGCCTTCTCCAGCGCCTTGCGGCCGATGAACGCACCCTCGTTGGTGGTCTTGTCGAAGCGGACGACCCGGCCCAGGCCGGCGTCGAACGGGGTCAGCTCGGTGGACAGCTCGTGGCCGTACAGCGGCATGCCCGCCTCCAGGCGCAGCGTGTCGCGGCAGGAGAGGCCGCACGGGACCAGGCCGCGGCCGGAGCCGGCCTCGGTCAGCGCCTGCCAGATCTGCTCGGCGTCGCCCGGGTTGCAGAAGACCTCGAAGCCGTCCTCGCCGGTGTAGCCGGTGCGGGCGAGCAGCACGTCGCGGCCGGCCACCTGGGCCGGGAGGATCGCGTAGTACTTCAGGCCGGGCAGGTCGGCGTCGGTGGTGTCGGCCAGGATCGCGGTGGCCTCCGGGCCCTGCACGGCGATCAGCGCGTAGGTGTCGCGGTCGTCGGTCACGACGGCGTCGAAGCCCTTGGCGCGGGCGATCAGCTCGTCCAGCACCAGCTGGGCGTTGGAGGCGTTGGCGACGACCAGGAAGGCGTCCTCGCGCAGGCGGTAGACGATCAGGTCGTCCAGGATGCCGCCGTCCTCGGCACAGATCATGGTGTAGCGGGCGCGCAGCACGCCGAGCGCGGAGACGAAGCCGACCAGCGCGTGGTCCAGCATCTCGCCGGCCTGGGGGCCGGTGACGGTGATCTCGCCCATGTGGGAGAGGTCGAAGAGGCCGGCCTTGGTGCGGACGGCGAGGTGCTCCTCGCGCTCGCTGCCGTAGCGCAGGGGCATGTCCCAGCCGGCGAAGTCGGTCATGGTCGCGCCGAGGGCGCGGTGCAGCGTGTCGAGCGCGGTCAGGCGGAGGGACGACATGGCCAGGAACTCCTCGGTCGGGGCACTCAGGGGTGCACGCGCGCCGGAAACCGGCCCTGCTCGGGACCGGCCCTGCGCGCGGGCATGCGGCGGCTGGGCCTCCCCATCTGTCGTCGGACCTGAGAGCTTCACCGCGCGCTGTCCTACGGGAACAGCATGGCGGCTTGCACCGTGGGTGGGCGGACGGCAGGGCCGTGCGCCGCTTTCCAGATGTGCCTAACCCGTGCGGTAGGGGTGCCTGAGAGATTCCGGGGAGGACTTGCTCCTTCGGCGCCGGCTGTGCCGCCAGAACGGGGCACTCCGGACTCTCCCGCGCGGGTTCGAGCGGCCGGTATGGAGTTAGCGGCCCCGGCGGCGAAGACACCGAGACGCGGACATCATGGCACGTCCGTCCGGATGAGGGGAGAGGGGGAGGGGCCGGGCCCGGGGGAACGGGGCGCCTCGGAGCAGGGCCGGGGCGCCGCCCGATAGGCTGCGGGGCGTCGGCGAGCAGCAGAGGGCGGTACAGCGGCGCATGGGGAACCCGGTGGAGCAGCAGCAGGGGTGGGGCGGCCAGGAGCCGGTGCCGCCGGGCGGCGGATGGCCGGCCAACGAGCTGGAGCAGGTGCTGACCGCGGCGCTCGGCGACCCGGGCGCGACCCCCCGGGTGATCGAGGTGCTGGCCCGCAGCCAGGTGTGGATCCCGCTGCCGGCCGGCGGCGACCCGCAGGGCGAGTCGCTGGACCTGCCGACGACCGAGCTGGCCGGCGAGCCGTACGTGCCGGTGTTCTCCTCCCAGGAGGTCTTCCTCCAGCAGGCGCCGGGGATGGCCTTCGCGGTCGCGCCGGTGTGGGAGTTCGCCCGCGGCCTGCCGCTGGGCATCGGGGTCGCGGTCAACCCAGGGGCCGCGGTGGGCATCCCGGTGCCGCCGGAGGGCGTGGCCGAGCTGCGCCGCGGGCCGCGCGAGGACCGCTGGGAGGTCCAGGACGGGCCGTCCGGCGGCCGGGTGGCGCTGCGCGAGCCGGTGCCGGGCGAGGACCCGGAGCTCTTCCTGACCGCCTGCCGGGGCGAACTGTCCGCCCTGCCGGGGGTGTTGACCGCACGCCGGGCACTGGCCAGTGTGGAGGGCGAGCCCACCGTGATGTTCGTGGGTGTCCAGCTCGACCCGCTGGCCCCGGCCGATCCGGGGGCGGTGAACGAGGCACTGGGGCGCGCACTGGGAACCGCGCCGCTGCCCGGCGGCGTCCACCTCGTACTGCTCGACCTCGCGGACGATCCGGTGGTCGACTGGTTGCTGAACCGGGTCGCCCCCTTCTACACGCGGGGTTGATCCGGTCCCCGGCCGCCGTCGGGCGGGCGAGCGGGACGGACCCTGGCACGTCGGCGTGGCGGTGGTCGGCGGCGCCCCATAGGGTGCGTGCTGACGGCCGCCGGGCCGCCGGTGGCAGACGAGGAACGAAGAGGCGCAGCGAGGTGGGCGCATGAGTGCGGGAGCGGTAGCTGGCGGTGCACCGGGGCCCTGGGGCCAGGCACCCACCGGGCGTCCGGATCCGGGCGCGCTGGAGCGTGCCCTGCGCGAGGTGGCGCCGGAGCGCTACGACGCGTACGAGACGCTGCTGCACGCGCTGGCCGAGGGGCAGGTCTGGATGCTGCTCTGGCACGGGACGCCGGGCAGCGCGGACGCCCAGTACGGGAACATGGAGATCAGCGGGCACGGCTACGCGCCGGCCGTCACCTCGCCCGAGCAGCTGGCGGCGTCCGGCTGGGCGCGGGCGCACGAGGTGATCTCCGGACGGGAGATCGCGGCCTCGCTGTACCGGACCCGCTGGGGGCTCTGGCTGAACCCGCACGCGCCGGGCGGCGGTGTCGGGGTGCCCTGGGCGGACCTGCGGCGGGTCGCGGCGGGGCTGGACCGGCTGCCGGCCGGACCGCTGAAGCTGAGTGAGCCGCAGGTGCCGGCGCAGCAGTTCTTCGCGCTGCTGGAGCGGCAGGCGGTCGAGGTGCGGGCGGTGCGGGCGCTGCGCCGGGCCTGGGTGCGCCCGACGGTGGGTGAGCCGTACCTGGCCATCGGCCTGGACCTGTACGAGAGTTCCCCGCCCACGGTGGAGGCCGTGCGGGCGCTGATGCAGCGGGCGATCGCGGTGGCACCGGAGGGCCTGGCCGTCTCGACGGTGGCGATGGCGGACGAGTTCGACCCGGTGGCGCTCTGGATGCGGGCCAACGCGCGCCCGTTCTACGACCGCGAGGCGGCCGGGCAGGGGAGGCCGCAGGCGCCGTACCCGCCGGTGCCGCCGCCGTACGCCTCGCAGCAGGGGCCCGGGTACGGCTACGGAACGCACCCGCCCGCGCCGGGCTGGCCGGGGCAGCAGCCGCCGCCCCAGCAGCCGTGGCCCGGCTACCCCGGGCGCTGAGCCGCCGAACAGCACATTAACTGCCCTTTACCGAGGCCGGTCTGACGAAAAGTCAGACCGGCCTCGACGATTTCCGGACGAACTTCCCGAAGTCGGTGGAAGTCATCTTGACATGGCTGCTACAGCTGTGTGAAGAGGGATATGCCGGAGATTCGAGAGGTGCATGGGCGCAGATCACAGTTGGGCATCTCTCGGTTGGCAGGGCTGGCGCAAGCCAGTTCGGATGGCAGAGAGTTCTGCAACAGCCGCCGCGCGTGGTTGGCGCCTCACAAAGGCGAACGCGCAGACGGACCGCATGATCCACGTGATGCCCATGCCGCGTGGCAGCAGTACTGAGCACGTCGTACCGCTGGGAACACCGCAACCCGTACCTCTGCATGTCCGCACGTCCGCACCAGCCGTACCGCCGATCCCGGCGTCCGGCACCCGTGGGCCGGCCACCGTCGGCGAGGGGACCGAACTGACCATGACCGCACCCATCAAGACCGCCGGGAACGCTCCGGAGGCAGACGCCGCCGCGAGCCCGGCCAAGAAGATCGAGGGCCGCTCGCTCGGCCGGATCGCCTGGACCCGCTTCAAGCGGGACAAGGCCGCCGTCGCCGGCGGCGCCGTGGTGATCCTGCTGATCCTGCTCGCCGTGCTGGCCAAGCCGATCGAATCGGTGTTCGGCCTCGACCCCGACGCGCTCAACCAGGACCTGCTGGACGCCAACCTCGGCGGCCTGCCGCTGGGCGACTGGGGCGGGATGAGCTGGGACCACCCCCTCGGTGTCGACCCCCTGCAGGGCCGTGACCTGCTCTCCCGCGTCATCGAGGGCTCCTGGGTCTCCCTGCTGGTCGCCTTCGGCGCGACCCTGTTGTCCAACACCATCGGCGTCGTGCTCGGCGTGATGGCCGGCTATTACGGCGGCTGGGTGGACACCCTGATCAGCCGGGTGATGGACGTCTTCCTCGCCTTCCCGCTGCTGCTCTTCGCCATCGCGATCTCCGCCTCGCTCCAGGGCGGCGCGTTCGGCCTGCACGGCCTCCCGCTGCACATCGCGGTGCTGATCTTCGTGATCGGCTTCTTCAACTGGCCCTACATGGGCCGGATCGTGCGCGGTCAGACCCTCTCGCTGCGCGAGCGCGAGTTCGTCTACGCGGCCCGGAGCCTCGGCGCACGGGGGCCGTTCATCCTGTTCAAGGAGCTGCTGCCGAACCTGGTCGGTCCGATCCTGGTCTACTCGACCCTGCTGATCCCGACCAACATCCTCTTCGAGGCGGGCCTCAGCTTCCTCGGTGTCGGCATCCAGGCACCCCAGGCCTCCTGGGGCGGGATGCTCAACGACGCCATCCAGTACTACCAGGTGGACCCCCAGTACATGGTGGTCCCCGGTATGGCGATCTTCCTGACGGTGCTCGCCTTCAACCTGCTCGGCGACGGGCTCCGTGACGCCCTCGATCCCAAGAGCAACTGACCCAGCGTCAGGACCCTCCGTTCGGCCACCACTTCCTCAAGGGGTTGATCCCACCCATGCGTAGGTCCCGTACCGTCGCACTGACCGCCACGGCTGCCGCCGCGGTCCTGGTCGTCACCGGCTGTTCGTCGAGCTCCAAGAGCGACGACGCCAAGTCCACCGCCACCGGCAGCTCCGCGGCCGGCGGTGCCGCCGGCGCCGACGCGGGCACCAAGGGCATCGTCAACGCCTCGGACAAGAAGGGCGGCACCGTCACGTACGAGATGCGCGGTACGCCGGACTCCCTGGACCCGGGCAACACGTACTACGCGTACATCTACAACTTCTCCCGCCTGTACGGGCGTCCGCTCACCACCTTCCAGCCGGACGGCCAGAAGCTCGTCCCGGACCTGGCGGAGTCGCTCGGCACGCCGAGCGCGGACGGCCTGTCCTGGACGTACAAGCTGCGCGCGGGCCTGAAGTACGAGGACGGCACGCCGATCACGTCCAAGGACGTCAAGTACGCGGTCCTGCGCTCCAACTACGCGCCGGAGGTCAACTCCAACGGCCCGACGTACTTCAAGGAGATGCTGGTCGACAACGAGACCCCGTACCAGGGTCCGTACAAGGACAAGGAGGGCGACCTCAAGTCCATCGAGACCCCGGACGACCAGACCATCGTCTTCCACCTGAAGCACGCCTTCGCGGACTTCGACTACCTGGTCTCCGCCCCGCAGACGGTCCCGGTCCCGAAGGACAAGGACACCGGCTCCAACTACGTGAAGCACGTCATCTCCTCGGGCACCTACAAGTTCGAGAGCTACGAGGACGGCAAGCAGGCGGTCCTGGTCCCGAACACCAACTGGGACAAGAGCACCGACCCGATCCGCAAGCAGCTGCCGGACAAGATCGTGCTCAAGATGAACATCGAGCAGTCCACGATCGACAAGGACCTGCTGGCCGGGAACGCCCAGGTCGACCTGGTCGGCGCCGGCGTCGACCAGCAGACCCAGGCGAAGATCCTCCAGGACCCGAAGCTCAAGGCCAACACCGACAACGCCTACGGCGGCCGCCTGGTCTACACCGCGATCAACTCCAAGGTCGCGCCGTTCGACAACGTCGAGTGCCGCAAGGCCGTCCAGTACGCCATCGACAAGGTCTCGGTGCAGACCGCGATCGGCGGTCCGATCCGCGGCGCCGTCGCCAACACCGTGCTGCCGCCGGACATCCCGGGCCACGAGGACTTCAACACCTACCAGACCAAGGACAACAAGGGCGACGAGGCCAAGGCCAAGGAGGCCCTGAAGGCCTGCGGCAAGCCCGAGGGCTTCAGCACCGTCCTCACCGCCCGCACCGAGCGCGGCCCGGAGATCGCCGCCGCCACCTCGATCCAGGCCGCGCTGAAGAAGGTCGGCATCAACGCCGAGATCCAGCAGTACCCGCAGGGCAAGTACCTCTCCGACCACGTCGGTGTCCCGGCGTTCAACAAGGAGAAGAACGTCGGCCTGATGATGATGCAGTGGGGCGCCGACTGGCCGACCGGCTACGGCTTCCTGCAGCAGATCGTCGACGGCCGCTCGATCAAGGCCTCCGGCAACAGCAACCTCGCCGAGCTGAACGACCCCGAGGTCAACAAGCTGATCGACGACGCCGCGGTCAACACCGACAAGGCGGCCCGCGAGAAGATCTACGCCCAGATCGACAAGAAGGTCATGGACGCGGCCGTCTACGTGCCGCTGACCTACTTCAAGGTCTTCCTGTACCGCCCGGACAGCGCGACCAACCTCGTCTCCACGCCGGCCTTCTCGGGTGAGTACGACTACCTGAACATCGGCACCACCAAGTAAGAGCCTGGCTCCGCATCCCTGAAGGCAGGTGAAGGCAGCGGCGCCCGCCGTCGTCCGGAGGATCCCGGACGACGGCGGGCCGCCGGAGCCGCCCAACTGTGTTTGCCTACATCATCCGCAGGACGCTGGCCGCCGCGGTGCTGCTGCTGGTGGTCAGCGCGGTCACCTTCGCGATCTTCTTCCTGCTCCCGCGCCTGGCCGGCGAGACCACCGACCAGCTGGCCGCCCAGTACATCGGGAAGAACCCCTCCCCCGAGGCGATCGCGGCGGTCAAGAAGAACCTCGGCTTCGACCAGCCGCTGTACACCCAGTACTGGAACTTCCTGAAGGCACTGGTCTCCGGTGCCGAGTACCAGTTCGGCCCCGACCCGGCCACCTGCCACGTGCCCTGCTTCGGCTACTCGTTCAAGAACCACCTGGAGGTCTGGCCGGAGCTCACCAAGCGCATCCCGGTCACCATCTCCCTGGCCATCGGCGCCGCCGTCGTCTGGCTGGTCTCCGGCGTCACCACCGGCGTGATCTCCGCGCTCAAGCCGAAGTCGATCTTCGACCGGCTCTCCATGGGCATCGCGCTGGCCGGCGTCTCGCTGCCGGTCTTCTTCACCGGCGCCCTGCTGCTCACGCTCTTCAGCTACGAGTGGCCGATCCTGGACAACCTCCAGTACACCAACTTCACCGACGACCCGCTGATGTGGGCGCGCAACCTGATCCTGCCGTGGATCTCGCTGGCCTTCCTGTACTCCGCGCTCTACGCCCGGCTCACCCGCGCGGGCATGCTGGAGACGATGAGCGAGGACTACATCCGCACCGCCCGGGCCAAGGGCCTGGCCGAGCGGAAGGTCGTCGTCCGGCACGGCCTGCGCGCCGCGCTCACCCCGGTCGTCACCATCTTCGGCATGGACCTCGGGCTGCTGCTCGGCGGCGCGCTCATCACCGAACAGGTCTTCTCGCTCCAGGGCGTCGGCTTCTTCGCGGTCTCCGCGATCAAGGACAACGACCTGCCGAAGATCCTCGGCGTCACCCTGCTCGCCGCGTTCTTCATCGTCCTGTGCAACCTCGTGGTTGACCTCCTGTACGCCCTTGTCGACCCCCGGGTGAGGCTGTCGTGACCGAGCTCCAGAAGACCACGGCACCCGTGGCCGCCCCGAGCGGAGCCGCCCCGACCGGGGACGCCTTCCTCTCCGTCCGGGACCTGCGGATCCACTTCGACACCGACGACGGCCTGGTCCGCTCGGTCGACGGGGTCAGCTTCGACCTGAGCAAGGGGAAGACCCTCGGCATCGTCGGCGAGTCCGGCTCCGGCAAGTCCGTCACCTCGCTCGGCATCATGGGCCTGCACCGCTCCAAGCGGGCCCGGATCGCCGGCGAGATCTGGCTGGACGGCGAGGAGCTGGTCGCGGCCGGCCCGGACCGGGTCCGGCAGCTGCGCGGCCGGCAGATGGCGATGATCTTCCAGGACCCGCTCACCGCGATGCACCCGTACTACACGGTCGGCCAGCAGATCGTCGAGGCCTACCGCGTGCACCACCCGCAGGCCACCAAGAAGCAGGCCCGGGCCCGCGCGGTCGAGATGCTCGACCGGGTCGGCATCCCGCAGCCCGACCGGCGGGTCGACGACTACCCGCACCAGTTCTCCGGCGGCATGCGCCAGCGCGCCATGATCGCCATGGCGCTGGTCAACGACCCCTCGCTGCTGATCGCCGACGAGCCCACCACCGCCCTGGACGTCACCGTCCAGGCGCAGATCCTGGACCTCATCCGCGACCTCCAGGAGGAGTTCGGCTCGGCCGTCATCATCATCACCCACGACCTCGGGGTGGTCGCCGAGCTCGCCGACGACATCCTCGTCATGTACGGCGGCAAGTGCGTCGAGCGCGGCCCGGCCGAGACCCTCTTCGACGCGCCCGAACACCCCTACACCTGGGGGCTGCTGGGCTCGATGCCGCGCCTCGACCGGGAGCTTCAGGACCGGCTCGTCCCGGTCAAGGGCACCCCGCCCAGCCTGATCAACGTGCCGTCCGGCTGCGCCTTCCACCCGCGCTGCCCGTACGCCGAGCTGACCGGCGGGCGCTCGACCGGCGAGGTCCCGGTGCTCACCGAGGCCGCGGCCGGACACCACGCCGCCTGCCACCTCGCGGCCGCCGACCGGCACCGCATCTTCGCCGAAGAGATCGCGCCCCGGCTGTGAGGCCCGCCCTGGCTGCGAGGACCGCCCCGGCCGTGCGCCCCGACCCGAGGGTGAGCCCCGCCCCGTACCACCTTTCTGGAGAGAACCGATGACGGACACTCAGGCGGCGGCCATCCCTTCTCCCGCACCCGCCTCCGACCGGGAGCCGCTGCTCCGGGTGGCCGGCCTGACCCGGCACTTCCCGATCCACGGCGGCCTGCTGCGGCGCCAGACCGGTGCCGTCCGGGCGGTCGACGGCATCGACTTCACCGTCAACGCCGGCGAGACCCTGGGCGTCGTCGGCGAGTCCGGCTGCGGCAAGTCCACGATGGGGCGGCTGGTCACCCGGCTCGACGAACCCACCGCCGGGACGATCGAGTTCGAGGGCACCGACATCACCCACCTGGGCGTCGGCGCGATGCGGCCGCTGCGCCGCGACATCCAGATGATCTTCCAGGACCCGTACTCCTCGCTGAACCCCCGGCACACCGTCGGCACCATCGTCGGCGCGCCGTTCCGGCTGCAGAAGGCCGATCCGCCCGGCGGGGTGAAGAAGGCCGTCCAGGACCTGCTGGAGCTCTGCGGGCTCAGCCCCGAGCACTACAACCGCTACCCGCACGAGTTCTCCGGCGGCCAGCGCCAGCGCATCGGCATCGCCCGGGCGCTCGCCCTGCGGCCCAAGATGATCGTCGCGGACGAGCCGGTCTCCGCCCTCGACGTCTCCATCCAGGCGCAGGTGGTCAACCTGCTGGACGACCTCCAGCGGGAGCTCGGCCTGACCTACCTGATCATCGCGCACGACCTCTCGGTGGTCCGGCACGTCTCCGACCGGGTCGCCGTCATGTACCTCGGCAAGATCGTCGAGATCGCCGACCGGGACTCGCTCTACCGCAGCCCGATGCACCCGTACACCAACGCCCTGATGTCCGCGGTGCCGGTGCCCGACCCGCGCCGCAAGCAGCGCGGCGGCCGCGAGCGGATCCTGCTCAAGGGCGACGTGCCCTCCCCGATCAACCCGCCCAGCGGCTGCCGGTTCCGCACCCGCTGCTGGAAGGCCCAGGACGTCTGCGCGAGCCAGGAGCCGCCGCTCGTCGCGCTCAAGACCGGGCACCAGGTGGCCTGCCACTTCCCGGAGAACGCCGCCGAGGGCGCCTCCGGGGACGACCGGACGCCCGCCGCCGTGTGAGGTCCGCGCCCCACTCGTGCCACCCGCGTACCTGCGCACCCGCGCACCCGCGGAACGGCGGAGGCCGTCCGCCCCGGGCCCCACGGCTCCGGGCGGGCGGCCTCCCGGCGTCCGGGGGCGTCCCCGGTCGGGGGTGGTCGGTGCCGGGCGGTCGGTCCGGGGTGGACGGTTTGGGGTGGTCCCGACAATCGGGTCCATAGTGGTCCGGTGACCTCGCAGATCTTCCCCTCCGACGTGCAGCAGTCGCTGGACCTCGTCGGCATCTTCGTCTTCGCCCTCTCCGGAGGGCTGCTCGCCGTCCGCAAGAACATGGACATCTTCGGCATCTGTGTGCTCGCCGAGGTCACCGCACTGGGCGGCGGGGTGATGCGCGACCTCGTCATCGGCGCCACCCCGGTCGCCGCCTTCAGCAACCTCGGCTACTTCACCACCCCGCTCGTCGCCGGACTGGTGGTCTTCTTCCTGCACCCCGAGGTCGAACGGATCAACCGCGCCGTGCAGACCCTCGACGCGCTCGGCCTCGGCCTGTTCTGCGTGACCGGCACCGCCAAGGCGCACGACTACGGGCTCGGCGCCGTCTCCTCCGTCGCCCTCGGCATGGTGACCGCGGCCGGCGGCGGCGTGATGCGCGACGTGCTCGCCGGGGAGATCCCCTCACTGCTCCGCTGGGACCGCGAGATCTACGCCGTGCCCGCCCTGGTCGGCTCCGCCATGGTCGTCGTGCTGATCGCCCTCGACCACCTGACCGCCGCCACCGGAACCGCCGCCGCGCTGACCGCCTTCGTGCTCCGGATGCTCGCCCTCAAGTACGGCTGGCGCGCACCGCGGGCCTGGCACCGCAACGGTTCTCGCACCAGCGAGGAGTAGGCGAGCCGCCGTACGCCAGCGAGATCGCCTCCGCCGTGCACAGCAGCTCCGGCACCAGCCGCACCAGCTCGGCGGGCGACACCCGGTCGGTCGGCGCCGAGATCGCGCAGGCCGCCACGGCCCGCCGGTCGCTGCCGGCCACCGGCGCGGCCACGCAGGTGACCGCCTCCCGGTGCTCGGCGGACTCGGCGGCCCAGCCCCGGCGACGGACCGCGGCCAGGTCGGCGGAGAGCTCCTCCTCCGGCCGGCCGTCCCCGGGCAGCCCCGCCAGCAGCACCCGCCCGATCGCCGTCCCGGCCGCCGGGGCGCGCCGCCCGATCCGGGTCGGCCGCCCGGCCGACCCGCTCTCCCACCGGCCCGCCAGCTCGTCCAGGTACAGCACCTCGTCGTCCTGCAGCACCGCCAGCTGCACCGTGCAGCCGCAGCGCTCGCCGAGGGCGGCCAGGTACGGCGCGGCGACCTGGCGGACGTCGATCTCCTCCAGCGCCCGGTTCGCCAGCGACAGCACCTTGCCGCCGAGCCGGTAACGCCGGTCCGACTGCCGGTGCACGAAGCCGTGCTCCTCCAGCGTGCGCAGCAGCCGCAGCGCCGTGGACTTGTGCACACCGATCGAGGTGGCGGCCTGTTCGAGGGAGACCGGGCCGTCGCCGAGCGACCCCAGGAGGGTCAGCGCGCGATCGACAGACTGCGACATTCCGCCCCCCGTCCTGGTTCCGGTCCGGCCGCATTGCGGTGGCCGTCAGGCTAACCGCTCGGGGCGCGCTCCCCGTACCGGGCCCGGCTGCCGGGACGCGCCCCGGCCCCGCCGCGGCCCGGGTCTGCCCGAGCGGGCGCCGGCGGGCCGGTCCGTCCGGCTGCCCGCCCGGGCAGCGCCGCCCGTGGCCCGCCCGGGCAGGGCGGCCGGTGGCCGGATCGGTACGGTGGGCGGATCGGGCGCCGGACCGCAAGCCGAGGGCCCTCTACAATCGGATGGTTATGCCATACCTGGACCATGCGGCGACCACGCCGATGCTGCCCGAGGCGATCGCCGCGATGTCGGCGCACCTGGGGGTCGTCGGCAACGCCTCCTCCCTGCACGCGGCCGGCCGCCGGGCCCGCCGTGTCGTCGAGGAGGCCCGCGAGTCGCTCGCCGACTCGCTCGGCGCCCGGCCCAGCGAGATCGTCCTCACCGGCGGCGGCACCGAGTCCGACAACCTGGCCGTCAAGGGCCTGTACTGGGCCCGCCGCGGCGCCGACCCGGCCCGCACCCGGGTGCTCTGCAGCCCGGTCGAGCACCACGCGGTGCTCGACGCGGTGCACTGGCTCGCCGAGCACGAGGGTGCCACCGTCGAGTACCTGCCGGTGGACGGCCTCGGCCGGGTCCACCCGGCGGCGCTGCGCGAGGCGGTCGAACGCGACCCGGCCTCGGTCGCGCTGGTCACCGTCATGTGGGCCAACAACGAGGTCGGCACCGTCCAGCCGGTCGCCGAACTCGCCGCCGTCGCCGCCGAGTACGGCATCCCGATGCACGCCGACGCGGTCCAGGCGCTCGGTCAGGTCCCGGTCTCCTTCGCCGACTCCGGACTCACCGCGCTCACCGTCACCGGGCACAAGATCGGCGGGCCGTTCGGCATCGGCGCGCTGCTGCTCTCCCGCGGCGCGACGCCCGTCCCGCTGCTGCACGGCGGCGGCCAGGAGCGCGACGTCCGCTCCGGCACCCTCGACGCGCCCGCCGCCGCCGGCTTCGCGGCCGCCGCGGCGATCGCCGTCGAACGGCGCGCGGAGCACGCCGTCACCCTCGGCGCGCTGCGCGACGAACTCGTCGCCGCGGTGCTGGCCGGCGTCCCGGACGCGGTGCTCAACGGCGACCCGGCGGCGGACGGGCGGCTGCCCGCCAACGCCCACTTCTCCTTCCCCGGCTGCGAGGGCGACGCGCTGCTGATGCTGCTCGACGCCCAGGGCATCGAGTGCTCCACCGGCTCGGCCTGCTCGGCCGGCGTGCCGCAGCCCAGCCACGTCCTGCTGGCGATGGGCGTCGACCCGCTGCTCGCCCGCGCCTCGCTCCGCTTCTCGCTCGGCCACACCTCCACCCGGGACGACGTCGCCGCCCTCACGGAGGCCATCGGCCCGGCCGTCCACCGCGCCCGCAACGCCGGTCTCGCGTCCGTCCGGCGCTGAGGAAACCCCGGCGGAATGCCCGACCGCACCACGTACGCTTGGATGCATCATGACTGACTTCCCGGGTGCCCCGACCGCTCCGTCCACCGGCCGCCTCCGCGTGCTCGCGGCGATGTCCGGCGGGGTCGACTCCGCCGTCGCCGCCGCCCGCGCCGCCGAAGCCGGGCACGAGGTGACCGGCGTGCACCTGGCGCTGTCCAGCAACCCGCAGTCCTTCCGCACCGGCGCCCGCGGCTGCTGCACCATCGAGGACTCCCGGGACGCCCGCCGGGCCGCCGACGTCATCGGCATCCCGTTCTACGTCTGGGACCTCGCCGAGCGGTTCCGCGAGGACGTCATCGACGACTTCGTCGCCGAGTACGCGGCCGGCCGCACCCCCAACCCGTGCCTGCGCTGCAACGAGAAGATCAAGTTCGCCGCGCTGCTCGACAAGGCGGTCGCGCTCGGCTTCGACGCCGTCTGCACCGGCCACTACGCCCGGATCGTCGACCTGCCGGGCGGCGAGCGCCAGCTCCACCGCGCCGTCGACGGCGCCAAGGACCAGTCCTACGTGCTCGGCGTGCTCGACGCCGACCAGCTCGCCCACTCGCTCTTCCCGCTCGGCGACACCACCAAGGACGTCATCCGCGAGGAGGCCGAACGGCGCGGCCTCGCCGTCGCCAAGAAGCCCGACAGCCACGACATCTGCTTCATCGCCGACGGCGACACCCAGGGCTTCCTGGCCAAGCACCTCGGCACCGCGACCGGCGACATCCTCGACACCGACGGCACCAAGCTCGGCGAGCACGACGGCGCGTACGGCTTCACCATCGGGCAGCGCAAGGGCCTACGGATCGGCCGCCCGGCGGCGGACGGCAAGCCGCGCTACGTCCTCGACATCTCGCCGGTGAACAACACCGTGACGGTCGGCCCGGTCGAGGGGCTGGACGTCACCGCGCTGACCGCGATTCGGCCGCGCTGGTGCGGCGACTCCCCGGCGTCGGACGGCCGCTACACCGCCCAGCTGCGCGCCCACGGCGAGGAGGTGCCGGTCACGGCGTCGGTCGTCGACGGGGAGCTGCACGTCCGGCTGGACACCGCCGTGCGCGGCATCGCCCCGGGGCAGGCGGTCGTGCTGTACGACGGCACCAGGGTCGTCGGCTCGGCCACCATCGCGACGACGGAGCGCCCGGCCGTCAACGCCTGAGGACGGGGCGGGCGGGCCGGTCCAGCCAGGCCCACTGCTCCGCCTCGGTGACCGTCAGCCCGAACCGGTCGGGGGCCGGGCGGTCCTGGTCCTCCCACCAGCGGTAGGCCTCCTCGACCTCGTCCCAGAGGCGGCGGGGGCCGTACTGCCACACGGTGCCGTCCTCGACGGCGGCCCAGGAACGGGCGTCGGTGGTGGCCACCCAGAGCCGGGCGCCGTCCTCGTCCCGGGCGGTCCACACGTCGCCCAGACGCAGCCCGAGAGCGAAGCGAGCCTCCCACTCGTCTCCCGTTACTCGCCGCGGGGACAGCACCGTCCGGCTCTCGTCGGGAACGTGCTCGTCGCGGACGACGTCGCGGAAGATCCTCAGGTCCTGCCGCTGGGTGCGCATCAGCATGAACGCGGAGTGCGGGCTGAACCGGCCCCGCGCCTGGTCCCCTTCGACGGTGAGCCTGAGCAGTCCCCAGCAGAGCATGGGGTTGTCCCAGGGGGTGAGGACGATGCCGCCGGGCCTGGTCTGCTCGATCCAGGCCCACGGGATCCGCCGGACCGAGCAGGTCGAGATGATGCGGTCGTACGGCAGCCGGCGGTGCCAGCCGAGGGAACCGTCCCCGCAGACGACGTCGACGGTCAGGCCGGAGGCGTTCAGGGAGGCCTGCGCCTGCCGGGCGACCTCGGCGTCGATCTCGACCGAGGCGACGTGTCCGGGGCCGAGGCGGTGGGCGAGGAGCGCGGCGTTCCAGCCGGTGCCGGTGCCGATCTCCAGGACGTTCATGCCGGGGCGGACGTCGAGGTCGCGGAGCATCCGGACCACGACCGAGGGGGCGGAGGCCGAGGAGGAGGGCCAGGCATCGGTGGGATCGGGCGGTTCGGCGCCGTCGTTGACCTGGGTGACGACTGGCAGGTCCGCGTAGGCGGATTCGAACCAGCGGTCGTGGTCGGTCGGGAGGTCGCACGGCTCGTAGCCGCCGTGGCCGTCGTCCAGCCAGATGCGCTCCGGGAGGAAGCGGTGCCGGGGGACGGCCGTGATCGCCTCCCGCCACTCGCCGGGGACGGGGCCGCCGAGCGCTTCGCCGACGGCCCGGAGCAGGCCGCGGACGGCGGCCTGCTCCGGGTGGTGAGGGGAGTCGGTCACTTCTTGTCGTCGTCCTTCCGGTGCTTGGGCTCGGGCGCCGGCCGCGCGCCGTCGGGGGACGGCTTTGCCGTGCCGGGGTCCTTCTTGCCGCCGTGCTTCCCGCCGCTGTCCTTGTCGGTTCCCCAAGTCATGGGTCCTCCTCGTGGTTGTGGTGGTCGGGTTGTGGCTACCGCTCCGGAGGCCGGGGCGTGGGCGGATTCGCCGGCTTCGGCCGCGGCGGCTTCGGTTCGGGTGTGGGCATGGGGGACTCCAATCGGCTTGAGGGAAAGAGAGATTGACGACGCCGCTCGGGCTCAGCTGGATCGGTTGATCAGGACCAGGGCACCGGCAGCGAGGTGGAACACGGCCGCGACTGACACCCCATAGGCAGCCCAGACCCGGACGGGATCGGTGTCGGGAATGAAGTCCTGAGACGAGCCATCCCCGGAACTGTCGGCCGGAGGCAGACCGCGCGTCCGTGACGCGTCAGTCGGTGGCGAGGATTCGTCCGTGCCAAGCCCTGACCTTCCGGGAGCTGAAACGGAGCTCTTGATCACGGATCGTTTTGTCCTTGGTGAGGAGCAGCCCGTTCTCCCGCCCGGAAAGGGCGGGAGAACGGGTCACACGGCGTACTGAAGGGGATCCGGGGCCACGAGAAGGGCTCCGCTCTCGGGGGCCGGGTGTGGGCCGATCACGGCCCACACGCGCTTGCCGGTGGGAAGGGGCTCGTAGCCGGTCGATTCGGCGTAGGCACTGATCAGCTCAAGGCCCCGCCCGGACTCGTCATCGGCGCCAGCTTTGCGTGTGACTGGAACCTCGGTCGCGCCATCCGTGACCACGACGATGATGCGGCTGCCGTCCAGCCACAATTCGGTGTCGATCAACCCGAGGATGGGCTGACCGTGCCGGCTCGCGTTGGTCACCAGCTCGGTGAGGACCAGGAGCGTGGCGAATACCTGGGCGCCGTCCGGGTCGAGCTGCCATGAACGGAGGACTCTGCCGACGTTCGCACGGAGGACGGAGACGGTACTGGGTGCCCGGTCGACCGCCCATGCGGCACGCTTCGCGCTGATCAGGGCTTGAGGGTAGGTCTGCGACTTGGTCTTGATCGTCACTGCCCCACTGCCTCTGTTCGGTGCGTTTGCGCCAGTCGGGAGGCGGCTGCGGATCGGATGGCGTTGGCGTTGACCGGTTCTTCGAAATCCTGCGTACTTGCCCCAGGGAGGGGAGCTGGGCCCATCGCGGTACCTCCGAACAGAACGAACCACGGCTCTTCCGTCACCCGTTCAGGGAAGAAGGAGGCTCGTCAGGGGGCCTCCGGCTAGCCTTGACCGGGTCGACTACGACAGTAGAAGTTCGAGATCAGAACGTGCAGTGACTGCGAGTACGAGTAGACGGTGTGAACTCCCGAAGATGGGGGCTCTTGTGCGATCCAGGCCGAGCCAAATCCTGACTGTCAGTCAAGGAAGCTTGTGTCGACCACGTTCAGGCGTTGTCTCGGGGTACGTCCTGCGGGTGATACGAGAGCAACAGGGCCGAACCCAGGAGGGATTCGCCGAGGTGCTCGGAGTCTCGGCGGACACCATCGCGGGATGGGAGAGCGGCCGCCGGCCGCTCACTGCTGTGCCTGTCGGGCAGATGCTCACGACCCGCCACCGGCTCATGCGACTGGGTGCTACATCCGCCCTTCTCCATGTCTTCGAACACGCTCTTGAGGCCGACGTGCTGCTCGCTGGTGCGCTCGAAGGCGATGTGTCCGTGACGGCAAGTCCACTCGGGTCGATGGTGATGCAGCGTGACCTCATCGAGGTCTTGGCGTGGCCACTCAATGGCCGAGTTCCTCGGGGCATTCGTGAACTTCCGGCACCTGCGCGCTCTCGGCGAGGGCCCGCACCGGTCGGACCGGAACTCTCCGGATCCGAACGCGCCCGCTTCTTCGCCAACATGCGGCGCACTGCGGAGGAGGCTCGTGGAAGAGATCAGCTCCTGCTCCGTCGCCAGGCGCTCTACCTCGCCGGTCTCGACGACCACGACGACACCGCCTCGTGGCTCGCTCACCAGCAGCGAATGGAAGGGCCGAGTGACTGGTTGAGTGACTGGCTCAACTTCCGGTCCGTCGCGATGGTTTCCGCTCGGCACGGCGATCAGGACCACTTGGCCTACTTCATCGACACCGCGCTGGCCGATGATGCCGGCGCGGCCGCGAATCTCAACTACTGGGCGTACTGGATAGGTGAGCTTCCACTTGAGTTCTCCGACGAGTTCATCGCAGACACGATGTCGGCTTCCTGGCCTGGGCACAAACTGCTCAGACACCTGGCCGACGGTCTCAATACCAGCCACGGCTACCTTGATCTGAACATCCACACAGTGTGGTCCCTGCTCCAGGCGCGGCCGAACCTGCTGCGCCCGGGAACGGCGGTAACCGCCCTCCGTGACAGGCTCCCCGTGATGTTGGATAGCGCCGAGGTCTCGACGCGTGGGCGGCGTGAGCTCGAAAGCATTCGCTACGCAATCCGCCTCGCCGAGGCGTGAGAGGAGTCCGAAGGTGTCCGATGATCTGTCTTCGGTGGCGCGGTTCCTGTTCGAGGCCGGGACGCTCAAGCACACCAAGCGCAGCGGGTGGTGGATGGCGGGCGTCCGTGATCCCGAGTCGGTCGCCGAGCATTCCTGGCGGACTTCGCTCCTCGCGTCGGTCATCGCCAAGCTCGAAGGCGCGGACCCCGCGCGGGCGGCGTTCCTCGCCACCTGGCACGACGTCGCGGAGACGCGGACCGGCGACGTCAACTATGTCGGCAAGAAGTACTCGACCGGCGCCGACCCCGAGGCGGTCACGGCCGACCAGGTCGCCGGCATGCCCGAGGCCCTGGCCTCGACCGTGCGGGAACTCGTCGCCGAGTACGAGGACAAGGAATCACCCGAAGCCGTCTGCGCGCGGGACGCCGACAAGTTGGAGTGCCTGCTCCAAGGGGTCGAGTACCTGGCTCAGGGGTACGTGAACGCCCAGCGGTGGATCGACAACAGCCGTGGGCGGTTGACCACCAAGACCGCCAACGACCTTGCTGACGCCATCCTGGCGACCGACTCGCTCGACTGGCTCCGCCACGCCCTCGGCGAGAAGCCGATCCCACTCCTCCCGAGCAGTGCGCCACCTTTGACCTCTCAGAGATGATGGCCCGTTCGGCCTGGTGCGGGAAAGGGATCCCGGCTCGGCTCCGGTCCGGAAGAACGGCGGCCGCAGCATCTGCGCGCCGACAACATCCCGTTGCCCCGGGGAGGTTCGACGTGAGGCCTCTACCCACCGACGCCGATGCCTGGAACGCCTACCTCGCGGAGGGCACCGAACTGGCGGCCCGGCCGCAGTGGCGCCGCCGGGGCATCGCCACCCGCATGCACGGCCTGCTCGTCGAAGGCCTCGACGACACCCGGGTGATGCTGAACAGCCGACCTGAGGCGACCGCCGCTCAGGCGGCCTACCTCTCCTGGGGCTACCGGCGGGTGGGATCGGCGATTCCCTGGGAGGGCGCGGATCATCATGAGGTGATGATCCGCGACCTGCCTCGTTCCTCCTCGGATCCGATGACATGACGAGCGGCGAGGAGACCGGTCCGCCGCCCCTCCACTCCGTGTCCGTCGCCGGGGTGGTGGTGCGGGAGGGCGGGCGGGTGTTGGCGATCCGTCGGGCGGACAACGGGAGCTGGGAGCCGCCGGGCGGGGTGCTGGAGCTTGCGGAGGCCGTCGAGGACGGGGTGCGGCGGGAGGTCTTCGAGGAGACGGGCATCCGGGCCGGCGTGGTGCGGCTGACCGGCGTGTACAAGAACGTGAGCCGTGGAGTGGTCGCGTTGGTGTTCCGTTGCCACCCCGAGGGCGGGACCGAGCGGCTCTCGGACGAGTCGACCGCCGTCGGCTGGTTCACTCCGGCCGAGGTGTCCGACCGGATGGCCGAGGTGTATGCCGTACGTGTCCTGGACGCCCTGCGCGGCGGCGACGCACCGGCTGTCCGCACCCATGACGGACGGCGGTTGCTCGGCGAGGGCGACGCGTGGTGAACGCCGAACGGTGTGCGCGTTGTTCGGGGCCGCAGGCCCCGTCTCGCGGCCCCGGACCGGATCTCACATCCCCCCGGGCCAGAGCCGGGCGGCGAGGTTGCGGGCGGTGAGGCCGAGGCGGGTCTCGGGTACCAGCAGGGCTGTCGCGCGCTTGATGCCACGCTGCTTGGGGGTCACGCGTGCGCGGTGGACCGTCTCGTAGCGGTCGAATGCGGCGGCAGGGTCGGCCGGGTGTGCGGCGAGCGCCTCGGCCAAGGTGTGCGCCCCGGCGATGGCGAGGCTGGAGCCGTCCCCCAGGAGTGAGACGCAGGAGGCGGCGTCGCCGAGCAGGGCGACGCGGCCCCGCGACCACGAGGGGAGGTCGACGACGCTGACGGCGTCGAAGTAGAGGTCGTCGGTGTCGCGTAGCCGGTCGAGCAGTCGGGGGACGCGCCAGCCGAGATCCGCGTGGGACTCCGTCACGATCCGCTTGTGCAGGTCGGTGTCGTGGCGGTCGAAGTTGGTGATGTCCGGCCGGCGGAAGACGAAGGCGACCAGGGCCCGGTCCCGGGAGGGGTGCACGGAGACCATCCGGCCCGGCGTGCTGTGGATGACCACCTCCTGCGGGTGGTCCACCGGTTCGTCGAGCGGCAGGGTGGCGACGAGGAGGCCGGTGGGTCGGACGAAGTCGCGCTCCGGGCCGAAGACGAGACGCCGCATGGTGGAGTGCAGCCCGTCCGCGCCGATCACCAGGTCGAAGCGGCGCGGCGCCGTCCGCTCGAACGTGACGTCCACGCCGTGCTCGTCCCGGTGCAGTGAGGTGACGGTGTCGTCGAAGAGGAACTCGGCCTGGTCGCGGGCCGCTTCGTACAGGACGGCGGCCAGGTCGCCGCGCGGCACCTCGAATCCCCGTTCGCCCGCGCCGCCGCGGCTCGCGGGCATGCGCACCCGGGCGACCTCGCGCCCCGAGGCGTTCAGCAGCCGCATCGCGACCGCCCGGGTGGCGGCCGCGCGCAGTTGCGGCAGGACGCCCATGGCGTCGACCACGGGAAGGGCCGGCCCGCGGACGTCGACCGGGTTGCCGCTGGAGCGCAGGCCCTGGAACTTCTCCACGACGGTGGGGCGCCAGCCCTGGCGGGCCAGCCAGTGGGCGAGGGTCGGGCCGGCCACGCCGGCCCCGGAGATGAGCACGCTTCGGGGAGTCGCACTTCGTGGAGTCATGCCTCGACCATAATTGCACTCGATGCAGTTTTGCAATGAAAGCAAATATGCACTCAATGCCGAACTGCGTCGAGTGCGGTAGGCTCGCCGCATGTCTCTTCGCGACCGCAAGCGGGCCCGCACCCGCCAGACCCTGATCGACGCGGCGACGGAGTTGTTCGAGCGCCAGGGCTACGACGAGACCACGGTCGCCGACATCGCCGCCGCGGCCGAGATCGGCACCCGTACGTTCTTCAGCTACTTCGCCAGCAAGGAGGAGCTGCTGTTCCCGGACTCCGACGCCCGCGTCCAGGCCGTCACCGACGCCATCGCGTCTCATGGGCCGGACGAAGGCCCGGCCGAGGTCCTGTTGCGCGCGCTGGGTGCGGTGCCGGACACCGGCGACGACCTCGTGAGCCCGCTGGCGGCGCTGCGCCTGCGGCTGGTCCGGACCGTCCCGGCCGTGCGCGGTCGCGCCCTGCAGATCCAGCTCGACGCCCAACAGGAGATCGCGCGACAGTTGGCCGAGGCGTTCCCGGATCGGCTCGACCCGGTGGGCGCGGCGGCCCTCACCGGTGCGTTCATCGGCGCGATCGCCGGCGCCCTCCAGGTCGTCCTCGACGGCTCCGACGAGCCCGCCACCCCCGTGGTCCTGCATGCCGCCGTCCGGACCGCGACCGATGTGGCCCTGGCCCCCTGGCGTGGGGTGTCCGGCTGAACCCGGTGTCCGGTACGCGGGTTCCGGCGCGGAACACTCGGGCGCGGGAAGGCGCGGCGAGATCGCCGCCGGTGAAGCCGTCACCTGCCCGGCCCGGCGTCGTTGGTATGGCGTTGGCTGTCGTCCGGGCCGGGTGGGGATCCTGACCTCGATCAAGCGGACCGCGCACCCGCGGTGCAAGCGGCTGAGTCAGTGGGCGGGCCGGGTCCTCGACGCGAGCGGAGGCGGCCCGGGCCGCAGGGCCGCAGGTTCCCGCCGGGCCCAGCAGTCCCTGACGGAAGGAAGGTGGGCTCGGGATGACCACCGGTGCAGCTGTCCGAAGGAAGATCCGGGGCCGTATCGCCTCGGCGTCGAGCGTGCTGGCCCTGACGGCGGGCGCGCTGGCCGTGTCGGCGGCGACGCCCGCGCAGGCCACGCGCTACTGCGACCAGGGCTTCGAGGTCGTGGGTGCCATCGAGCACACGTACGTCACGTCCCTGGGCGGCCCGGGCGGCGTGCTCGGCTGCCCGGTCTCCGACGAGCTCACCAACCCGGACCAGGTCGGACGGCGGTCGGAGTTCGAGCGGGGGATGATCTACTGGTCTCCGCGCACCGGGGCCTTCCCGGTGTGGGGGGCGCTCCGTGAGTGGTGGGCCGGGCAGGGGTACGAAACGGGCCCGGCGGGCTACCCGACCTCGTTCGAGTACACGGTGGGCGACGAGATCCGCCAGAACTTCCAGTGCACGGTGGCGCACTTCCAGCCCCGCCCCGGAGGCGTGTACGTGACGTGGTCCGATCCCAACATCTGCGTCTGACCCGAACTCCACGGGTGCCCCGGCGGGTGCTCACCCGGCCGGCCTCGGCCGGGGCCGGCCGGGGCCGCGAGACCCGTGGAGGCCTCCAGGCCGTTGCGACCGCGCCGCGGTCGGTGAGCACCTCTCACACCTGGAGGGCGACCAGCTTGTGGCCCGGGCTGACGAGACGTGCTCGGGGCGGTGCCGCACCGTCGACGTACAAGGACCGACCCGGGCGGGAAAAGGCGGTGAGGGGCCGGGGCGGGGCGTGATAGACCGGACGCACTATGAACATCACCGTCTTCTGCTCCGCGTACTCGCTCGACGACCGCTACTCGGCTCCGGCCGCCGAGTTCGCCCGGCTGCTGGGGGAGGGTGGGCACACGCTGGTCTGGGGCGGGTCGAACGCCGGGCTGATGGGCCTGCTCGCCGACGGGGTGAAGGCCGCGGGGGGCCGGCTGGTCGGGGTCTCCGTCGAGTTCCTGAAGCACAAGGCGTACGACGGGGCCGACGAGCTGGTCACCACCGCGGACCTCGCCGAGCGCAAGGCGCAGCTGCTGGCGCGGGCCGACGCCGTGGTCGTCCTCGTCGGCGGTCTCGGCACGCTGGACGAGGTCACCGAGGTGCTGGAGCTGAAGAAGCACGCGCTGCACGACAAGCCGGTGGTCGTCCTGGATACCGAGGGCTTCTACGCGGGCCTGCGCACCCAGCTGGAGCGGATGGACACCGAGGGCTTCCTGCCCCGCCCGCTGGGCGAGCTGATCACCTTCGCCGACACCCCGGCCCGGGTCTTCGAGCAGCTGAAGGCCTGAGAGGATCACGGGCATGGCTGCTCATCTGATCACCGGCGCCGGCTCCGGCATCGGCGCCGTCCTCGCCAAACGCCTCGCCGAGCGCGGCGACGACCTCTGGCTGCTGGCCCGCGACGCCCGCCGCGCCGCCGAGCTGCGCGAACGCTTCCCCGGCGCGCAGACCCTGGTCGGCGACCTCGCCACCCCGGCCAAGCTCTCCTGGGCCCTCGGCCACCAGGCGCCCCCGGTCGAGCTCGACTCGCTGCTGCACGTCGCGGGCGTCGTCGAGCTGGGCCCGGTCGGCGAACTGCCGGTGAAGGCCTGGCAGGACACCCTGAACGTCAACCTGGTCGCCCCCGCCGAGCTGACCCGGCTGCTGCTGCCCTCGCTGCGGCTGGCCAAGGGCCACGTCGTCTTCGTGAACTCCGGCGCGGGCCTGCGGGCGAGCGCGGAGTGGTCGGCGTACGCGGCCAGCAAGCACGGCCTGCGGGCGCTGGCCGACTCGCTGCGGCACGAGGAGCACGGGCACGGCGTCCGGGTCACCTCGGTCTACCCGGGCCGCACCGCGACCGCGATGCAGGTCAAGGTGCACCAGCAGGAGGGCAAGGAGTACGACGCCGGCCAGTGGATCGAGCCGGAGTCGGTGGTGAAGGCGATCCTGGCGGCGCTGGACGCCTCCCGGGACGCGGAGATCACCGACATCACCGTCCGCCCCGGCCGCTGAGGCCCGGGGCGCCGGCCCCCGGCCGCCGCGCCGGGCGGGAGGCCGGCCGGTCCGGCCTCCCGCCCGGCGCGCACTAGGCTCGGGCGGGTGAGCAACGGACACCCCTTCCCCGACCTGGTCGGCGCCGCCACCGGCGTCGGATCGCTGCCCGGCACCGACGCCCGCGAGGCGGCCCGGACCTCCACCGGTGCGCTGGAGCACCTGCCGTTCCTCCCCGAGCTGCCCGCCCGCGGGCCGGGCGCCGACATGATCGGCCGCTCCGCCGGCCTGCTGGTCGAGCTTTTCGCGCAGACCGAGCCGAGCGGCTGGCGCTTCACCGACCGCCCCGGCCGGGACACCCGGCGCTCCCACTCCTGGCTCGGCGAGGACCTGGACGCGCTGGAGGAGTACACCCAGGGCTACCGGGGGCCGCTGAAGGTCCAGGCGGTCGGGCCGTGGACGCTGGCCGCGGCGGTCGAGCTCAAGCACGGCGAGAAGGCGCTCGCCGACCACGGGGCCTGCCGTGACATCGCCGCCTCGCTCACCGAGGGGCTCCGCCGCCACCTCGCCGACGTCCGCAGGCGGATCCCCGGCGCCGAGGTCGTACTCCAACTCGACGAGCCCTCGCTGCCTGCCGTGCTGGCCGGGTCGGTGAAGACCGCGAGCGGTTTCCAGCGGCTGCGCGCGGTCGACCGGCAGGTGGCCGAGGAGGTGCTGCGCGAGGTGGTCCGGGGGCTGGACGCGCCCGTGGTGGTGCACTGCTGCGCACCGCAGGTGCCGCTCCCGCTGCTGCGCCGGGCGGGGGTGGCGGGGGTCTCGCTGGACTTCTCCTTGCTGACCGAGCGTGAGGACGACGAGCTGGGCGAGGCGGTCGAGGCGGGCACGATGATCCTCGCCGGTGTCGTCCCCTCCACTGACCAGGCTCCCGCTCAATCAAGGGCAGTGTCGGACCCGGCCGGTAGTGTCCAGGGTGTCAGGACGTTGTGGCGCAGGCTCGGGTTCGCCCCGGAGCTGCTGGGCCGCCGTGTGCTGGTGACGCCCACCTGCGGGCTGGCCGGGGCTTCCCCGGCGTATGCGCGCACTGCTCTGTCACACAGCGTGAAGGCGGGCCAGAGCCTGGTGGACAACCCGGAATGAGAAGTTAACGGAGGGCTTGCGGTGGTGGCTGTCGAGGGCTGGGAGGACGTCCCGGCGGAGGTGCGCAGGCGGCACGCCGAGCTGGCGGCCGAGATCGAGGACCACCGGGCCCGCTACTACGAGCAGGACGCTCCGGTCGTCAGCGACGCCGAGTTCGACACGCTGATGCGCGAGTTGGAGGGACTGGAGGCCGAGCACCCGGCGCTGGTCACGCCGGAGTCGCCGACCCAGCGGGTCGGCGGCGCGCCGACCGCGCTGTTCGCCCCCGTCGAGCACCGGGAGCGGCTGCTCAGCCTGGACAACGCGATGGACGACGACGAGCTGGCGGCCTGGGCCGAGCGCGTCGCCGCCGAGCTGGCCGGCATCGACTACCACTACCTCTGCGAGCTCAAGGTGGACGGCCTGGCCGTCAACCTCACCTACGAGAACGGTCAGTTGGTGCAGGCGGCGACCCGCGGCGACGGCCGGGTCGGCGAGGACATCACCGCCAACGTCCGCACCATCAAGGAGATCCCGCACCGGTTGAAGGGGGAGGACGTCCCCGAGCTGGTCGAGATCCGCGGTGAGGTCTACTTCCCGACCGACGCCTTCGAGGCGCTCAACGCCTCCTTCGCCGAGGAGAACGAGCGCCGCCGGCTGGAGAACGAGGAGCGCGCCAAGGAGGGCAAGCGCCCCCGGGCGATGATCCGGCTGTTCATGAACCCGCGGAACGCCGCCGCCGGTTCGCTCCGCCAGAAGGACCCGCTGGTCACCGCCTCCCGCCCGCTGCAGATGGTGGTGCACGGCATCGGCGCGCGGGTCGGCTTCGACATCGACAACCAGTCGCACGCCTACCGGCTGCTGCACGACTGGGGCCTGCCCACCGCCCGGCACAACAAGGTGGTGGGGACCCTCGACGAGGTCCGCGCCTTCATCAGGCACTTCGGCGAGCAGCGGCACTCGGTCGAGCACGAGATCGACGGCGTGGTCGTCAAGGTGGACGAGATCGCCCTGCAGGGCCGGCTCGGCTCCACTTCCAAGTCCCCGCGCTGGGCGATCGCCTGGAAGTACCCGCCGGAGGAGGTCACCGGCAAGCTGGCCGAGATCAAGATCGGCATCGGGCGCACCGGCCGGGCCACCCCGTACGCGGTGCTGGCCGAGCCGGTCAAGGTGGCCGGTTCGATGGTCCAGTACGCGACGCTGCACAACCAGGACGTGGTGAAGGCCAAGGACGTCCTGCTGGGCGACACCGTGGTGCTGCGCAAGGCCGGGGACGTCATTCCGGAGATCCTCGGCCCGGTCTACACCCTGCGGGACGGCAGCGAGGTGCCGTTCGTGATGCCCTCGCACTGCCCCGAGTGCGGTGCGGAGCTCCGGCCGATGGCGGAGGGGGACATCGACCTGCGCTGTCCGAACGCGCAGTTCTGCCCGGCCCAGATCCGCGAGCGGATCGCCTTCCTCGGGGGGCGCTCGGCGCTGGACATCGAGGGCCTGGGCTACGTCGCGGCCACCGCGCTGACCCAGCCGCTGGCGCCCGCCGCCGCGCCGGTGGGGAACGAGGGCGACATCTTCGGCCTGACGGTGGAGCAGTTGCTGCCGATCAAGGTGCTGGTGCGCGACCAGAAGACCGGCATGCCCAAGCTCGACGACGAGACCGGCGAGGAGAAGGAGGTGTTCTTCTTCGCCACCACCACCGGGGCGCCGAAGAAGAACACCGGGCTGATGCTCGACAACATCGAGAAGGCCAAGGACCGCCCGCTCTGGCGCTTCCTCAACGGCCTCTCGATCCGGCACGTGGGCCCGGTCGCGGCGCAGGACCTGGCCCGGGAGTTCCGCGACCTGGACGCGATCTTCGCGGCGAGCGAGGAGCGGCTGGCCGCCACCGACGGCGTCGGCACGGGCACCGCGCGGTCGATCATCGAGTGGTACCAGGTGGACTGGCACCGGGAGATCGTCGAGAAGTGGCGCGCGGCCGGTGTCCGCTTCACCGAGGAGGCCCCCGAGGAGGAGGCCGAGCGTCCGCTGGAGGGCCTGACCGTCGTCGTCACGGGCACGCTGGCCGGGCACACCCGGGACGGCGCCAAGGAGGCGCTGACCTCGCGCGGCGCGAAGGTGACCGGGTCGGTCTCGAAGAAGACCCACTTCGTGGTCGCCGGGGACAATCCGGGGTCCAAGTACGACAAGGCCGTTCAGCTCGGGCTGCCGGTCCTCGACGACGCGGGCTTCGCCGTCCTGCTGGAGCAGGGTTCCGCGGCGGCCCGGGTCCACCTGGGGCTGCCGCCGGAGCCGGTGGTCGAGGAGCCGGTGAAGAAGGCGCCCGCGAAGAAGCGCGCCGCGAAGGCCGCAGCGGAGACGCCCGAGGAGACGCCCGAGGGGACGGCCGAGGAGGGCGCCGCCGAGGAGCCCACCGAGGAGCCCGCCGAGGGCTGACCCGCGCGCGGAAGCCCGGGATCCGTCTTGTTATCGTCCTGATGCAACGTCATCGGGTGTCGCACAGTGATAGCGGGAATCGTGTCACTGTGCGGCACCGGAGCGCGGTGGCGCATTTCCGGTTGTCCGAAAGTCTGCCCGTCGGGTGGACCCGCGCATACCCTGGAGCGCAACAGAGTGTCAGCAGGGGTGGGGGTACCGGCTGAGCCGGACTCCGCGGGGCCGCTCCATGCCCGGCAGGCTGCCGGCACCGGTACGGTGCCCCACCGCTAGGCGGCCTGACGGGGCGGGCCCGACGGAGGACAGGGCTTATGGATCGTACGACCGGCGGTGCGCCCACACGCCCGCCGCAGGGGGTGGCAGGTGCGGTCCTGCTGCTCGGCGTCCTGCTGGCCGGCGCCGCACCGCTCATTCCGCTGGCCGTGCTGGTCTACCGCTACGAACCCGAGCTGCTGCCGCTGTTCGCGGTTCCGCTGGCCGTGCTGGTCGCCGCCTGGCGGATCGCCCGGGACCGCGCCCGGGACCAGCTCACCGACCCGCTGACCGACCTGCCCAACCGCCAGGCGTTATTGCTCGCCGCCCAGGAGGCGATCGCCGAGCACGCCGAGGGGTACAGCGTCGGTCTGATCCTGCTCGACCTCGACCGTTTCCGGTCGCTCAACGACACCCTCGGCCATACCGCCGGCGACCGGCTGCTGGTGCACATCGCCCGCCGCCTGCACCGGGCGCTGCGCTCCGGCGGGGCGGCCGGCAGCGCCACCCGCGAGTCGATCGACGACGTCTTCGCCGGCCTGCCCCGGCACTACCGCGGCCGCCCGATGGTGGCCCGGATGGGCGGCGACGAGTTCGCCGTCCTGCTGCCCGGCATCGGCTGCCCGGACTCGCTGGAGAAGGTGGCCAAGGCGCTGATCGCCGAACTCGCCGCACCCATCCGCCTGGACGGCCTGCTGCTCGTCCTGGAGGCCAGCGCCGGCGTGTGCGTCTACCCGCAGCACGCCCAGGACGCCGAATCGCTTCTGCGCCGGGCCGACGTCGCGATGGGCCACGCCCAGCAGGGCCGCACCTCGGTCGAGCAGTACGACGAGGCGCAGGACGCCGACACGCCCTACCGGATCGGGCTGCTGGGCGACCTGCGGCGGGCCCTGGAGACCGGCGAGGTGCAGCTGCACTACCAGCCCAAGGTCGCCTTCGACGGCCGGGTGGTCGGGCTGGAGGCGCTGCTCCGCTGGGAGCGGCCCGGCCAGGGCAAGGTCTCGCCGGACGAGTTCGTCGGCCTGGCCGAGTCCAGCGGCCTGATGCCCCGGCTGACCGACTACGTGCTGGAGGCCGCCGTCGGCCAGCTCGCCACCTGGCGCGAGCAGGGCCTCCAGGTCCAGGTCGCGGTGAACGTCTCGCCGCGCGACGTGCTCAACCCCGGCTTCGCCCAGCGGGTCGCCGGCCACCTGGTCCGCCACCAGGTGCCGGCCCACGCGCTCCAGCTGGAGATCACCGAACGGCTGCTGCTGGACGACTCGCGGCGGGCCGCCGACACCCTCGCGGAGCTGCGCGGCTACGGCGTCGGGATGTCCCTGGACGACTTCGGCACCGGCCACTCCTCGCTGGTGCGGCTGCGCAGCCTGCCGGTCGGCGAGCTGAAGATCGACCGTTCCTTCGTCTCCCGGATGGTCGCCGACGACCACGACGCGGCGGTGGTCCGCTGCTCGGTGGAGCTGGCGCACTCGCTCGGCCTGACCGTGGTCGCCGAGGGCGTCGAGGACGACGAGACCTGGGAGCGGCTGAACCGCATGGGCGTGGACGCCGTGCAGGGCTGGCTGGTCTCGGCGGCGCTGCCGGCCGAGCAGGCGACCGCCTGGCTGCGGGTGCACCGCACCGGCGCCCCGCCGGTGGAGCGGCTCTCCGCGGCCCCCGTCGTCCAGCTGCCGTCGGTGATCCAGCCCGTGCTGCCGCCGGTGATCCAGCCGGTCCTGCCGCCCGTCCTGCCGCCGGTGATCGAGGCGCTGCAGGCCGCGAAGATGGAGATCCAGGCGCCCGGGACGCAGAGTTGGGCGCCGACCCGCCCCCAGTGAGGCGCGCCGCGCGCCCGGGGTGACCTGGGCCCGCCCTCACTCGTTGGCCGGTGGCCGGGCCGCGCCCCATAGGATGGGGACCACAGACCAAGAGGACGGGAGCGCCGGACAGGCCGCTCCTGCCCGGGCCCGGCTCCGCCGGAAGGCGGTACCGGGCCTCACCAGAACTCACCCTGAGGATCGCTGCATGCCTGGCATCACGCGCGAGGAGGTCGCCCACCTCGCTCGGCTGTCGCGTCTTGAGTTGCAGGCCGAAGAGCTGGACCACTTCGCCGAGCAGCTCGACGTGATCATCGGCGCGGTCGCCCGCGTTTCCGAGGTCGCCGGACAGGACGTCCCGCCGACCTCCCACCCGCTGCCGCTGACCAACGTCATGCGCGCGGACGAGGTGCGGCCGTCGCTCACCCCGGAGCAGGCGCTGGCCGGCGCCCCCGCCGCCGAGGAGCAGCGTTTCCGTGTGCCGCAGATCCTCGGGGAGGACTGACCGAGATGACCGACCTGATCCGTTACACCGCCGCCGAGACGGCCGCCGCGATCTCCACCGGCGAGGTCTCCGCCGTCGAGGTCGCCCAGGCGCACCTGGACCGCATCGACGCCGTCGACAAGAAGGTCAACGCCTTCCTGCACGTCGACACCGAGGGCGCGCTGAGCGCCGCCCGGGCCGTCGACGAGAAGCGCGCCAAGGGCGAGGAGCTGGGCCCGCTGGCCGGCGTCCCGCTGGCGCTGAAGGACGTCTTCACCACCAAGGGCGTGCCGACCACCTGCGGCTCCAAGATCCTCGAAGGCTGGATCCCGCCGTACGACGCCACCCTGACCACGCGTCTCAAGGACGCCGGCGTGGTGATCCTCGGCAAGACCAACATGGACGAGTTCGCGATGGGCTCCTCCACCGAGAACTCCGCCTACGGCGCGACCGGCAACCCGTGGGACCTCTCCCGGATCCCCGGCGGCTCCGGCGGCGGTTCGGCCGCCGCGCTGGCCGCGTTCCAGGCCCCGCTGGCGATCGGCACCGACACCGGCGGCTCGATCCGCCAGCCCGGCGCCGTCACCGGCACCGTCGGCGTGAAGCCCACCTACGGCTCGGTCTCCCGCTACGGCCTGGTCGCGTTCTCGTCCTCGCTGGACCAGGGCGGCCCGTGCGCCCGCACCGTGCTGGACGCGGCGCTGCTGCACGAGGCCATCGCCGGCCACGACCCGCTGGACTCCACCTCGATCGACGCGCCGGTCCCGGCCGTGGTCGAGGCCGCCAGGCGGCGCGACGTCCGCGGCATGCGGATCGGCGTCGTGAAGGAGTTCGCCGGCGAGGGCTACCAGGCCGGCGTCATGCAGCGCTTCAACGAGTCGGTGGAGCTGCTGCGCGAGCTGGGCGCGGAGGTCGTCGAGGTCTCCTGCCCGTCCTTCACCCTGGCGCTGCCCGCGTACTACCTGATCGCGCCCAGCGAGGCCTCGTCCAACCTGGCCCGCTTCGACGCGATGCGCTACGGCCTGCGGGTCGGCGACGACGGCACCCGCTCCGCCGAGGACGTCACCGCGCTCACCCGCGAGGCCGGTTTCGGCCCCGAGGTCAAGCGCCGCATCATCCTCGGCACCTACGCGCTCTCCTCGGGCTACTACGACGCCTACTACGGCTCGGCCCAGAAGGTGCGCACGCTGATCTCCCGCGACTTCGACGCCGCGTTCGCCGGCGTGGACGTCCTGGTCTCGCCGACCACCCCGACCACCGCCTTCCCGATCGGCGAGCGCGCCGACGACCCGATGGCGATGTATCTGGCCGACCTGTGCACGATTCCGTCCAACCTGGCGGGCAATGCGGCCATGTCGCTGCCGTGCGGGCTGGCCCCGGAGGACAATCTCCCGGTCGGCCTGCAGATCATCGCACCCGCGATGGCGGACGACCGCCTGTACCGCGTGGGCGGCGCCGTGGAGGCCGCACTCAACGACAAGTGGGGGCACCCCCTGCTGGAGGAGGCACCGGCACTGTGAGCAAGATCGAGAAGGCCAAGGGCTTCAAGCACTCGAAGCCAGGCCTGTGGCTGTCCATCGGTACGAGCGCGTTCAGCGTGATCACCGTCGTGAAGGACGTCCGCAAGGCCCGGGGCGAGAACGACACCCTCAAGCTGGTCAACGCCCTGGTCGGTGCCGCCGCGCTGGTCACCGGCACCGCCCTGCTGGTGCGCGAGCTGCGCCGGCTGGGCGACGACGACGTCCTGCTGGGCTGACCGAGCCCGCGAGGCCCGGCCTGTACCCGCCGTACAGGCCGGGCCGGCACCTCCAAGACTTTTAGTGAAGGGGACGCTGTGAGCGTCAAGAACCTGGTCTCCTACGAGGACGCTCTCGCGTCGTACGACCCGGTCATGGGCCTTGAGGTCCACGTCGAGCTGGGCACCAAGACCAAGATGTTCTGCGGTTGCTCGACCGAGCTGGGTGCCGAGCCGAACAGCCAGGTCTGCCCGACCTGTCTGGGCCTGCCGGGCTCGCTGCCGGTGGTCAACGCGGTCGGCGTGGAGTCGGCCGTCAAGATCGGCCTGGCGCTGAACTGCGAGATCGCCGAGTGGTGCCGGTTCGCGCGGAAGAACTACTTCTACCCGGACATGCCGAAGAACTTCCAGACCTCGCAGTACGACGAGCCGATCGCCTTCAACGGCTACCTCGACGTGCAGCTGGAGGACGGCACGACCTTCCGCGTGGAGATCGAGCGCGCCCACATGGAGGAGGACACCGGCAAGTCCAGCCACGTCGGTGGCGCGACCGGCCGCATCCACGGCGCCACGCACTCGCTGCTCGACTACAACCGGGCCGGCATCCCGCTGATCGAGATCGTCACCAAGCCGATCGAGGGAGCGGGCGAGCGCGCCCCCGAGGTCGCCAAGGCGTACGTCGCCGAGCTGCGCGAGCTGATCAAGGCGCTGGGCGTCTCCGAGGCCCGGATGGACAAGGGCCAGATGCGCTGCGACGTCAACCTGTCGCTGCGCCCGAACGGCACCGAGACCTTCGGCACCCGCTCCGAGACCAAGAACGTCAACTCGCTGCGCAGCGTCGAGCGGGCCGCCCGGTTCGAGATCCAGCGGCACGCCACCGTGCTCGGCGACGGCGGCACGATCGTCCAGGAGACCCGGCACTTCCACGAGGAGGACGGCAGCACCACGGCCGGCCGGATCAAGGACAACGCCGAGGACTACCGCTACTTCCCGGAGCCGGACCTGGTCCCGATCGCGCCCTCGCGCGAGTGGGTCGAGGAGCTGCGCGCCGCGCTGCCCGAGCTGCCGCGGGTGCGCCGGGCCCGTCTCCAGGCCGAGTGGGGCCTGACCGACAAGGACATGCAGTCGGTGCTGAACGCGGGCGCCGTCGAGCCGATCCAGGAGACCATCGCCGCGGGCGCCCCGGCCGACCAGGCCCGCAAGTGGTGGATGGGCGAGCTGGCCCGCCGCGCCAACGAGACCGGCACCGAGCTGAGCGAGCAGCCGATCACCCCGGCGCAGGTCGCCCGGGTCACCGCGCTGGTCGCCGAGGGCAAGCTGAACGACAAGCTGGCCCGCCAGGTCATCGAGGCCGTGCTGGCCGGCGAGGGCGAGCCGGACGAGGTCGTCGAGAAGCGCGGCCTGGCCGTCGTCTCGGACGACTCGGCGCTCGGCGCCGCCGTCGACCAGGCCATCGCCGAGAACGAGGCGATCGCCGCCAAGATCCGCGACGGCAAGGTCGCGGCCGTCGGCGCGCTGGTCGGTGCGGTCATGAAGGCCACCCGCGGCCAGGCCGACGCGGCCCGGGTGAAGGACCTGATCCTTGAGAAGCTGGGCGCTTCCGCCTGAGTTTCTAAGGCATATAAGGCCTTCTAAGGCCTACTTAGGCGCCTTAGGCCCGGTCTTACCCCTCATAAGGGGTGGGACCGGGCCTTTGCCGTACCCGGGGCCGGACGCCTAAGGCTCCGGCGGCCCGCAAGATCCGGCAGGCTGCCGATGCGGCCCACCCCCCTGGGGGAGGAGTGTTTACCCCAGAACGAGGGACACACCGAAACCCACAAGGGGAAACACCGTGATCGAGTACGAGCTCATCAAGCAGCACGAGCAGGAACTGCACGCCCTGGCCGAGCACCAGCGCCTGGTACGCGAGGCCAAGACCGCCAAGCGCACCGGCTGGCGGCCGAACGTCGCCTTCCGCACCGGGCGGCGCGCAGTGCGTCCGAGCGAATGCTGACGGACCGGCACCAGCCCGGTGCCGCAGGGAATCCGGAAGGGGAGGCGCCACGGGGGAGCGCCTCCCCTTCCGGGCGTCCGGAGGGCGGGATAACCGCTCGGCCGGCGCAGGACGTCTATGGCATGCTCGCATCCATGCAGCAGATATCGGTGAGTCCCGTCTTCGTCGGCCGCGATCCGGAACTCACCGCCCTGACGGACGCGCTGCGGCGGGCCGGCTCCGGGCAGCCGCAGGCCGTGCTGATCGGCGGCGAGGCCGGCGTCGGCAAGACCCGGCTGCTGGAGGAGTTCCTCCGCCGGGCCTGCCACGAGGGGGTGCTGACCACCGTCGGCGGCTGCCTGGAGGTCGGCGCCGAGGGGCTGCCGTACGCACCGCTGGCCACCGCGCTGCGCCGGCTGCACCGCGGCCTGGGCACCGAACTGGAGGACGCCGCCTCCGGCATGGAGGGCCACCTCGCCCGGCTGCTGCCCGACTTCGGCGAGGCCGACGGCGAACCCAACGACGAGTACGGCCGGGCCCGGCTGTTCGAGCACACCGCGAGACTGTTCGAACGACTCGGCACGGACCGTACCCTCGTGCTCGCCATCGAGGACCTGCACTGGTCCGACCGGTCCACCCGGGAGCTGTTCGCCTACCTGGTCCGCACCCTGCACCGGGCCCGCGTCCTGCTCGTCGCCACCTACCGCAGCGACGACCTGCACCGCCGCCACCCGCTGCGGCCCTTCCTGGCCGAGCTGGAGCGGCTGCGCACCGTGCAGCGGATGGAGCTGGAGCGGTTCGGGCCGGGCGAGGTGGCCGCGCAGCTGGCCGGCATCCTCGGCACCGCCGCGCCCGACCGGCAGCTGGTCGACCGGATCCACCGCCGCTCCGAGGGCAACCCGTTCTTCGTCGAGGAGCTGGCCACCGCCCTCCGGGAGGGCTGCTCGGCCGGGCTCACCGACTCCCTGCGGGACATCCTGCTGGTCCGGGTCGAGGCGCTGGACGAGCAGACCCAGCGGGTGCTGCGGATCGCCGCCGAGGGCGGCTCCTACGTCGAACACGCCCTGCTCGCCGCCGTCCTGGACGACGAGGAGGAGCTGATCGCCTCGCTCCGCGAGGCGGTCGGCGCCAACATCCTGCGCCCGGACACCGACGGCGACGGCTACCGGTTCCGGCACGCGCTGGTCCGCGAGGCCGTCTCGGACGACCTGCTGCCCGGTGAACGGCACCGGATCAACCGCCGCTTCGCCGAGGCCCTGGAGGCCGATCCGCAGCTGGTCGGCAGCGACACCCGGCCGGCCCGGCTGGCCAACTACTGGTACCACGCGCACGATCCGGCCCGGGCCCTGCCGACCGCCCTGGACGCCGCCCGGGCCGCCCGGCGCCGCAACGCCTTCGCCGAGCAGCTGCGCATGCTGGAGCGGGCCCTGGAGCTCTGGGACGAGGTCTCCGAGGAGGTGCTCGCCGGCACCCTGCGCCCGTACGACTGGGCCGAGACCTACCCGCCCTGCTCCTGCGACGCCGACGCCCACGACGAGAGCTGCGACCGGCTGAACCTGATCGACGTGCTCGCCGAGGCGGTGGTCGCGGCCCGCCGCACCGGCGACCGCGAGCGCGGCCTGAGCCTGGCCAAGCGGGCCATCAAGCTGGTCGACGAGGCCGAGCACCCGGCCCGCGCCGCCTGGTTCCGGATCAACCGGGCCCGGATGCTCGGCCACCTGCGCCGCTCCGGTGACGAGGCGGAGATCGCGTACGCGCACCGGCTGGTCGAGCACCTGCCGCCGTCCGCCGTGCAGGCCGAGGTGTTCGCGCTCGGCGCCGGCAGCGGGATGCTCTCCAACCCCCGGCCCGAGCTGGTCGAGCTCGCCGAGCGGGCCGTCCGGATCGCGCGCGAGGTGGGTGCGCACGCCGTCGAGCAGCACGCCCTGATGACGCTCGGCGGGCTGCGCAACGACCTCGACTCCGACCCGGACACCGCGGTCGCCCAGCTCACCGCGGCGGTGGAGGCCACCCGGCGGATCGGCGCGACGGACGTCCTGCTGCGCGGCATCAACAACCTGTCCTCCATGCAGCGCGGGCTCGGCCGGGCCGAGGAGGCGGCGGCGCTGGCCCGCGAGGGCCTGGAGTCGGCGCGCGGCAACGGGCTGCAGCGCAACATCGGCACCATCCTGGCCGGCAACCTCGTCGAGGCGCTGATGGACCTCGGGCGGATCGACGAGGCCGAGCGGGTGCTCTCCGAGAGCGACCCGACCGGCTCGACCGGCACCCACGCGGAGTTCCTGGACCGGATGCGCGGCGAACTCGCCCTGCTCCGCGGCGACCTGTCCGGCGCCGCCGCCATGCTGACGCAGGCCCGGGCGGCCAACCGGGTCGGCCAGCTCCAGCACTCCGTCCCGATCGCGCGGCTGGCGCTGCGGATCGCCGCCGGGGCCGGCCGCCCGCTGGACGCCCGCGCCGAACTGCTCGCCTCCCTGGACGAGGACCTCCGGTGCGGCTACGTCGCCGACCTCTACCCGCTGCTGGCCGACGGCGCCGCCGCCGAGGCGGACAGCCGGGGCCTGCCGGAGGCCGACCCGGGCCGGGCCGCGGTGCTGGCCCGGATCGCCTCCATCGCCGCCGGACTGGTCCCGACCGCGCCGCTGCACCACGGCTGGGCCCGGCTGCTGGAGGGCGAGCTGGCCCGCGCCGAGGGGGCGGACACCCCGGCGCACTGGGCCGCCGCGATCGAGGCGCTGCGCCCGACCGGTCTGCCGTACCCGCTGGCGCTCGCGCTGCTGCGGGCCGGCGAGGCCGAGGTGCTGGCCGGCCGCCGCGACGCCGGCGTCGAACTGCTGCGCGAGGCACGGGAACTGGCGATCGCCCGGTCCGACATCGCGCTCGGCGCCGAGATCGACGCGCTGGCCGAGCGGGCCGGTCTGGCGCTCACCGTGCGCCGCCCCGGTCCGGCCCCGGTGGCCCCGGTCGGCGACTCCTTCGGCCTCACCCCCCGTGAGCGGGACGTGCTCCGGTTGCTCGCCCGGGGCCGCACCAACCGGCAGATCGCCGAGGAGCTGTACATCTCGCCGAAGACCGCGAGCGTGCACGTCTCCAACATCCTCGGCAAGCTCGCGGTGACCGGCCGGGGTGAAGCGGCCGCGCTGGCCCACCGGTTGCGGCTCTTCCCGGAGGAGCTGCTCCCGGCCGGCCGCTGACCCCCCGCCCCGCCCGACGCCCGACCGGTCACCGCCGCCACCCGGCGGTGATCTGTCGGGCGCTGTCATGTGCTCCCGTGCGCGCCGCGTGTGCCCCCGCCCGCACGCCCCCGCCAACCGGCCGGTTTCGCCGGAATCGGGGGCATTTCCCCAAGCCTGCGCCATTACTCTAAGTTGAGTGTGCGTGTCATTGAGTGACCGAAGTGGTGTAGGGTCCCGAGCGGGAACATCGGTGCGGTGGGACGGCCGGCAGGCCGCCCGCCCCCTGGGCCACCGCCCTGACGGGGCGCCAGGTCGCCGCGTACGGCCACCAGGCGCGCGGCCGGTGGTCCGTGGCCGGGGCGCCAGGCCCCGGGCCGGAGGGGGAGAGGCCGAGTGAGCTCCACCGACGCGGTGCTGCCCGGAGCCGGACGCCCGGAGGCGCCGGACACCGCCCTGCCCGCGGCCGCCCCGCCCACGGCCGCCCCACCCGCCCCGGGCCGGTCGGCAGTCGACCGGTCGGCAGCCGACCGCTCCGCGGCCGACCGGCCCGCGGCCCCGGGCGGGCCCGACCGCCTCCGGCCGGTCCGCCGCGTGCTCTACAGCCGCAACCTGCCCGGCGCCGCCCTCGGCGTGCTCTGCCTCGCCTACACCCTGGGCGCGGCGCTCGGCTGGGGCTCGCACCAGATCGCCGTCTTCATGGGCGACTTCGGCCTGGCTGCGGCGGCCCTCGCCGCCGCGCTCTCCTGTCTCGCGTACGGCTGCACGGTCGGCGGCCACGCCCGCCCGGCCTGGCTGCTGTTCGGCCTCTCCTCGCTCATGGTGGCCTTCGGCAACGGCACCTGGGGCTGGTACGAGCTCGTCGAACGGACCCAGCTGCCGCAGAACTCGCTCGCCGAGTACGCCTTCCTGCTGTTCGCCCCGCTCGCCATCACCGGCGTCCTGGTGCTCGCGCAGCGCCCCCGCACCGCCGCCGGCTGGCTCTGCCTGCTGCTGGACGGCTGGCTGGTGGCCGGCTCGCTGTTCACCCTCAGCTGGAGCCTCGCGCTCGGCCGCACCGCCGCGGGCGAGGCCGGCTCCCCGCTCCGGCTGGCCCTCAACCTGGCCTACCCCGTCCTGGACATCCTGCTGGTCTCCCTGGTGGTCGGGCTGCGCTTCGGCGGCCGGGACGGCAACCGGGCGGCCGTCCACACCGCCATGGTCGGCCTCGCCGTCACGGTGCTCTGCGACGCCCTGTTCACCTCGCCCGAGCTGCGCAGCAGCTACCACTCCGGCGAACTGCTGGACGCCGGCTGGTTCGCCGGCAGCCTGCTGCTCGCCTGGGCGCCGTGGTCCCCGCGCTGGCGCCGCCCGCTGCGCGAGCACCCGGCCCTCGGCGGCCTGCCCAGACGCCGGGTCGCCACCACCTTCAGCGCGCTCACGCCGTACGCGGCGGCCGCCGTCTGCACCGCCGGCATCCTCTACAACGCCCTCGGTGGACGGTCGCTGGACCGGGTGGTGGCCTCGGCCGCCTGCACGGTCGGCCTGGCGCTGATCCTGCGGCAGGGCATCATGCTGCTCGACAACCTCTCGCTGGCCCAGGAGCTCGCCCACAAGGAGGCGCACTTCCGGTCCCTGGTGCAGGGCTCCAGCGACGTCATCATGATCGCCGGTGCCAACGGTGTGCTCTCCTACGTCTCCCCGGCCGCGCTCGGCGTCTACGGCCGCGACCCCGAGGAACTGGTCGGCGGCAACCTGCTCGACCTGATCCACCCCGAGGACGTCGACCGGGTGCTGCTGGAGGTCCGCCGCTTCCTGGCCCGCGGCCGGCTCGCCGCCCACCGCGACCCGGGCGGCGCCGAACCGGCCGCCGCCCGGGTGGAGTGCCGGATCAGCTCCGGCGGCGGCGAGTGGCTGCACGTCGAGTCGACCGTCGACCGGTACCGCGACGGCCTCATCCTGAACAGCCGGGACGTCACCGAACGCGTGATACTCCAGGCCCAGTTGCAGCACAACGCCTTCCACGACCCGCTCACCGACCTGCCCAACCGGGCGCTGTTCACCCAGCGGCTGCGCGCCGCCCTGGCCACCCGCAGCCAGCAGGACGGGGCGGGCGCCGGCGTCGCCGTGCTCTTCCTCGACCTGGACGGCTTCAAGGCCGTCAACGACACCGCCGGCCACCAGGTCGGCGACGAGCTGCTCGTCCAGGCCGCCCGCCGGCTGCAGTCCGCCGTCCGCTGCGGCGACACCGTCGCCCGGTTCGGCGGCGACGAGTTCGCGGCACTGGTCTGCGGCCCGCTCGGCCGCCTCCAGGTGCAGGAGCTCGCCGACCGGCTGCGGACCGCGCTCTCCGAGCCCTACTGGATCGGCGGCGCCGAACTCAGCGTCGCCGCCAGCATCGGCATCGCCTTCGGCACCCCCGAACGCGGCCCGGCCGCCGACCCGCGCGCCGCCACCGACGAGCTGATGCGCAACGCCGACCTCGCGATGTACCGGGCGAAGTCCGAGGGCAAGGGCCGGGTGGTGCTGTACACCCCGGCCATGCGGGCCGACCTGGAGCGCCGCACCGAACTGGACGAGCGGCTCCGGGCGGCCGTCCGGGAGGGCGGCTTCACCCTGCTCCACCAGCCGGTGGTGGACCTCGCCAGCGGCGTGGTCACCGCCGTCGAGGCGCAGGCCCGCTGGCGCTCCGCCCAGGGCCTGCTGCTCACCCCCGCCGAGTTCCTGCGCTCCACCGAGCACGGCGACGCCGCCACCCGGTTCTCCCGCTGGCTGATCCGCGAGGCGGTCACCGCCGCCGCGCTGCGCCGCGGCGTACCGCTCCGCGGCCGCCCCGCGCCGCCGCCCGTCCCGGTCTCGATCCGGCTCTCCGCCGAGCGGCTCTGCGCACCCGGCCTGTACGAGGCGGTGGTCGCGGCGCTGCGCGACAGCGGGCTGCCCGGCGGCCAACTGGTCATCGAGGTGGCCCGGATGGGGCCGGACGCGCTGGCGGACGAGCTCGGCCGCAGACTCGGCGCCCTGCGCATGCTGGGCGTCTCCACCGCACTGGCCGGTTTCGGGGCCGGCAACGGCTCGCTCGGCGCGCTGGCCCGGCTGCCGTTCGACGGCCTCAAGCTGGACCGCTCGCTCGTCCAGGGCCTGGGGGAGTCCCCGCTCAGCCGGACCCTCGCCGGGCACGCCCTGCGGCTCGGCCGCGACCTCGGCCTGGTCACCGCGGCCGAGGGCGTCGACCTGCCCCGCCAGGTGGCCGTGCTGCAGGAGCTGGGCTGCCGGCAGGGCCAGGGCTCGGCCTTCGCCCCGCCGCTCGACGAGACCCGGCTGCGGCGCGCGCTGGCCCGCCGCGCCTACCCGCTGCCGAGACCGCTCGGCACCCTGTCGGCACGGCGCGCGTACCTCGCCGCGGACGCCCGTACGAGTGGCCGTGGCGAGGCCGGGCCGGGACGTGTCGTACCTCACCACGGTGCCTCCGACCTGCCGGAACACCGGGCCGTCGCAGGTCCGGGAGCAGGTCCGCATGGCGAGACTGTCGTCCCACCTGCTTGACAGTCGACCCTTGACGGGAGGAAGGTCGTTGCCATGCGCACCCGAATTCTCGTACTTGGCGGGCGCGTCGGCTGAGCGGGCCACGACCCGTTCGTGACAGACCGACGCGCCACCCCTCGCATGCCCTTGGCACGAGGGGTTTTTTGTTGCACTGACGCTGTTCCACCACCGCAGTACCCCTGGCCCCGAGCCCCTCGAATAGGGACGATTGGGGCAGAGCCGGCGATCGGCCCGCAAGCGGGACCCCACCCTCTACCCACCGGGGCCCGGAACCACCGGGCCGGCAAGAACCGAGAAGAGACAGGCAGATGACTGAGCACGCCGCATCCCCCCGCCGCGGGGACACCCCGGCCGCCCACGCTCCCGCTCCCCAGCACGTCGTCGAGACCATGACCGGCGCCCAGTCGCTCATCCGCTCGCTGGAGGCCGTGGGCGCGGACACCGTCTTCGGCATCCCGGGCGGGGCCATCCTTCCCGCGTACGACCCGCTGATGGACTCGGCCAAGGTGCGCCACATCCTGGTCCGCCACGAGCAGGGCGCCGGCCACGCCGCGACCGGCTACGCCCAGGCCACCGGCCGGGTCGGGGTCTGCATGGCCACCTCCGGCCCGGGCGCGACCAACCTGGTGACCCCGATCGCCGACGCCTACATGGACTCGGTGCCGATCGTCGCGATCACCGGCCAGGTCGCCTCCAAGGCGATCGGCACGGACGCCTTCCAGGAGGCGGACATCTGCGGCATCACCATGCCGATCACCAAGCACAACTACCTGGTCACCGATCCGGCCGAGATCCCCCGGGTGATCGCCGAGGCGTTCCACATCGCCGCGACCGGCCGCCCCGGCCCCGTCCTGGTCGACATCGCCAAGGACGCCCTGCAGGCCACCACCACCTTCCGCTGGCCGGTCGAGACCTCGCTGCCCGGCTACCGCCCGGTGACCAAGCCGCACGCCAAGCAGATCCGCGAGGCCGCGAAGCTGCTGGTCTCCGCCAAGCGCCCGGTCCTCTACGTCGGCGGCGGCGTCATCAAGGCCGGAGCCACGGCCGAGCTGCGCATCCTGGCCGAGCTGACCGGCGCCCCCGTGGTCACCACCCTGATGGCGCTCGGCGCCTTCCCGGACAGCCACCCGCAGCACCTGGGCATGCCCGGCATGCACGGCTCCGTCCCGGCCGTCACCGCGCTGCAGAAGTCCGACCTGCTCTTCACCCTCGGCGCCCGCTTCGACGACCGGGTCACCGGCAAGCTGGACAGCTTCGCGCCGTACGCCAAGGTCGTCCACGCGGACATCGACCCGGCCGAGATCGGCAAGAACCGCCCCGCCGACGTGCCGATCGTCGGCGACGCCCGCGAGGTGCTGGCCGACCTGATCGTCGCCGTGCAGGCCGAGTTCGACGCCGGCCACAAGGGCGACTACGCGGACTGGTGGGAGAAGCTCGACGAGTGGAAGAAGACCTACCCGCTGGGCCACGAGCCCGCCCCGGGCGGTCTGCTCTCCCCGCAGCAGGTCATCGAGCGGATCGGCCGGCTGGTCGGCCCGGACGCGATCTACGCGGCGGGCGTCGGCCAGCACCAGATGTGGAGCTCGCAGTTCATCCGGTTCGAGAAGCCGGGCACCTGGCTCAACTCCGGCGGCGCCGGGACCATGGGCTACGCGGTGCCGGCCGCGATGGGCGCCAAGGCGGGCCGTCCGGAGACCTCGGTCTGGGCGATCGACGGCGACGGCTGCTTCCAGATGACCAACCAGGAGCTGGTCACCTGCGCCCTGAACGACATCCCGATCAAGGTCGCGGTCATCAACAACGGCTCGCTGGGCATGGTCCGCCAGTGGCAGACCCTGTTCTACAACCAGCGCTACTCCAACACGGTGCTGCACTCCGGCCCGGACCACGACGGCATCGAGCCGCCGGCCCAGGGCACCCGGATCCCCGACTTCGTCCTGCTCTCCGAGGCGATGGGCTGCGTCGGTCTGCGCTGCGAGCGCCCCGAGGACCTGGACGCCGTGATCAAGCAGGCGATGGAGATCAACGACCGCCCGGTGGTCATCGACTTCATCGTCCACCAGGACGCCATGGTCTGGCCGATGGTCGCGGCCGGGACCAGCAACGACGAGATCCAGTTCGCCCGGGGCGTCCGCCCCGACTTCGGCGACGACCTCGACTGAAGCCCCACTTCCAGAACGACCTAGGGATACAGAGACCCATGTCCAAGCACACCCTCTCCGTCCTGGTCGAGAACAAGCCCGGCGTGCTCGCCCGCATCGCCTCGCTGTTCTCCCGTCGGGGCTTCAACATCGACTCCCTCGCCGTCGGCCCCACCGAGCACCCGGACGTCTCCCGGATGACCATCGTGGTCAACGTCGAGGACCTCCCGCTGGAGCAGGTCACCAAGCAGCTCAACAAGCTCGTCAACGTGATAAAGATCGTCGAACTCGACCAGGCCGCTGCGATCCAGCGGGAACTGGTCCTGGTGAAGGTCCGCGCCGACAACGAGACCCGGTCGCAGATCGTCGAGATCGTCCAGCTCTTCCGCGCCAAGACGGTCGACGTGTCCCCGGACGCGGTGACCATCGAGGCCACCGGCAGCTCGGACAAGCTGGAGGCCATGCTCCGGATGCTGGAGCCCTACGGCGTCAAGGAACTCGTCCAGTCCGGCCTGGTCGCCATCGGGCGCGGCGCCCGTTCGATCACCGACCGTTCGCTGCGCGCCCTCGACCGCAGCGCGTGACCGCCCGCAGGGCGCCCGCCACCACCCCCTCCGGCGGCGCGCCGGCGTGCGGCACCGCCGCCCGTCTCACACCCTGAAGCACCGAACCACCGCATCGCCGGGTCCACGTACGGTTGGAACCGCAGTACCCGGCAACACCACCACGCAAGGAGATGTGCCCCCGTGGCCGAGCTGTTCTACGAAGACGACGCCGACCTGTCCATCATCCAGGGCCGCAAGGTCGCGGTCATCGGCTACGGCAGCCAGGGCCACGCCCACGCGCTGTCCCTGCGCGACTCGGGCGCGGACGTCCGGGTCGGCCTGAAGCCGGAGTCCAAGTCGCGCCAGAAGGCCGAGGAGGCCGGGCTGCGCGTGGTCACCCCCGCCGAGGCGGCGGCCGAGGCCGACGTCATCATGATCCTCGTCCCGGACCCGATCCAGGCCGACGTGTACGAGGCGGACATCGCGCCGCACCTGAAGGCCGGCGACGCCCTGTTCTTCGGCCACGGTCTGAACATCCGCTTCGGCTTCATCAAGCCGCCGACCGACGTCGACGTCTGCATGGTCGCCCCGAAGGGCCCGGGCCACCTGGTCCGCCGCCAGTACGAGGAGGGCCGCGGCGTCCCCGCGATCGTCGCCGTCGAGCAGGACGCCACCGGCAACGCGTTCGCCCTGGCGCTGTCCTACGCCAAGGGCCTGGGCGCCACCAAGGCCGGCGTCATCAAGACCACCTTCACCGAGGAGACCGAGACCGACCTGTTCGGTGAGCAGGCCGTCCTCTGCGGTGGCACCGCCGCCCTGGTGAAGGCCGGGTTCGAGACCCTGGTCGAGGCCGGCTACCAGCCGGAGATCGCCTACTTCGAGTGCCTGCACGAGCTGAAGCTCATCGTCGACCTGATGTACGAGGGCGGCCTGGAGAAGATGCGCTGGTCGGTCTCCGAGACCGCCGAGTGGGGCGACTACGTCACCGGCCCCCGCATCATCACCGACGCCACCAAGGCCGAGATGAAGAAGGTCCTCACCGAGATCCAGGACGGCACCTTCGCCAACACCTGGATCGCCGAGTACAAGGCCGGCCTGCCCAAGTACAACGAGTACAAGAAGGCCGACGAGGACCACCTGCTGGAGACCACCGGCAAGAAGCTCCGGAAGCTGATGAGCTGGGTGAAGGAAGAGGCCTGAGCCTCACCGGTTTTGTAACGCCCTTGTACAACTAGGCTGCTCTCGTCCGGGTGATTTCGCCGGACGGGAGCAGCCTGGCACCCAGCCCGTCGATACACTCCGAGTGCGCGTCAGGCCCACAGCGTCGTGCGTCTATCCACGCGGCATGCCACCTTCCCCCCGCCTTCCACGCCACCTTCGTGCCGGGGAGAACCGGACAGTTAAGGACAACACTGTCGTGAGCACTGCTAACACTGTGAAAACCGGCGTCGTACTGATCGCCGAGGAGCTGTCGCCCGCCACCGTCGACGCCCTCGGTCCCGACTTCGAGATCCGCCACTGCAACGGCGCGGACCGCACCGAGCTGCTGACCGCGATCGCCGACGTCGACGCCGTCCTGATCCGCTCCGCCACCAAGATCGACGCCGAGGCACTGGCCGCCGCGCGCAAGCTCAAGGTGGTCGCCCGGGCCGGCGTCGGCCTGGACAACGTGGACGTCTCCGCCGCCACCAAGGCCGGCGTGATGGTCGTCAACGCGCCGACCTCCAACATCGTCACCGCCGCCGAGCTCGCCTGCGGCCTGCTGATCTCGGTCGCCCGCAACATCGCGCCGGCCAACGCCGCGCTCAAGCAGGGCGAGTGGAAGCGCAACAAGTACACCGGCGTCGAGCTGAGCGAGAAGGTGCTCGGCGTCGTCGGCCTCGGCCGGATCGGCGTCCTGGTCGCCCAGCGGATGTCCGCGTTCGGGATGAAGATCGTCGCGTACGACCCCTACATCCAGGCCGCCCGCGCCGCGCAGATGGGCGTCAAGCTGGTCTCCCTGGAGGAGCTGCTGGAGGTCTCGGACTTCATCACCGTCCACCTCCCGAAGACCCCGGAGACCATCGGCCTGATCGGCGACGAGGCCCTGCACAAGGTCAAGCCGAGCGTCCGGATCGTCAACGCCGCCCGCGGCGGCATCGTCGACGAGGAGGCGCTCGCCTCCGCGCTGCGCGACGGCCGGGTGGCCGGCGCCGGCCTCGACGTGTACGCCAAGGAGCCGTGCACCGACTCGCCGCTGTTCGCCTTCGACAACGTGGTGGCCACCCCGCACCTGGGCGCCTCCACCGACGAGGCGCAGGAGAAGGCCGGCATCGCCGTCGCCAGGTCGGTCCGGCTGGCGCTGGCCGGCGAGCTGGTGCCGGACGCGGTCAACGTCCAGGGCGGCGTGATCGCCGAGGACGTCCGCCCGGGCCTGCCGCTCGCCGAGAAGCTCGGCCGGATCTTCACCGCGCTGGCCGGCGAGGTGGCCGTCCGGCTCGACGTCGAGGTCCGCGGCGAGATCACCCAGCACGACGTCAAGGTGCTCGAACTCTCCGCGCTCAAGGGCGTGTTCGAGGACGTCGTGGCGGAGACGGTGTCCTACGTCAACGCCCCGCTGTTCGCGCAGGAGCGCGGTGTCGAGGTGCGCCTGACCACCTCCAGCGAGAGCCCCGAGCACCGCAACGTGATCACCGTGCGCGGCACCCTGGCGAACGGCGAGGAGATCGCCATCTCCGGCACGCTGTCCGGCCCGAAGCAGACCCAGAAGATCGTCGGCGTCGACGCCTTCGACGTGGACGTGGCGCTCACCGACCACATGGCCTTCTTCAAGTACGAGGACCGCCCGGGCGTGGTCGGCGTCCTCGGCCGCCACCTCGGCGACGCCGGCGTCAACATCGCCGGCATGCAGGTGGCCCGCGACGGTGCCGGCGCGCTGGCCTCCATCACGGTGGACAGCCAGATCCCGCAGGACGTCCTGACCGCCATCGCCGGCGAGATCGGCGCCCGCTTCGCCCGCTCGGTCGACCTGGGCGCCTGAGCCCCGGGACACCCCGCCGGCAGGGCCCGGACCACCGTTCGCACGGTGGTCCGGGCCCTGCTGCTTGCGTCCGGGTGACGCCCGTCTCAGATAGTAGGAAATCCAAGTATTCGTGCAGACACAGCTGCGCCCCGGTCGTACCGTGGAAGAGTCATACGGTGTGCCGCCCCTGTAGCCAGGGCGTTCGGCCCGTGTGGACCCGCATGCCCGATGGGCGGGTGATCCCCGCCCGGCGTGCCGCCCCGTGATCCGCCGCCGCCCCGCGCGGCCGCGCATCGCACGGATCCTCCCGTTCCACACCCTCCTGTCGCGACCCTCCCCGGCGCGCAACGAACCAAGGAGCCCGGCATGTCCCCGACCGCAGACCGCCACGCCGCTTCCGTCCCCGCCGCCACCCAGACCCGCGCCCCGCGCCGCCGCCGGGCGGCCGAGCGGAACCCCTTCGCCGCCGCCGCGCTCCAGCGGGCGCTGGACCGCCGTGACAACGGCGGGACCGCCGGTCGCATCTGACACCCGCCGCCCCGGGGCCCACCTCGCAGGAGGCCGGATCCACCGGCCCGGCGTTCATCCTCCGAATGGGCCGACCGGGCTGACGGGATGTCACCCCGTAGAGTGCAAGTTGCCACCGTTCGGGGGATGTTGCTCGCCCTGACCGGCGCGATATTCCTAATTTGGGGCCCCCGGAAGGGCGATCGACGGCCGCACCGGCGGGCGTCAGCGGCACGGCTTGCGGATCAGCTCCCCCGGCCGGGGGAGAGGGCCCCATGCGACAGCCGACCGTCCGCCGACCGCTCGCCCGGATCGGCCTCACCCTGGCCCTCCTGGCCGGGCCGATCCTGCTCACCGCCGCCCCGGCGGCCGGCAGCCCGCCGGGCGCCCCGCCGGGCCGGCCGGCCGCGGCCGGCACCCCGGCCTCCGTCCTGCTGGAACTCGGCACCGAACCCGCCGCCCCCGCCTGGCGCCGGGCCGGTGCCGAGGCCCGGCGGGCCCAGCGCTCCCCGGAAGCCGCCCGGCGCGAGGCCGCCCGGGCCGGGGCCGGGCAGCGGGCCCGGGCCTCCGAGGCCCTCGACCGGCTCGCCGGTGCCGTCCGCCGCGCCGCGCCCACCGCCCGGGAGCTCTACCGCACCCGCACCCTGCTCACCGGCCTCGCCGTCACCGTGCCCGCCGACCGGCTGCCCGCGCTGCGCGCCCTCCCCGGGGTCGCCGCCGTCCACCCGATCGTCCGCAAGCAGCGCGCCAACGGCCACTCCGTGCCGGTCACCGGCGCGCCCGAGGTCTGGTCCGGCACCTCCGCCGACACCTCCCCGGGGACCGGCGGGAACACCGGCCAGGGCGTCCGGATCGGCATCGCCGACAGCGGCATCGACTACACCCACGCCGACTTCGGCGGCCCCGGCACCGCGGAGGCCTTCACGGCGGTGGACGGCGCGAAGCCCGCCCCCGCCGGACTCTTCCCCAACGCCAAGGTGGTCGGCGGCCGCGACCTCGTCGGCGACGACTACAACCCCGACCCGGCCTCGCCGCACTACCAGCCCGAACCCCGCCCCGACGACAACCCGATCGACTGCGCCCGCAACGGCCACGGCACCCACGTCGCCGGCACCGCCGCCGGCCTCGGCGTCACCAAGGACGGCCGCCCCTACCCCGGCCCGTACCGGCCCGGCCTCGACCCGGCCGGCTTCGAGGTCGGCCCCGGCGCCGCACCCGGCGCCCAGCTGTACGCGATCCGGGTGTTCGGCTGCGACGGCTCCACCGACCAGCTCACCCAGGCCCTCGACCTGGCCGCCGACCCCGACGGCGACGGCGACCTCGGCGACCGGCTCGACGTCCTCAACCTCTCGCTCGGCAGCCGGTTCGGCTCCACCGACGACGCCGACTCCCTCGCCGTCGACCGGCTGGCCGAACTCGGCACCGTCGTGGTCGCCGCCGCCGGCAACGAGGGCGACGTCTACGGCATCGGCGGCAGCCCCGGCACCGCCGCCCGGGCCGTCGCCGTCGCCGCCTCCGTCGACCCGCACAGCGACGCCGACGGCCTCACCGTGCTCGCCCCCGAGCCGCTCGCCGGCATCGTCCCCGCCCACTGGAGCGCCCGCTACCAGGACTGGTCCACCGCCGACGTGAGCGGCACGCTCGCCCTCCCCGCCGACCAGTCCGACGGCTGCACGGCGTTCACCGAGGCCGACCGGCAGCGGATCACCGGGAGGATCGCCGTCCTCGCCTGGCGCACCCGCGAGTCCGAGCGCGCCTGCGGCTCCGGCCCGCGCGCCGACCACGTCGCCGAAGCCGGCGCGATCGGCGCCCTGCTCGCCGCCGACGACGACCACCTGGCCGAGATCGCCGGCAACGACCGCGTCCCGCTCGCCCTGCTCGCCCGCGCCGACGGCGAACGCCTCCGCGAGGGCGCCGCCGCGGGCCCCGTCCAGGTCCGGCTCGCCGCCCCCGGCAACCCGCTGCACGGCGTCGTACCCCAGGACCAGCCGCAGCGCCTCGACACCCTCACCGACTTCACCTCCCGCGGCATCGGGGTGCCCGGCGTGGTCAAGCCCGACCTGGCCGCCCCCGGCGAGACCATCTGGTCCGCCAAGGTCGGCAGCGGCACCGGGGGCCAGCGCGAGGACGGCACCTCGATGGCCACCCCGCACACCGCGGGCCTGGCCGCCCTGGTCCGCTCCGCCCACCCCGACTGGACCGCCGAACAGGTCAAGGCCGCGCTGATGAACACCGCCGGCGACACCTGGCTCGGCGACGGCTCCACCGGCCCGGCCTACGGTCCCGGGCGCACCGGCGCCGGACGCGCTGCGGTGGACCGCGCCGTCCGCACCCCCGCCGTCGCCCACGCGGCCGGCGCGGGCGCCGTGGAGGGCGCCGTCGGCGTCTCCTTCGGCCCGGTGGCGGTCGGCGGGCCGCTCACCCTCGACCGCGAGGTCGAGGTGCGCAACCTCTCCGGCTCCCCGCTCACCTACCGCACCGGGTACGCGGCCGCCACCGAACTGCCCGGGGCCCGCTTCGACATCGCACCCGACCGGATCGACGTCCCGGCCGGCGGCAGCGCCCGGGTCCGGGTCACCCTGGCCGTACCCGGGGAGCTCGGCCGCGTCCCGGACCCCACCATCGCCACCCTCCAGGGCGGAAAGGCCCGCACCTACCGGGGCGAGCTCTCCGGCCGGCTGCTGCTCACCCCGGACGACCCGGCCGTCCCCGAACTGCGGGTGCCCGTCCTCGCCGCGCCGCGCGCGGTCTCCGACCTCACCGCCACCACCCCCGTCCGCACCACCCGGGCCGACGCCCTGGCCGCCCTCACCGGCACCGCCGCACCCGGCGAGCGCCCGGGCCTGCTCAGCGCCTTCGCCCTCGGCGGAGAGGCCGCCCGCTGGCCCGACTGCCCGCCGGACAGCGGCGCGGCGGTCGGCCCCGGCGCGGGCATCGTGCCCGAGGACAGCACCGACGAGGCCGCCGCGATCCAGGACGTCTGCGTCGAGCGCCCCGGCGACCGGGCCGCCAACCTGCGGGCGGCCGGAGCCGCGACCGACGCCCCCGCGGTCGGCGGCGACCCGCTGGCCGAGGGCACGCTCTACCTCGGCGCCCAGGTCTGGGCGCCCGCCGCCACCCCGGTGGGCCTCTTCGCCGTCCGGGCCTCGCTGGACACCGACGGGGACGGTGTCACGGACGTCATCGTCAAGGCCGACCGGCAGCGCGGCAGCGACGTCCTGGTGGCCCGCGCCCTGGACGCCCGCACCGGCGCCGAGCTGGACGTCCAGCCGCTCAACGCCCGCTGGGGCGACACCGACACCGCGCTGCTGGACAGCGACGCGGTGGTCCTCCCGGTCCGGCTGAGCGCCCTGCCTGGCGTCCGGGCGGGGCAGAGCACCGTCCGCTACGCGCTCTGGACCGGCGTGGCCACCTCGGGCAAGCCGGACCCGGCCGGGGCCTTCTCGGCGATCGGGCTGCGCGGCACCCGGCCCACCCTGGCGGTCGACGTCCTGCAGCCGGCCGTCGACGTCCGGGCCGGCCAGGGCGGGCCCGCCGCCGTCGCCGCCCCGGCCGGGCCCGGCACCGTCCTCGACATCCGCCGCACCGAGGGCGACCGGTCCCGCCTGCTCCTGCTCCACCACTTCAACCCGGACGGCGCCCGCGGGCAGGTGCTGACCCTGCCGTGACCGCCCCGAGGGAGCGCCCACCGAACGGCGGGCGCTCCCTCGCGAGGGCGAAGTCTCCGGAGGGCGACCCGAGTAGCCTGAGACCAGCCACGAGGATGCCCCCATGGGAGGAACCATGAGCGTCGCGCCCTACCCCGACTGGATTCGGCCCCCCGTCGGTGGTTACACCGCCGAGGACCTCGACCGGCTGCAGGATCTCCCGCCGCACACCGAGCTGCTCGACGGGAGCCTGATCTTCGTGAGTCCGCAGACGAAGTTCCACATGCGGATGCTCAAGGCGCTGGAACGGGCGTTGGACGACGCCCTGCCCGACGGCTGGGAGCTGTGGCGCGAGATGACCATCAGGTTGAACAAGCGCAACCGGCCGGAGCCCGACCTGCTGGTGGTCGACGCGGACTCGGACACTGGGCTGACCCAGACCTTCTGCTCGGGGGAGGACGTGCTGTTGGCCGTCGAGGTGGTGTCGGAGGAATCCAGGGAGCGCGACCGGGAGGTCAAGCCCCGGAAGTACGCCGCCGCAGGCATCCGGTACTTCTGGCGGGTGGAGAACGACGAGGGGCGGCCGGTCGTCTACACATACGAGCGCGACCCGGCTACCCGCGCCTACGTGCCGACCGGGATCTTCCACGACCGGCTGACCGTGCAGTACCCGTTCCCGGTCGACATCGCGCTGCCGGGCTCCTCTGCGCGTCCGGATAGTGGACGCCAGATGTCAGGCTCTGGGACACCGGAGTAGCCTCCGAGCATGTCTCGCACGATTCGTCTCGCAGTTGTCCCCGGTGACGGCATCGGCCAGGAAGTGGTGGCCGAAGGCCTCAAGGTCCTTGGCGCGGTACTCCCCGCCGACGTGAAGCTGGAGACCACCGAGTTCGACCTCGGCGCCCGGCGCTACCACCGCACCGGCGAGACGCTGCCGGACAGCGTCCTGGCGGAGCTCAAGGCGCACGACGCCATCCTGCTCGGCGCCATCGGCGACCCGAGCGTCCCCTCGGGCGTGCTGGAGCGCGGGCTGCTGCTGAAGCTGCGGTTCGCCTTCGACCACCACATCAACCTCCGCCCGGGCCGGCTCTTCCCCGGCGTGAAGTCCCCGCTGGCCGGCGAGCCGGACATCGACTTCGTGGTCGTCCGCGAGGGCACCGAGGGCCCGTACGTCGGCAACGGCGGCTCGCTGCGCACCGGGACCGAGCACGAGGTGGCCACCGAGGTCAGCCTGAACACCGCGTTCGGCATCGAGCGGGTCGTCCGGGACGCCTACCGGCGCGCCGACGCCCGGCCGCGCAAGAAGCTGACCCTCGTCCACAAGAACAACGTGCTGGTGCACGCCGGCCACCTGTGGACCCGGATCTTCGAGCAGGTCGGCCGGGAGTACCCCGGGGTCACCACCGAGTACCTGCACGTCGACGCGGCGACCATCTTCTTCGTCACCCAGCCCGAGCGGTTCGACGTCATCGTGACCGACAACCTGTTCGGCGACATCCTGACCGACCTGGCCGCCGCCGTCACCGGCGGGATCGGCCTGGCCGCCAGCGGCAACATCAACCCGAGCGGCGACTTCCCGTCGATGTTCGAGCCGGTGCACGGCTCGGCGCCGGACATCGCGGGCCAGGGCAAGGCCGACCCGACCGCCACCGTGCTGTCGGTCGCCATGCTGCTCGACCACCTCGGCCTCGCCGCCGAGGCCGCCCGGATCGAGACCGCGGTCGCCGCGGACCTCGCCGGGCGGACCGGAACCCGCACCACCTCCCAGGTCGGCGACGCGCTCGCCGCCCGAGTATCCGGCTAGGCCGGAACCGAAAGAAGGTAGTCCGGCCTGGCAGGGCCGGAACCGACAGACGGTGTTCCGGCTGGTGGGCCGGACCCCATAACGGCAGCTTGCGGCTCCCCAAGGAGCCGACGACTGTTCGGCACGGCCCTCTGGATGCGAGTATCGACAGTGGGCCGTGCCGTCGTGCGTCCGTTTCGGAGCAGTTCGCCGAGACGTCCACCGGCGGAGGCGGCCCGGACCAACCCCACGGTGAAGGACACACAGCCATGAGCACGCCCACCCAGGCGCCCATCACGTTCGACCTCAAGCCCTCCGCCCACCCGCTCTCCGACGCGGAGCGCGAGGCCCGGCTGGTTAACCCGGGTTTCGGGCGGGTCTTCACCGACCACATGGTCACCATCCGCTGGACCGAGGGGGTGGGCTGGCACGACGCCCAGCTGGCGCCGTACGCGCCGCTGGAGATCGACCCGGCCAACATGACCCTCCACTACGGCCAGGCGATCTTCGAGGGGCTCAAGGCGTACCGCCAGGCCGACGGCTCGATCTCGACCTTCCGCCCGGAGGCCAACGCCGCGCGCTTCCGGGCCTCGGCCCGCCGGCTGGCGATGCCGGAGCTGCCGGTCGAGACCTTCGTCGAGGCGGTCGAGCTGCTCGTGCAGCAGGAGCAGGCCTGGGTGCCGAACGAGCCCGAGCAGAGCCTCTACCTGCGTCCGTTCATGTTCGCCACCGAGGTCGGCCTGGGTGTCCGCCCGGCCAACTCCTACCTCTTCATGATCATCGCCTCTCCGGCCGGCGCCTACTTCCCCGGTGGCGTCAAGCCGGTCTCGGTCTGGCTCTCCGAGGACTACGTCCGCGCCGCCCCGGGCGGCACGGGCGCCGCCAAGTGCGCCGGCAACTACGCCGCCTCGCTGGTCGCCCAGGCCGAGGCCGCCGCCAAGGGCTGCGACCAGGTGGTCTGGCTCGACGCCGCCGAGCACCGGTGGATCGAGGAGATGGGCGGCATGAACCTGTACTTCGTGTTCGGCGAGGGCGAGGACGCCCGGATCGTCACCCCGGAGCTGTCCGGAGCGCTGCTGCCCGGCATCACCCGTGACTCGCTGCTCCAGCTCGCCGCCGACCTCGGCTACGCGGTCGAGGAGCGGAAGATCTCCACCGAGGAGTGGAAGCAGGGCAACGCCGACGGCACCCTCACCGAGGTCTTCGCCTGCGGCACCGCCGCCGTCATCACCCCGGTCGGCTCGGTCAAGTCCCGCGGCGGCGACTGGACCGTCGGCGCCGGCGAGCCCGGCGCGGTCACCATGGAGCTGCGCAAGGCCCTGCTCGCCATCCAGGGCGGCCAGGCGCCCGACACCCACGGCTGGCTGCACAAGATCGTCTGACCGCCCCGAGCGGCACGTCCGGGCGCCCGCTGCCGCGCGGCGCCCGGACCCGCGGGCGGTCGGCCCGGCCGCCGTTCCCGTCGGCGTTCCGGCCCCCGTCCCGGCCGCCGTGTTCCGGATGGCGAGACGGGGCGGCCGGACCCCGGACGGATGTGCCAGACTGCGAGCGTGTCCTCGCTTTCGCTGATTATTAGCAGCAGGCGCGCCGGTCCGCAGTGACCGCTCCCGCAGTACCCGATGCGGAGCGACCACCAGCGTCCAGACCCGCGCGCAGACCTCTCGCACCCGCGAGGGGTCTTTTTGTTTCCCCCGGACCGGCCGGAGCCCCCACAAGGGACTCAGGGACACCGGGGCGCGCGCGGGATGCTGGACAGTGGAGCCGGATCAGAACCGGCAGAGCAGTACCCGACCTCCCGGAACGGAGAACCCAGGGTCATGACCCAGGCGAGCAACCTCCCAGACGACGCCTTCCACGTCTTCGACACCACCCTGCGCGACGGGGCCCAGCGCGAGGGCATCAACCTCACGGTGGCCGACAAGCTGGCCATCGCCCGGTACCTGGACGAGTTCGGGGTCGGCTTCATCGAGGGCGGCTGGCCGGGCGCCAACCCCCGGGACACCGAGTTCTTCGCCCGCGCCGCCGCCGAACTGGACCTCGCCAACGCCCAGCTGGTCGCCTTCGGCGCCACCCGCCGGGCCGGCGGCAGCGCGGCCGAGGACCCGCAGCTCGCCGCCCTGGTGAACTCGGGCGCACCCGTCGTCACGCTGGTCGCCAAGGCCCACGACCGCCACGTCGAGCTGGCGCTGCGCACCACGCTGGACGAGAACCTGGAGATGATCCGGGACAGCGTCGCCCACCTGCGCGCCCTGGGCCGCCGCGTCTTCATCGACTGCGAGCACTTCTTCGACGGCTACAAGGCCAACCGCGACTACGCCCTCGCCGTGGTCCGGGCCGCCCACGGGGCCGGCGCCGAGGTGGTGGTGCTCTGCGACACCAACGGCGGGATGCTGCCGGCCGGTGTGCACGAGACCGTCGCCGACGTGCTCCGCGAGACCGGTGCCCGGCTCGGCATCCACGCCCAGGACGACACCGGCTGCGCCGTCGCCAACACCCTGGCCGCCGTGGACGCGGGCGCGACCCACGTCCAGTGCACCGCCAACGGCTACGGCGAGCGGGTCGGCAACGCCAACCTGTTCCCGGTGGTCGGCGCGCTGGAGACCAAGTACGACCGCCGGGTGCTGCCCGCCGGCAGCCTGGCCGAGATGACCCGGATCTCGCACGCCATCGCCGAGGTGGTCAACCTGACCCCCTCCACCCACCAGCCGTACGTCGGCACCTCCGCCTTCGCCCACAAGGCGGGCCTGCACGCCTCGGCGATCAAGGTCGACCCGGACCTCTACCAGCACATCGACCCGGAGACGGTCGGCAACACCATGCGGATGCTGGTCTCCGACATGGCCGGCCGGGCCTCCGTCGAGCTCAAGGGCAAGGAGCTCGGCTACGACCTCTCCACCGACCGCGACCTGGCCGGCCGGGTGGTGGCCAAGGTCAAGGAGCAGGAGAGCCTCGGCTACACCTACGAGTCCGCCGACGCGTCCTTCGAGCTGCTGCTCCGCGACGAGGTGCGCGGCAACCGGGCGCGCTTCTACACCCTGGAGTCCTGGCGGACCATCAGCGAGCAGGGCCCGTGGGGGTCCCCCCGGCCGGAGGCCGGGGGAGGGAACCCGGGGAACGAGGCCACCGTCAAGCTCTGGGCCAAGGGCGAGCGCATGATCGCCACCGGTGAGGGCAACGGCCCGGTCGACGCCCTGGACCGGGCGCTGCGCACCGCCCTGGAGCGGATCTACCCGCAGCTGGCCAAGCTGGAGCTGGTGGACTACAAGGTCCGCATCCTGGAGGGCCAGCACGGCACCGGCTCGAAGACCAGGGTGCTGATCGAGACCACCGACGGCACCTCCGCCTGGTCCACCGTCGGGGTGGCGGACAACGTGGTGGCCGCCTCCTGGCTGGCGCTGGAGGACGCCTACACCTACGGCCTGCTGCGGGCGGGCCTGGAGCCCGGCACCGACTGAACCGCGTGCGCGTACGCGTGCGGGTGCGGCCCGTGGACCCTCGGGTCCGCGGGCCGCACCGTTCCCGCACACGCCGTTCCCGTGCACGCGGGCGCCGTACCGGCCGCCGCCCCGCGCGCCGCGGCCGTACGCGCCGGACTCAGCGGAGCCGGGCGAGGAGGGCGTGTTCGACGAGGGTGATGAGGGCGCTCTTGGCGCTGTCGCGGCGTCGGGCGTCGAGGGTGATGACGGGG